>CAJUTJ010000052.1 GCA_910589655.1 uncultured Acetatifactor sp. | reverse complement strand
GCGTGATCCGCGGGGGCAACTGGAACAACGGTGCGAACGCTGGTGTGTTCTACTTCAACGGCAACAACTCCCGCGCGAATGTGAACTGGAACGTGGGCTTCCGCTCCGCTCTCGCCTTATTCGTTTTTGGTCTGCGGGCTACGGCTCAGCAGAAACAGCAAGGCAAAAGGGACGCATTTCCCGGCCGTCAAGGCCAAAGATCAGCGCCCGTGCAGTCTGCTGGCGAAAGTCGCCAGAGGCGGCGGGCAAACCGCGGAGGCTGGCCGTTCCCTCATAAGCGGGTGAAGGCGGCCGGGATCCTATGGTGTGGCGGCCATAGGGGAACGGACGCGCCAAGGAGTGTCACACGCGGGCCATTATTTTGACAGTAAAGGAGCGAGGACATGGAAACATCAAACCGGCCCTCCCTTCTGGAGAGAATATACTCGTGGGAGAACCTGCTCGAAGCATACCACGAGGCAGCAAGCGAGAAATGGTACCGCAGCGACGTGGTGGCCTTCTCCGCCAATCTGGAGGAAAACCTGATCGGCATACAGAACGACCTCATGTGGCGTACCTACACCGTGGGCCGGTACCGGCAGTTCTACGTCTCAGAGCCGAAGCGCCGCCTCATAATGGCGCTGGGCTTCCGGGATCGCGTCGTACAGTGGGCCATATACCTGCAAGTCAACCAAGAGCTCGACAACGGCATGATCTACCACTCATACGGCTGCCGCGTGGGTAAAGGAACTACCAGAGCCGCCGACCGGCTGCAATACTGGGCCGAGCAGGTGGACAGAAAGCCGGGCCCGCGCTGGCACTACTTAAAACTGGACGTTTCCAAGTATTTCTACCGGGTAGACCATGAGGTGCTGCTCGGTATTTTATCGCGGAAATATCCCGGAGAGGACGGTTTTCTCTGGCTCATGCGCGTGATCGTGTGCTGCGATCATACACCGTTCGGCCTGCCTCCGGGCAAGAGCGCCGACGAGGTGCCGCCGTCTGAGCGGCTTTTTGAGGTAGGTATGCCGATCGGCAACCTCACCAGCCAGCTGCTCGCGAACGTCTGCCTCAATGAGCTGGATCAGTATGTCAAGCACGAGCTCAGGGCCCACTACTACGTCCGGTACATGGACGACATGGTGCTGCTGCACCAAGACGCCAAGGTGCTGAACGAGTGGCGCGTGCTCATTGAGGAATACCTCAACGAAGTGCTGCACCTCGAACTCAACAGCAAGACCGCGATCGGCCTTGTCTGCCGGGGCGTCACCTTCGTGGGCTGCCGGATCTATCCGGGCAGGCGCAAGCCAACGCCGCAGGCCGTCAAGAAAATGAAGGCCCGTATGCGGTACATAGCCAAGGAATACGAGGCCGGGCTAATTGACTTCGACGCCGTGGACGCAACCATGCAGAGCTACTTCGGTATGCTGGGGCATTGTGCCACCCGCGGGCTCCAGAAGTGGATCGAGAAAAATATTATTTTCAAACGGAGGGACAGCGATCTGTCTCAGGAGGTGAACACATGGACGTAACAGCAATCATTATCGCCGCCAGCATACCCTCGGCGCTGACGGGCTTCTGTTTTTGGCTGATCGAGCAGAGAGTCCAGAAACGGGCAAAGAAACACGAGGACGAGGAAAAGGAGCGGAGGGAAGCAGAGGAAAAACGCGAGCGGCTCAGGGAGCAGCAAGAGCTCCTTCTGGTGCAGGGAGTCGGGGCGGCGATCGCTCTCGGCGAAGCAACCGCCAAGGCCGTGCAGCGGATCCCGGACGCTCATTGTAACGGGGACATGCACGCGGCCCTCGACTATGCCGCCAAGGTGAAGCACGCGCAGAAGGACTTCCTCACCCGGCAGGGGATCGAGGCTCTCTACGACTAAGGAAGGAGGCACTCATGCAGGAATATGAAGAACCCGAAGCGACAGCTCAGGGAACAGCAGAGCCGGATCCCGAACGGATCCGGCAGCTTTATGAAGAAAACCGGAGACTCAGGAAGCAGATCCGGCAGCTGAAAGCTGCTGCAGCAGAGAAGAAAAAAGTCGAGTTTTCAAAGCTCGTTTTTATGGGCGTGAGTATCGTCACCATAGCGATCACCGTCTTTTCCTGCCGCATGATCTGGCTCACCATGGACACCTCGGCGCTGGCCTACCTGATCCCGGCCGTGTTCGCTGAAATGGCAAGCGCGACCGGCTTCTACTACACCAAGGCCAAGGCCGAGAACAAGATCAAGCTCATGGCGGCGTCTGGCGTGCAACCGGAGCCGCACAACTTCGACACATAGGAGGTAACAGCATTATGAGCACAAGCATTAAAGGGATCGACGTCTCCAAGTGGCAGGGGACGATCGACTGGGCCAAGGTGGCCGGGGACGGCGTAAAGTTCGCCATGATCCGGCTCGGCTACGGCGGCAAGGGCGGGGCAGCCTGCGGCGTCGATAACTTCTACCAGAAAAATGTCGAGGGCGCTCTCGCGAACGGGATCGCCGTCGGCTGCTATTTTTACAGTTACGCCCTCACCGTGGAGGCCGTAAAGAAGGAGGCGGCGTTCGTGATCCAGCAGCTTGCCAAGTACAAGGGCCGGATCCTCTACCCGATCGCCTTCGACATTGAGGACAGCACTCAGGCGGGGCTCGGCAAGCAGACACTCACCGACATGGTGACAGCGTTCTGCTCTGCACTGGAGGCCGCGGGCTATTATGCGAGCTTTTACTGTAACGCGGACTGGGCCCGCAACCGTCTGGACATGCAGGCGCTCGCCCGCTTCGACTTCTGGCTGGCTCAGTGGACGGCCTCGCCCACATATACGGGCCACGCCTTCAACATGTGGCAGAGCTCCAGCAAGGGCCGCGTGGCCGGTATCTCCGGCGACGTGGACATGGACACCGCTTTTGTGGACTATGAGGCAGAGATCAAAAAGAACAAGCTCAACGGCTACACCGGGAGCACGGCAGCGACCGGAAAGCAGGAAGGAGGAAACAGCATGAGCGACAGACAGAAACTTGTAAGCACGGCGGCGTCGTATATAGGCTGCAAAGAAGCCGACGGCAGCCACCGCCAGATCATTGACATTTACAACGGGCACAAGCCACTCGCCAGAAGCTACGCGGTGAAGTACACGGACGCATGGTGCGCCACCTTCGTGTCGGCTATGGCGATCAAGTGCGGCCTGACCGGCATTATCCCGACCGAGTGCGGGTGCGGCCAAATGATCCAGCTTTTCCAGAAGCTCGGAGCATGGCAGGAAAACGACGCCCACGTCCCGCAGCCCGGCGACGTCATTTTCTACGACTGGGACGACTCCGGCGTCGGCGACAATACCGGCTGGCCGGATCATGTCGGCATTGTGGAGAGTGTGACCGGCTCCGACATTAAGGTGATCGAGGGCAACATGAGCGACGCGGTGGGCCGCCGTACCCTGAAAGTGAACGGCCGGTACATCAGAGGCTATGGCGTCCCGGCGTACAAAGGCAGCAGCACGTCCGGCAGCTCCAGCTCCGCAGGAACCGGAACCCCCGCCCCTGCTCCGTCTGCTGGCAGCTCTCTGGCCTTCAAGGTGGGCGACACGGTGCAGTTCACCGGATCCACCCACTACACCAGCGCCAACGCCACCAGCGGCCCGTCCTGCAAAGCAGGCAAGGCCAAAGTGACGGCGATCAGCCCCAACGGAAAGCACCCGTACCACCTGATCGCAGTTAGTGGATCCGGCTCCACCGTTTACGGCTGGGTGGACGCCAGCACGGTGCAGGCAACCGCCGGAGGCGGCGCGATCAGTGTCGGCGACACGGTGCAGTTCGCCGGAGGCCCTCACTACACCAGCTCCAACGCCGCCAGCTCCAGCAGCAGACCGAAAGCGGGCCCGGCAAAGGTGACGGCGATCAGCAAGGGAGCCAAGCACCCGTACCATGTCGTACACACAAACAGGCAGTCCTCAGTCTATGGCTGGGTGGACGCCGACAAAGTAAGCAAATAAGGGAGGAAACACCATGAACGAGACAATGCAGCAAATTGTGAGCGCGTGCGTGCCCGTCCTCTGCCTGCTAATCACGGCGGGCGGGGCCTATGCCGTAGCGCTGCTCCGCAGGGAAACGGCGAGACTCCAGAAGGAGATCGACAACGAAACCGCGAACAAATACATGGACATGGCCGTGGACGCGGTAGAGCAGGCGGTGGCGTCTACCGCCCAGACCTTCGTTGACGCCCTGAAAAGCTCCGGCGGCTTCACCAAAGAGAAGCAGCTCGAAGCCTTCCAAAAATCCAGAGACAAAGCGCTGGAGATCCTCGGCGACACGGCCGTGGCCGCCCTTAATGAGATTTACGGAGACTTCGACGCATGGATCGACACCAAGATCGAGCAGGTATGCCGCGACCTCAAACGCCCGGACAACGGGGAGGCAGCGACAACAGCAGCCACCACGGCAGCGGCTACCGCGGCCAGCGTAGCGACCACGATCGCAGCCACTACGGTGCAGCAGCTCGCTGGCGAAGCTCCGGCCACCGAAAGCACGGTGGAGGTGGAGATCGAGGAAGGCACCGGCAAGGAATAGCGAATAAATGCCCCTGAGAGCCCCGCACGAGCCCTCAGAGCGCACGAAAAGAGCCCGGCGGGTAGTTTATACCCTCCGGGCTTTTTCTGCGCCTTCTCGGCCTCTATTTTGAGAATTTGAGCACAACGGCCACCACCTTCTCGAAGAAGTGGAGGATCCGTTTCGGTGTGTTCAAATTCGCGCCTTCTGGTGCGCCCAAAGCGTGTGCCACCGGGGGTTTTGACGCATACCATGGACGTGTGCCGTAGTAAAAACAAATTCCGGAAAGCATGGGAATCATAACGGCTATAACACCTATAGTGACAGGGGGAAGGCAGCGGAACGCTTTCTGCTTCCTGTCAATAAATAGAGTGAGCATTAACAGTTCTAATAAAAGAATTGCAGCGCATAATGCCAGAACTTTCAGAATACTCTGATAACATTCCGGTATATAGCCGGTCATTTCTTTCGTAAATGAAAGAGCAGTCACTAAAATACTGCCTTTCTGCACAATGTTGTTATAAGACATATCCGGAAAATGTGCTGCTCTTCCTTCATTGGAATCTATAGTGCGTAGCTCGAAAGTGTTATCGGCAGTTCCTGCAGCTCTCAGGCGGACAGAATAGAGATTCCCCTGAATCAAAGGTGTATTAAAGTCATAATTCCATCCAAACCAGTCTTTATCCGGAATACCTTTGCAGTCTAAGGATGCCGTAGTTACTATATTTCCGTCGGTATCCATAAGATCCAGATTGATTGCTCCGTTTTTACAAATGGGGGGGGTGCTATACCGGATAAAAAAGTGAAAAGTATTCAATTCTTTTCCATCTGCCGCAAATGGCTGTATGATTGTGTCTCCGTCGTTAAGGAAAGAAACATAAAAGTCATTTAGATTTCTATGCGAGAAGGAGGTAAAAGAGAAATCGTAAACACTGTTATTCTTTGACCATAGGGCAAGGCCTCCGCACACTGCCGATGCCAATAGCAGCCCTAATATTATGATAATCAGAAAGTTTCTTAATTTTATCATATGAATTATTCCTTTATCTTTTGTCCTAATTTATTTCTAGTGTACTGACCGGTCAGGATCTGAACTTCAGGGCCGCTTGACGGCGCCGGACAAAATTTCAATGGCTCCGAAGCAGCCGGAAGAGCTTAACAGCCTGCGTAAACAGAAAGCAAGATTCCCGCGGCAAGCAGCCCTGACAGGGCAAAATTCAAAAGCGCTTTTCGAGTGGAGAGAAAGGAGGTAAGCTTCTGGATGGGTACTGCAAACAGTAGGGATGCACACAACGTAACCACAACCATCCAAAACGCATCATTTATACTATATATGTACATGGTGGTATACATATTGGTAATGAATAAATGGATCAGATAAATTTCAAAGGAATAGCTTCCTAAGACGGTTAATATTTTTGCCGTTGTATGTCCTTCGCTCACATTGTTCAGATGATAAACTTCCAGCAGGAGCAGAAGGCTTATGATGCAGTCAAGCTGTAGGCATATATCAACGTTATTGCGGACATAATATTTTACAATGATACATATTATGAGAATTCCCGCTATTACGGCAGTGGAAGATTTAGGCTTTTTTGCCAGCTTTTCACCTGCCCTCTCAAATATCCTGTAATGCGCGGACAGCATTCCCGCCGCGAACAGGGGCAGATATTGCAGCAGCTTCCGTATCATAATAAAGGAACAGTATTGTTCACGCCAGAAGATGCAGAGCAGAATTGCGCCCCCTAAAAAACATCTGGGATATTTGTCCAATAATTTCTGCAATACAGGGAATAGAAGATAGAGGAGAACACACAGGCCAATATACCACCATGCGGAGTTATACCCCATATAGCCGGAATTCTTTATAAAATACTGCATTCCGCTTAATGAATACAGGAGATTTTCGAGTCTGGTAAAGGGGTCCGCTGTCAAATATAAAAACGAGCCGCTAAAAAAGAGGATGCCGATTACCGTAAATAGATCAAATATTATCCAGTAAGTCAAATAAATTTTCTTAAGCCTTTTGGAATAAAACTGAAAAATACTATTGTAATGATTCTGTGATTTGTATAATCCGTAGCCGCTTAAGACAAGAAAAATGCCGACACATGCTTTTCCGGTGAGTCCCAGCACTCCGGGCAGGTAAATCCCACAGAGCACCGGCCCGCCGGAAAATTCCGTATAAGGCACGAGATGGTGGAACATCATCCAGATGATTGCGATGCCTTTACATTGATTGGAAATATGAATATCAAATGTTTTCTTTATTCCATATTCCATGGTATCCTCCCCGTGATATCATCCAAGTAGAGTTTTTCCTTATCCCTTTTTCTAAATAGAGCTCTTTTCAGTAAGCCTAGTTTGTGACGAAAGCCGGACTCTTTAAAAGCTTTGGAATGGAAGAGCAGCCATGTCATTGAGCTTTCCTCTTCCCTTCGGAGATACCCTTCCATTTCTTTGTGGAACAGCTGCCACAGTGCAATCTCTTCTTCTCTGGCCTTCAGCTGTTTTTTTAAATCCGTTACGGAATCGTTTAGGCAAGTAATCATGCCGTTTAGAGTCAAAATAGTATCGTTTAGGCTGGTAATGGTATTGCTCTGGTCAGAAATCGTGTTTTTTTGGCTGGTGATAGTGTTTTTTTGGCTGGTGATAGTGTTTTTTTGGCTGGAAATCGTATTTTCTTGTTTGGAAGCCGCTTGGTTATACTCTGCAATGATGTCGTTTAACTCGGTGATAACGCCGTTGATTCTGACAATTTCTTCGTTTTTTTCCTGAATCACAAGATTGATTCTGGCAATTTCCTGATCCTTTTGGGAAATGACATCGTTTAACCGGACTTCTTCCGAGTCCTTTTCTGCCACTACGGAATCAAGCCTCTCGTTTTCTGCCCGCTGTTCATCAAGATACTGCCTTAAAATATTGGTATCTCTGTGGTATTCTCCTGCGATTTTTTGCACTCTTTCAAAGGTTTCCGCTTCAATTCTGTTCTTTTCCCGGAGCAGGCGGTCCACTTGACAGGAGGCATACAGTGCCGCTCCGGTCAGTAGATTGATCCGCCAGAGATAGATTAGATTGTCGTCCGTCTGTTGCCATGTCCGGAAGTTGTCCCTGATCTGATGATTCTCGGTATGACGGACGAAGGCGGAGATGGATTCCTGCAATCTGTTTCTTTCGGACAGGTAATTCTCTTTATTTGCAGGCGGATGAAGCAGATCAAAATCCGCTTCCCCGTTTAGAAATTCTTCCGTAGAAGATACATTTAAAAGATCCACAAAATGGGAATATCTTGTAACATCATCTTTCTCCTGATCCAGCAGAAGTAATACGGGCGTCCGGAGGGCAAGGCAAGGCAGGGCGCAGTGAAGACGTTTTGTGACTACACATTTGGCGTTTTGATAGAGATCTAACAGAGACTCCACTTTTTCCATTCTTTCCTGCCAGCTTAGGGGTTCATGGATATAGTCCACCGTGTGGGTGGGCTGCTCTATGCGGATTCCCGTACCGTCCATGTCCGATAATACTTTTTCGGAGACGTTTTCAGGGACATCCACAAGGCATATATAGTCCTGCTGACGTTTTCTGTCTCTTTCAGGCAGAGTCAATGTGGCGCATCCTGACAGGAAGGCCGGAATCCCTTTTTTCTGCAGAATGTCCAATGTGCTGGAATCCCTACAGCCTACAGGACCGTAATTTTTGAGGTATTCCCCGCCAATACCGTCCAAAAAATCATAGCCGATTCCCATATAATCATTTACGGAAAAATGAAGGGAAGTACAAAGAGGGTATATATCTTTTGAAGGGGGCCAATTAAATTTCTTGTGCAGGAACCATCCGTTTAGGACTACTGCCGTCGGCTCTTTAGTATCACCTACAAATTCATTTAGCTGTTCCCTGTCTATCAGATAATCTATATGGGGCAGAAATTGCATTACCGCATAACTTTGTATGTCGTCGCCGATATTATCCGTTCCGTCAAAATAGACTAAACCATACTTCATGCTTTGCTCCGTTTCCGCGCTGCTTTTTTTGTAATATGCAGGCGACTTTTCTTTTCAAAAATAAAAGATTCTTTTTTGTCTTTAAAATATTCGTCCACGGCTTCCCGGCAGCCCGACCAGTGGTAATAATCATCAATTACCAGAATGCCTCCGGGCACCAGTTGAGGTACGATGCGCTCCAGACAGACCATAACGGAATCATACCAGTCGCAGTCTATATGTGCCAACGCAACGGGATGTTTACATAGCAAAGTGTCCTGAAATAATCCTTTGACCAGCTCGATACTGCGATCCTGTAATCTGCCGATTCCTAAAATGTCACAGAAATTGTTTTTTACCGATTTTATTAGATTCTCCCTATACCCGTAATACAAATCTCCGCCGATTCCCTGAGACTTTCCTTGACGAATCACGTCGTAACGGTCGAGCACGTCCTTTCCGTCCTTTTCTCCCGGAGCGGGGATCATATCAAATACATCATAGATATACAACGGCTTTCCGGTATCTTTTTCCCATGCGATGCATATGCCCGACCCTCCCAGTGCACAGCCTGTTTCTATGATACAACCGGACAGACTATTGGTAACGGCTACTGCTTCCATCAGATCTGTCAGGGCGTCTTCTTCCAAATAAGTTAGATGTTTGTCCTGAATCAAATCCGTTATTTTCCGGCGTTCATTAATAAACTTAAAAATTACATTACAGCCGATGGATTTTTCCGCCTTGCATAAAGAATAGCCGAATATTTTCATCTTTCTTACCAGACTGCTTATGGTCAAGTGATTTTTCCACCCTAACTGCCTTCTCTGAAGGATATCGTTTTTATATTCTAACGGACAATAAGAAAGCACGATTTCTTTTCTACTGCTTCGGCACATTTTCCGCAGGAAACCGTCAACGTCTTCCATATACTCCAGACAGCCGGAACAGAAAACGGTGTCTGCCTCCTTGTCGGGAAATTCTCCTTTGTTAAAATCGCAGATAATGGTTCCGTCCCCTCTGTCTGCGTAGTCGGCGCCCCAATATTCAATGGGTTCTTTGTCATTGCCTGTGCCGGTTAAAAACTTTTCCAATTCCCGTGTACCACATCCCAGATCCAGCACGGATCGGCTTTCTTCCGAGATGTAGTTTGTCATATGCTTTATCCTGACTGTAAAAAAATCATCGAAATACTCGTTGTTTTCCCATTGGTTGTACAAGTATTCTATTGCGCCGGCAAAATGCTTTCCCTCCGAAAAGCCCATTTTGGTCATCTGGTCTGCAAGCTCTGCATAATGTTCCATATCCGTAATGAAAACAAATATATTGTCCGGCTGTTCCTGAAATAGCTTGGAAGATGTGTATACTTTCCTGCCGTCAAATTCCTCATACCCACGTTCATTGGTAATAATGTATTCCACTGGATACGGAATATTTTTGAGCACGGAACGCATTCCGGAATCAATTTTTCCAAAGGTGATATATTTCATTTTAAGAATTCCTTTCCGTTAATGACTTACGATAAGAGTCTATTTCCACATCCTTCTGCATAATAACAAGGTTCAGACGATCCATTTCCTCGTGATCTTCCACAATTACTACATTTAGCCTGTCTATTTCATCTTCCTTTTCCATAACCACATTTTCAAGGCGGACTAATTCTTCCCGAATATTGTTTTTTTCTTTTTCTAACAACAGCTCCTTTTGCTTTACGACAGAATTTAATCTTTCGATTTCAATGTTTTTTTCGCTTACGACTAACTCCAGACGATTGGCCTCTTTTTTATAATATTCCACCCAGATCTCTTCTTCCGGTATCTCGTCCAGCTTAAAGGCGTTCTGTACCGTCTCTTGTTCCTGCCGTGCTTCTTTTGCCTTTTTGATAAGGGCTTCCTGCTTGCGTTTTTCTTCTTCCTCTATCGCTGCAAGAGATAAGGCATCCACGCTGTCTTCTTCGGTTCTTGTGTTTTTGACACGGAGCAGTTCCCTTTCCTTTCTCAGGCTTTCCAGCTGTTTTCTCTCTTGGGTTCGTTCCTTTTTATTTTGGGAGCTGATCAGCTCAATTTTTTCAATGCGCTCTTTTCTTTCCCGTTGTGCTTTTTCTTCTCTGGCTTTTGCAGCTTTAGCTTTTCTCTCCAGTTCCCTTTTCTCACGCTCCAGTTCTTTTTTGGCTTTTTCCTGTTCTTGCTTTTCCAGTTCTTTTCTTTCCAGTTCGCGAATTCTTTCCTGCTCACGGATTCTTTCCAATTCCCGTTCTTCTTCCTCCCTTCTCTTTCGGAGGATTCTATTTTCTTCCATGGTATCAAGATACTTTTCGTGGACGGCGGACGGGATTCCGATCATCTTAATCCGGCCTTTTTCAATCCAGATACTTCTGTCGCAGATTCTTTCGATTTGATCCGTGGAATGGGATACGATAACAATGGTAGTTCCCCGTTTCTTAATGTCAATGAGTTTTTCAAAACATTTTTTCTGGAAACTTACGTCACCCACTCCTAATATTTCATCGATCAGCAATATATCGGCATCCACATTTATGGCAATGGAAAAAGCCAGCTTCATATACATGCCGGAAGAATATGTCCGGATGGGATTATTGATAAAGTCGCCCAGCTCGGAAAAGCGGATGATGTCTTGTATTCTCTTGTCGATCTCTTTGCGGGTCAGGCCGAAGACCGCCGCATTTAAATAAATATTTTCGTATCCGCTCAGGTCAGGGTGGAAGCCTGCGCCCAGCTCCAACAGACTGGAGACGCGTCCTCTTATGGCGATACTGCCTTTATCAGGATATATAATTTTCGTCAGCAGTTTCAGTGTGGTGCTTTTGCCGCAGCCGTTGCGTCCGATAATACCCACGGCCTCGCCCCTTTTTACGTTAAAGCTGATCCCCTGAAGAACCCAAAAACATTGATATTTATTCCTGCTGTGGTGCAAGAGCTTTTCTTTCAAATTATTGCTTTTATCATAGTAACTTTTAAATTTCTTGTGAACCTCATGCACTTCAATAGCATTGTTCTTTTCCATTTCGCTGAACCTCTTTAACGTCCGTAGATTTTAAGCCGTTACTTCCTTTATGATGTCGAGGTATTGCCGTATCATAGATTCTGTTTCATACACTTTCTTTGCGTCGGCTGAAATACGGGCTTCTTGTTTATAACTTTCCAGATTTTCGATTACTTTGGCAAATGCGTCCACCAGCTCTTTCTGATTGGAGGAATCCTTATGTGTGGAAATCTGCAGCATCTGCTCATTGCTGGTAGTCACTACATCCCGATAAGCTGCCGGAACCACTTCGCAGCTTTTGAGATAGTTTACATCCATAGCATTTCCTACATTAGTCAAAACCATGGGCTTGTCACAATAGATTGCTTCCAATACCGCATTACTGCATCCTTCCTGCAAGGTGGGCAGTGTAAAAATATCCACGGTCTGCCTTAAGAAGGCTCCCATGTACTTGTGCTCAAAATAGGGTACTACCTGAATGGCTGCCTGTGCGGAACTGTTGTTGTATTCCTTCAGGAACTCTTGATAATATCCGTTTTCACTGTTTCCCACATAGAGCAGCTTGACATGGGGACAGCGTGCAGTCAGCTTTTCCATGACACCGATCATACCGATTTGATATTTAACGGGATAGAAGGATGCTACAAAGGCAATCACAATATCCGTTTCTGCCAACCCTAAAGCGTTCTTAGTCAGGTAATCCGGCAGAGTATCCTCCGCCAATTCGTGAAAATCAATGCCGTTGTAGATGACATGCAGATTTTCATCATCGGCGCCTGTCCGGGCAAGATAGTAGTTTTTGACCAGATTGGAAACGGGGATTATCTTGTCCATACCGTCCAGCACTTTACTATACTCGAGGATTTCACTGTCGCTTTTCCATGTGTACACATTGTGCATGGTGTATATGGTATGTACGCCTCTGGCCTTTGCCTCCTTGCACCCGAACACGTTATAATGATAGTGCAGAAGAGTAATATTTTTTTCATAAAGGCAGTTCAGGAAAGTGCCGAGATCATTATGGAATACCAGAAGTTCTCCTTCCGCTACTTGAGCTGCCATAATTCCCAAGATATTTTCCTGACACAGCATATAAACCTGATATCCATGTTTCCGATATCCTAAATAAAGATTGAGGACGACTTGTTCCAAACCTCCTTTATCGAAAGTAGTTACCACAATGCCTATTACCGGTTTTTCTCCTTTTTGCACTATTTGCTTGGGAGAGGGCGTTTTATCTTGCAGAAGGAATGCCTCTTCCAGACTTTTGATTCCGTCCATGGATGTCCGGATAAGTTTCTCTAAAATGAGGTAGTTCTTTTCGGCCATGCTTTTTCTATCCTGTTCCGATAACTTCAGGCCGTTCATTAAATCAGTATAGGGGATATAATTCATGCCCATATCGACAAAATCGCCAATCTCAGTGGATTTCAGAACGGGAATGATGCCATATTTGAGGTATTCTATGACCTTGGTAGGGCAGGCGACATAGTTTACCGGGCCGGGATCCCGCAGGATAAAGCCCAGATCGCAACTTTTGTATTCTTCATATAATTCTTGAGGTGTTTTCGACTCTACGCTTAATCCGGTTCCACGGGGACGGTCTCCCCATAAGCTCCAGAATTCTTCCGGGTTAGGGACAAACATCTTATAAGAATATTTGTCCTGAGTGGCGCGGATGATATCCTGCATCAGCCCGATATTCTGCCAAGGCTGAGTTCCGCCGGCATATACAACGGAGAGGCCGTTTTTCGAGCTTTGTTTTTCCCATGGTACGGTTTCCAACAATTCTTTGGTAAAAATGGGAACTACAACAATTTCAGCGCTCATGGAAGGATATTTTTTCAGCAGATGCCTGCCCATCGCGTGGGTTACAACTACAACTACGTCTGCCTTTTCCGCCAGAATCTTCTCAATGTTATTTGCCAGTTGGCATCCCAGCGGAGAGTCGGATAATTCATATTCTTCGGGAACCGTCCCATGCATGTCCCAAAAATGTTTTACATGTTCCAGATCAAATATGTTCCATAGCTCTTTGCTGGAACGATCCTCCATAAAGCGCAGGAGACTGTGGGTATAAGTCATACCGCAATATTGTACCAGTTTGGTAATTTCGCAAAGATTTTCCTTGTCGTGGCTGTTAAACACAATATATCCGTGCAGCGGGTCAATGAAATCAAAACGCATCACCAGACAATCGGAACCTTCGTCATACAAATAGATTCGGCACAAGTCGTTTAATGCGGTAGTGTCGATGGCTTTAATCCGCTGTACATAACCGTCCTTTTCGTTTTCTCTGTTATACATAGGGGCGAAGACGCATATAGGGCGGTGGCCGTTCTTCTTTGCCTCGTCCAAAAGCCGGTATATTTTTTCCATTCCGGCTTTTTCTGTTTGGCGGTTTTCTTTATCGTGTAGCTTTTTTTCTGTTTTTTGCTTTCGTGTATTGTTTAGGATATGGAATTTCCTTTTTACTTTTTCCCATAACATGGAAATGAGCTGCTTTGCCGAGTAATTATATACCGTAGCCTTTGCGTTTTCGGCTTGCGTGGTGAAGAACTGTATGGCATTTCCCCAGTCGGCGATCAGGCTTTCTATTTCTTTTATGGAAGAGTCTATTTGTCTGCGCGCCCAATCCTGATTTTCCTTTTTTAAAAGGAAATCCATATCCTGTTTACAAGATTCCAAAAGCTTCCAGGTTCTTTCTTCCCAATGGGTATTCCATTTCTTTTCAAAGCGTTCTCTGTTGATATTTCCGATGCTTTTCCTATCCTCCATATTTAAGTTGGAGAAAGAGCCGCTTCCGAAATGATGCAGGAAACAGTCTCTTGCAATTGCAATGTGATAGCCTGCTTGAAGAACCCGCATACAATAATCATCATCTTCGTAAGAACCGGGATAAAACTGTTCGTCCAGAAGCCCCACTGTCTCTATAACTTCCCTCTTAAAGACCGTGGCAAAAAATGTTACCAAATCCGAGCCGACTACATAATCCATATAACATGCATGCCGCTTTTGGGCATAATCGTTTACCACGGAAAATGCATTCTTATCTGTGTGATTGATGGTATAATCTATCTGTACGGTTTGCTCGTTGCCTGCAGCATTGGTCACCGGGCCAATGACGTCTTTATCCTTATCCAGCAAATAATCCAGCCAATGGTCTGTCACAATCACATCCGAATTGAGAAGGCAGATATGTGTGATTTCCGGATCCGACAGAAAGTCCTTAATGACAACATTGTTGCCGCCGCTGAATCCGAGGTTCTTGCCGGCATCATAGAATTTGATTATTGTTCCCTCATGGGCTGACTGCATCTGTGCTATGAAGTCCTTGCAATCATCCCGTTCTTGCTCTGAAGAACCGTTATCGATTACGCCTACCGAGTAAGCGATATTCGTTTCTGCCCTGAAAAGACTTTCCAATGTAATACGCAAGTAATTCATGGAATTAAAATTAATAATAACAATACCTGCTTTTTTCATATTTATGCCCATCTGCGCGCTGCGGCGCGCACTCAAATCAATAGTTGAATACGCATTTTTATTCAACCTTCCAGATATGCCGCTTACGGCGGCACAAACAATGAGTGAGAAGAACGCCCGCTTAAAAAGAGGGGGTACACACCCTCTTGCAGACTCTAAATCAATAGTTGAATACGCTTTTTTGGCTGCAAAAGATTATGGAACACACTTTTATTTTATGGCTTCTTGGTAGTCATATCTTTTCGGCAGCACTCATCAAATACTTTTGCATATTGCTGAAGCATACCGGACACGGAAAGTTGATTTCCCGCATATTCTCTGATTTTATTGCGTCGTTCTCTCCATAATTCTCTGTTGTTTAGAAAATATAGCATTGCCCATACCAGCTGTGCCATATTCTCGTTGACTCCCATGTGCATGGCATCGTACAATTCCACGGAAGTGAGGGAAGAAATATTTCGGATGGGGTTATCGATTAAAATACCGTTTGCCCCTCCGGCTGTCAGCTCTCTTCCGCTTCCGCAGTCGGAATGGATCAAGGGCAGCCCGCAAAACAGAGCTTCGGTGGCAGCCATGCTCCAGCCCTCATAATAGGAATCTAATATCAGAACATCCGATGCCTCCATAAGCTCAAAGAGACGATTTGAATATCCTAAGAAAATAACGGATTCCTGAAGGCAGCATGATTCCGTGAAGCGATGCAGCTTCTCGCAATATGCGGAATCCGTTTCTTCGCCGGCCAATACCAGAAGGACTTTTTGGTCTGTCAAATAGCGTACAATATCCAGTGCACGCAATATTCCCAGTTGGTTTTTTCTGGCATCAATACTTCCTGCCGCCAGATAAATAAAAGCGTCCTTTGGGATTCCGAATACTTCCCTGATTTCCTTTCTCTCGAGAGAGGGGTGTTCCTGTTTTGCTCCGGAATTTCCGATTACAGTTACCCTATCCCCGGAAACTTGCGGGATTTTACGACAGAAAATTTCTTTTGCAGTTTCCGATACGGCGATATAATGGGTAATATAGTTTGCTTTCTCCTTTTCCGCTTCCAGTTGTTTTGCCGTCAGAAAAACATACATATTGTGGATCACTTCAACTATGGGAATCCGGTATTGAGCCAAAATATCATAAAAATCCGATGCAAAATGTGTGTTGGCCAGAAGTGGGCGGTTTTCTTTTACATAGCTTCTGAATAAAAATTTATTGCCGTGGAATTCGATAACCTCTGTTCCCTCATTCCGTAATTCCACTGCAGTCCTTCCGCCATGTTCGGTACAAAATACCGTTACGGCAATATTGTTTGAGCGAAGCTGTGATGTCAGCAATTTTACTACCTGCTCCAAGCCTCCGGAGTCCAATGTTTTTACCATAAGGGCAATATAGGATCTTTGTCCGGTTAAAAGTTTTTTCAGGCTTCCGATACAGTCTTTATGATATAGCTTCGGAAGAGGGGCGCTGTTGTTTCCGGTTTCATAAGATTGGCTATTAAAATCCGATTGGCTTAAAGAGCCGAGGATATTGTAGTAAATCTCCATATCCTGAAAGCATTGGCGGATATCTTCTTCCGGCATGTAATCTCCTGTAAAAAGGGATTTCTGCACTCCGAAATGTCCGGCGGCTTTTTTTAGAACCAATTTAACTTTCTCATTTGACGATACTCTTTTCCACTTATGCCGGAGCCCTTCCTTTTGGAGCGCCAAAGACAATTCGGGGCAGTTTAAAATTTGGTCGCATTGTTTCTTTTTATGTGCAATATAATGGTTTTCATATGCTCTCGCATTAATGTATTCGTTCATTTTCCGCCCTTTACCCTTTAAGGTTATAATTCTTCTACAAAACGTCTCTGTAGTTTGCCGAAAACGATAAAACCGACCAGCGCAAAGAGAATTCCTATTCCAAAAGCGCTTCCTATCGTTTCCAGATCCGGAAGCCTTTTATAATATAAAATGTCTTTGTAGCACAAAATCACGCCGGTCATTGGATTCATATTGATATATTTTTGATATTCTTCCGGTATTGTTTCGATTTCATATAGAATGGGAGTCAGATACATCCACAGCATACCGATGATTCCAAGGACATATTCCAAATCACGGAAGAAGACGGTCAACGCCGATGTGATCATTGCAATCCCCAGAACCAGAATATATTCTACCAACATAACAATCGGAAGAGCCCATAAAATAGAAAAATCAATTCCGAAACCGCTGAGGAGCAGAACGGCAAATATAACGATAAAAGTGAGCAGCATGTTAATAAATGCGCTGGATACATACGAAATAGGAAGAACTTGTCTTGGGAAATATATTTTCTTGATCAAATTCTCCTGACACGTAATGGATGTTGCACCTCCTACCAGAGATGTGTTAAAAAAGAGCCATGGCACCAATCCGACAAACAGGAAAATATAAAATTTCTCCAATGTGGTGGGAAACAATACCGAAAAAACAACCGTATAAACCACTAATTGCAAGAGTGGGTTCAGGAAGGTCCAAAAGAATCCCAGCACAGATCCTTTATAACGTCCTCTTAAGTCCTTTCTGATCAGGCTGAAGATCATTTCCCGGTAACGAAATAATTCTTTTATTATTTTCATAGCTATACTCCATGTGCACTTCAGTAAGATGGTGTTACATACTTTTTGCACATATTAATCAAGATTAAAAGGCGTACAATTCATATGTGAATACTTTTGTTAATCAGGGGAGCAGCGATTTAAAATTATCCGGACAATTCTTTCGCTGGCATGTCCGTCCCCATACGGATTCACTGCTTTTGCCATTTTGTTGTATTTCTCTGAATCGGTCAATAACGTCTTTACCGCCAGATATACGGCATCTTCTTCCACACCGGCTACCATTACCGTTCCGGAATCTACGGCTTCGGGACGCTCCGTTTCCGTCCGCAGAACAACTACGGGCACTCCACAGGAAGGCGCTTCCTCTTGAAGGCCGCCGGAATCGGTCATCACCAGATAACTCCTTGCCATAAGATTATGCATATCCTCTACGTCCAGTGGATGGATCAAATGGACACGATTCAAATCTCCTAAGATATTAACGGCAGTGTCACGGACTGCAGGATTCATATGAACCGGATAGATTACTTCTATATCCTGAAATTCTTCCACAAGCCTTTTTACGGCACGGCATATGTTTTCCAGAGGCTTGCCCAGATTTTCCCGGCGGTGCGCGGTCATCAGGACACAGCGTTTCCCTGAAAGCTCCAGATCCCTGACAACTTCATTTTTATACCGATATCCGGATCGTACCGTGGTACGAAAGGCGTCAATGACCGTGTTGCCGGTGACATAGACATTTTCCCTTATATTTTCTTTCTCTAAATTCTGTCTGTTTTGTTCCGTGGGGGCGAAATGAAGTTCGGCAATTCTTCCCGTAAGGCTGCGGTTCAGTTCTTCCGGAAAAGGAGAGTACTTATCATAGGTACGCAGCCCTGCTTCCACATGTCCTACAGGTATCTGCTGGTAAAAGCTTGCAAGCGCTGCCGCAAAAGAGGTAGATGTGTCCCCATGTACCAGAACAATGTCAGGATGTTCTTCCTGTAATATCGGTTCCAGTTTTTCCAATATGGAGGTGGTAATCGTGGTGAGGGTTTGTCTGGGCTGCATGATGTCCAGATTATATTTTACATGAATACCGAAGATATCGATGACCTGACGAAGCATTTCACGATGCTGTCCCGTCAGACATACGATGCTTTCTATTTTTTCATGGCTTTCCAGTTCTTTTACCAGCGGACACATCTTAATGGCCTCCGGTCTGGTTCCGAATATACTCATTACCTTGATTTTCATCTTTATACCCTTCTGCGCGCTGCGGCGCGCACTCAAATCAATAGTTGAATCCGCATTTTATTCAACATTGCTCCCATCTGTGCGCACACATGCCAATCAAAATTATTGACAATAAAATTCTGTTTTGGATTTTATTGTGTAAAGGTTTCTTCCAAAGTCTCCAGTTCTTTTTTCAGTATGTTGTACCGCATATTCCATGTATTTTCCTTTAAAAAATTTTCTCTCTGTACATCTGTATATTTTGGAGGAAATCCGCTTTCCGTTAATTTGTCCAACAGCTTTCGGTATTCCTCGGGAGTGCGGTAAAAAAATACGAAATCACGAAATCTTTCTATTTCAGGATAATAAATACTGACGATGCATTTCCCGAAAGCTATATATTCATATAGCTTCACCGGATCTACAAAACGTACAATGTCATTGACCACAAAAGGCATAATCAGACAGTCATATTTTTCAGCCAGACTGCCCAGATGCTCATGGCTGACCGAGCCTTCGTATATAATGCCCGGACAGTCAGCTTTTTCATTAGTCGGCCCGATTAGATGATATTCCACTTGCGGGCAATGCTTCAGGCTTTCCAGAATGGACGGATAGTCAAACCATGACGCTATCGTTCCGATATAGGCGATAGAATATAGCTGCCGTTTTTCCGGTTTTTTCAACGGATAAACCCGATTTGGAACTGTACCGTTCCGCAGGAGAATGCTTTTTTCGCAGCCTGCAATTTTATTCATTTTTTCGGCGAGAGCCTGAGCCGATACTAATAGGAGATTACTTCTTTTTACCAGCCGTTGTTCCTGAACCAAAATTTTGTATACCCGCTTTTGATCGGGGTAAAGACTTTCGTGGTTGTCCATACAGTCATAGATCACTTTTCCACCGTAGTCCTCCGGAATATATCTGCCGTATAGAGGATAATTGATATATACATAATCATAGGAATAAATGTCTTTAAATACATTTTGGTTGAGCCTTGCCGAAATCTTTCCGATGAACGCATTTTTTTCCTGATAGGGGAGTGTCCACAAGATGCGGAAAGGCGGGCAGGCAGATACCGGAGATCGCTTCTTTAGAATGCTTCTGGGGAAGACTACCGTGATATCATAATCGGCGGACAAATATTTTGCTAATATTTGGGGGCGCTGAAAGATCCACTGCCAGTCAATGCCCATTATATATAGAAGCTTTTTTCCTTTCACTTGTATCAGACCTTTACACCCTTACAAATTTGACGGATAATCTGCAATTATCCGTTAACATAGGATAATATGCAGTTATCCGTCAATATTAGAGCGCGTTTAAAAATGCTTTTCACAGGGGCTGTAAGTCCGGAGAATATTTTTTCAAACACGCTCCGGTCTGTCAGCCTCTTAAAATAGTGCCATTTCAAGGAATATAAGATATCGTTAAAATGCTAAATCAAAGACATGGAACGGCAGATAACAGATTTGTAAGAACACTAAAAAGGCGTATGAGCCATACGCCTTTACTTGAACATGAATTTTTATCCGGCACATACATAAGGGTATGATAAAATGAACCTAATTGTTTTCCTGTCTCTGGATATGCAATCTATATGTACCATAGCCTTTATATTGTTTTACGCGGATATAATAGGTCTTGCCTGCAGTAAGGGAAACGGACATGCCGTCTCCACTATCTAAATTTATGGATGAATTGATAAGTTCCTGACCGGAATTATATACATACATAGACAAATCCGTCCCATCCGGCACATCGGAAAATGCTAACCGATAAGTCCCGTCAGAAGAGACATCAAAGGAATAATCGTTTTCCTGATGGGTATATTGTACGCTGTCTGCTATATCTGTATAATTTGAAACATTAACAATTTCTTTTTTCTGTCCTATATTCAGAACGTAATTACCTGTGCCTTCATATTGTTTTACACGTATGTAATAGGATGTTCCTGCGGAGAGTGAAACCGAGAGTCCATCACTATTATCAAAGTTTATAGCTGATTGTACCAGCTCCCAGCCAGAATTATATATATATAAAGACAGATCCGTTCCATCCGGTACATCAGAGAATTCAAACCGATGTAAGCCATCTTTTTGTGCTGTGAATAGGTAATCGTTTTCTTGGTTGGTATACTGTATAATGTCTGATACAGCGGTATATGGAGAAACATCTATGATTTCCTTTTTCTGTCCAACATTTAATTTATATGTGCCAATGCTGCGATCCTGCCGAACTTGTATATAATAATTATTTCCGGCAACAAGTGAAACGGGCAATCCGTCTCCATTATCCAGCCGGATAGCTGATTTTATCAACTCCCAACCGGAATTGTACACGTACAGAGCTAGATCTGTTCCGTCTGGTACATCGGAAAATTCAAAATTATACAATCCGTCCCTTTGCGCTGAAAAAAGATAATTATTCTCTTGATCAGTATATTGAATACTGTCATTTACTTCTGTTAACTGTGATATATCTATAACCGGTTTTTGAGATCCGATATTCAAAGTATAGGAACCCAAATTTTTGTGTTGGGATACTCGTATAATATAGTTATTTTGTGCGTTGAGTGTTGCAGTAACTCCGTCCTCATTGTCTAAATTTATGGCAGAACTTAGTAGTTCTTCTCCTGAATTCAGCACACGCAGATCCAAATATGTTGCGCTGGGTACACCGGAAAATTCAAACCGGTAGGTTCCATTGATCTCAGGAATAAAAGCATAATCATCACTTTGCTTTTCGGTATACATGTTTCCGGGAATTGTTATGATTTCAATATCCGGAACAGAGTAATCCGAAGGTATAATAGCAGCTGCCCCATAAAAGGATGCGGTAATAGGTTCCACATTTAACATATTTCCCGGGTCAGGTGTTGCAGTCGGTGCCGGAGTTGGTGTGGAACTGCTTTCTGTATTAGGGCGAGGTGTGGACTGGCTGCCTGAGGGGGTTGCCGCAGGCTGCGGTGTGGACTGGCTGCCTGAAGGGGTTGCCGCAGGCTGCGGTGTGGACTGGCTGCCTGAAGGGGTTGCCGCAGGCTGCGGTGTGGACTGGCTGCCTGAAGGGGTTGCCGCAGGCTGTGGTGTGGACTGGCTGCCTGAAGGGGTTTCCACAGGCTGGGAAATCCCCTGATTGTCTGGCAGAGTTGTCTGAGAAGAAGAGATTCCTCCTGTATCCAGCGGCATATATTTATATTTGTATGCCATAATCCCAACGCAAAATACAATGAAAAGGATAAGCATACCGATACCGGCTTTGATTGCAGGCTCGCGTTTCAAAGCCATTCCCGCGATAGATACCAGAATACCCAAAACAGCACCTATAATAGAAATTATAAGTGAATATTCAGATAATATAAAATAATGAAGCCATTCCATTTCTATACCTCCGAGTGTACTTTAGTAACAGTTCAGCCAGCCCCTCCCGCGAAGTCAAAATCGCGTCTCTAAGCGATTTTGCGAGACATGCAAGCGCCAAAACGCATTCTTTCCGCGTTTTGTGTGCATTCTCATAACGGTTCAGTGCTCTGTCTGAACTGTTACGTACTTTAGTATGCATTCCTATCAATATTATTGACAGTAGAATCCTGATTTCGGATTCTATTATATGAAAGAGCCTTTTCTTCAAATTTTCAAACATGCCGCCAGTGGCAGTATAAACAATACATGAATCTTTTCCACAAAGGTATTATATATTTCGGTATTTGATATTCATATATTAAGATTGTTTGTGTATATAATTAAAAAATATTGAATAATTTCCTGCTGAATAGCATCGTACCTCATTTCTACTGCTGATTGAGGCATATATAGGATACACTAAACCGGTAAGGAGTGTAAGATTAAATTCAGCCAAAGGTGGAATTTACTTTTTATTTAACGACGAGAAAAGAGATACTTTTATAATATTGCCATTTAGATGAATATAGGGTATCATTGAATTGTTCGTGCAAGGAGATATTATATATAGAAGAAATGCTGTTTTGAGAATGCGTAATCGCACATTAGGCAATGCATTGCGGGGATGGCAAAAAGGGAGGTTCAATTATGGAAGAAGCAAAAAAACTGCTGCCTATCGGAATTGAAAATTTCAAGAAGATCCGCAGTGAGAATTTCTATTATGTGGATAAAACAGGACTGATTCGCGAATTATTAGAAAACCGAAGCGAAGTCAATCTCTTTACACGTCCCCGGCGCTTTGGCAAGTCCCTGAACATGAATATGCTGAAAGATTTCTTTGAATATGGCTGTGATCCGGAATTATTTGAGGGACTGGAGATTGTCCGGGAAAAAGAACTTTGTGAAAAATACATGGGTAAATTTCCGGTAATTTCCGTTACCTTAAAAGATGTGGAGTTTAATAGTTATGAGACGGCCCGGTCAGCATTATGCTCAGCGGTAGGCGGCGAGGCACTGCATTTTCAGTTTCTTGCAGATAGTGATATGCTTTCTGTCCGGGAAAAGGAGCAGTATCAAAATCTGGTAAAAGTAGGGAAACCGGGACAGCCCGGATTTGATATGACTGATGATGTGGTGACAGACAGCCTGCGTATATTGTCCGAACTCTTATATAAACATTATGGCCGACAGGCAATCCTGCTGATTGACGAATATGACGTGCCTTTGGATAAAGCACAGCGTTATGGATATTATGATCAAATGGTTTCTTTGATATGCCGTATGTTCAGCAGGGTTTTAAAAGGGAATAATCATCTTTTTCTGGCGGTGCTGACAGGGTGCCTGCGAGTATCACGTGAGAGCATTTTTACCGGTCTGAATAACCTGCGTGTTTTTTCCATAGAAAATGTGCAGTTCAGCACATGCTTCGGCTTTACGGATTCGGAAGTGAAAGAGATGCTGGATTATTACGGATTCCCGGACAGATATGAAACAATAAGGGAATGGTACAACGGATATCTCTTTGGTAATACGGGGATTTATTGTCCTTGGGATGTGATTAACTATATTGCGCTTTTGCGATCGGAACCGGATGTGGAACCTCGCTCCTTTTGGATTAATACCAGCGGCAATGAAATTGTCAGAAGCTTCCTCGGCAAGGCAACCCAAACTACAAAGCTGGAGCTGGAGAGGTTGGTTGCCGGAGAAAGCGTTGACAAGGTTGTTAACCGGGAACTGACCTATCGGGACCTATATGGCAACATTGATAATCTTTGGAGTGTACTCTATGCCACAGGCTACCTCACGGTCAGTGAGAAACCTAGAGGAGATGTCTTCCGGCTGAAAATCCCTAATCTGGAGATACGCCAGATTTATGTGAAGCAGATCATGGATTGGTTCCGGGAAGAGACAGGCAAAGACCCCTCCCCGCTGGACAGCTTCTGTGCTGCTCTGGCAGCAGGCAATGCCCAAGCGGTGGAGGAAGGATTCAATGCATACCTTTCACGCACAATAAGCATCCGGGATACAAGTGCGCGCAATGGTATGAAAGAAAATTTCTATCATGGAGTGTTGCTGGGGCTGTTAAGCCACCGGGAAGACTGGGCAGTGTACTCCAACAGGGAATCCGGGGACGGCTTTAGTGACATTCTTGTGGAATCCGGTGACGGGAAGCTGGGGATTGTCATTGAGGTCAAATATCCTGACGGAGGGGATTTGGAAAAAGGCTGCCGTCAGGCATTGGAGCAGATTGATAAGATGGGATATGAGGAAAAACTCAGGCAGGATGATTACGAGACGGTGCTGAAATACGGCATTGCCTGCAACAGGAAGAAATGCAAAGCGGCTGTCAGTTCTGTGGATTCTGTCTGACAGAGAGAAGTGTCCTGATAAGAATTTCAACTGCACAGAGCAATTGACTTGCAATAGTTCACACAATAATAGTGAGCATCGAGGTATAACAACCGCAATTCCTATTGTATTGTTTTAAGAAAAGATAGAAAAATATCAATTGACATGTTATAATTCCAGTGTTGTCCAACCTACACCCGGCAACGGGAGGAGGTGTTCAAATGGAAATCATCATTACTTTTCTAGTGACTGTCGCAGCAGGTGTGGTTTGCCACCTCATCAACAAATGGCTAGACAGGCATGATAAGGACAACAGATAGTCTGGTGGGTGCTTTGCCACTATAAAAAGAAAAGAAGAATCCCTCGACTGTACGCCATTACGGTCGGGGGATTCATTCTTTCGTCCAAATGGACTCATCATTACTTTTTGCCTAATGGCATTATAGCATATGCAAATTTTTATTGCAAGATACATTCTTTCTTAAAACATTGCCATATCGGGGAATATAAGGTAACATTAAACTGTTCATGTAAAAGATATTATATATGGAAGTTATGCTGCAGAACGGCATCGGGCAGGAGGGCAATGCTGCCTATCGGCATCCTGTGCTGTTTGAAGGGTTAGAGATTACACAGGACAGAGAACTATGTGAAAAGTTTATGTGATATTGTTTCGTTCACTCCGTCCACAGCAGTTTATGAGAAATAATTGCAAAAGCAGTATGAAAATACTTTACGTCAGAAGCAAATGAACAGTAATGTCTGAGTTACTCCTGCCCTAAATAATAGATTTTGGAATAAAAAATACCTCCAAAGCAGCAGACTTGTATTTTATCTGCCTGCTTTAGAGGCATCCGGTTTTTCAACGGAAACTGTTAACCGCCTCAATGACATAATCCTGCTCTTCTTCGGTCATGCCGTTATACAGGGGTATGGACAGCACCGTCTCCGCATAGCGCTCCGTCACCGGCAGGCTCCCCTTTCCCATGCCCAGATATCCGTATGCCTCTGACAGGTGGGGCGGGATGGGGTAATGGATGATGGTGCCGATTCCTTTCCCGTCCAGATAGTCTATCAGTTCCTGGCGCCGGTCCGTGCGGATGACGAACTGGTGCCAGATATGGGAAGCCCCTTCCCGGATTTCCGGCAGGAGGATGTCTGGATGGTTCAGTTCTTTCAGATACCTGCTGCAGATCCGGCGTTTGTCCGCTTCCAGCTCCTCCATGTGGGAGAGCCTCACGCGCAGCAGACCGGCCTGAAGTTCATCCAGCCGGGAATTAGTTCCTACCACACGGTTATAATACCTTTTTTCACTCCCGTAATTGCGGAATACGCGTACATCCTCGGCAATCCCCGGGTCGTCGGTGACGATGGCGCCTGCATCCCCGAAAGCCCCCAGGTTCTTGGAAGGGTAGAAGGAGAAGCAGCCGATATCCCCGAAGGTGCCCGTCATCTGCCCGTTAAAGCGCGCGCCGTGGGACTGGGCGCAGTCCTCCACCACCCGGAGGCCGTGTTTTTTTGCAATCTCCATAACAGGAGCCATGTTGGAGGCCTGTCCGTAGAGGTGGACCACAAGAATTGCCTTTGTGCGTTCCGTTATTTTCTCTTCGATTCTGGAGGCATCCATATTGTAATACTTGTCAGGCTCTACGAAGACCGGAGAGGCTCCGTTGATGGTGATGCCCATGACGCTGGCAATGTAAGTGTTGCCCTGGACGATTACCTCGTCCCCGGGGCCGATGCCCAGAATGCGGAAAGCAATCCAGAGTGCATCGAGGCCGCTTGCGAGCCCTGCGCAGTGCCTGCTGCCGGTGTAGGCGGCAAATTCCTCTTCAAAGGAAGAGACCTCCCTGCCCAGCACATACCATCCGGACCGCAGCACCTCCAGGGCCTTCTGCTCAAATTCCTTCTGGTACATGTAAAATCCTTTGTCAAGTCTGTTCGGCATGATCTTCATGACTGTTTTTCCTCCCTCCCGGCATCCCGGCTCCCGGCAGCAGCCAGATGCTCCAGCAGTGCCTTCTTTTTCCCTTCGTCCACCTTGTTTTCCCGGATGTAATGGAACAGGTCATGGCCGCTGTAGTCCTTGTCTCCAGGGCTTATGCCTGCTTCCAGAAAGATGTCAACCGGATGCAGGTCGCCTGTCTTCCAGTAGGCGTCTTTCGCATACATGAGCAGGTTGGTTCCGTTTCTCCCTTTCATGAAAGGGTCGGCGCCCAGTTCCAGAAGGGCTTCCACGCATTCCGTGTTTCCGTGGTATGCAGCCGTTATCAGGGGGGTCCAGCCTTCCGGCGACACCTCGTTTATATGGCGGCGCACCCGGCAGATTTCCCTGACGGCAGCCTCGTTTCCATCCCTGCATGCCGCCATCAGCTCGCCAAAACGGTCAAAATGCAGGACAATGTCATAATCTATAGCCGCCACTTTGATGGAATGTGCCTGCTCCTCCACTGTCTCTCCGGGCTTTAAAACCGATTTTGCGTCTGTGATTTCGGCGTCTATGACAGAATGCCCCGCCACCACGGGCAGCTGGTACTCCCGGAAAGAAAATGCCTTAACCTGCTGCCGGATGTCCCATGCGGTCTGCCTCAGGTCAATGCGGATGTCAGAGTAATCAATGGTCTTTCTGGAGTAATAGGTGGCAAGCCTGCTGGCCTGGGGGGTGCAGGTTTCTTTATGGCAGAGCAGCGTTTCAATGTTTTCCAGCACCAGGCGGGTGCCGTTCTCAATATAGGCAAGGTACAGATCCCGGCAGTTATAAGAATCAAGGATCTCAAATTTCTTCTGTGCAACAATATCCCCGGTGTCAATGCCGTCGTCGATTTTATGCAGCGTCACCCCGGAATATTTCTCGTTGTTCAGGATGGGCTGGGCGGAGGTGTACATCCCCTTGTATGCCGGCAGGAGGGAGAAGTGTATATTGTAAAGCCGGTCCGACTTGAAATTCCCCGTTTTGACCAGCCGGTCGAATTCCATGGACAAAAACAGCAGATCCTCCGCCTCGTACAGGTCTTCCAGGCTGCATTCCTCCACCCCCAGCTGTCCGGCCCGGAGGCGGAGGGATCTCTGCCAGCCGTTTTCCCCGGTTTCTGTTTTATTGCATACCACGCACAGACTGTAACGCCCCCTGCAGTTGTCATACAGGTAGTCCAGCACTGCCGTGCCGATGTTATTTTTCCCGGCTACACATACCAGCATGTCATTCACCCTCCTCCCCCGCAGCGTGCGGGATGTTTTCGTCTTCCACAATGTACGTCGGCCGGCTGCGGCTTGCATCGAAAGTGCGCCACAGATACTCCCCTAAAATCCCCAGGGAGAACATAATGATGCCGAAGCTTAAAAGGTTGAAGATAAACAGGGTCGTCCAGCCCCCCACGGCGATTCTGCCGGCCAGCTTCAGGCAGAAAACTATGATTGCCCAGACGGCCGCCACCGCCATGGACAATACCCCCACCGAAGTCACAGCCTTTATGGGCACGGTGGAAAAGCTGAAAAGGGTGTCGCTTACAAGGCGGATTTTCTTCTTCAAGGTCCACCGGCTCTTTCCGGCTTCCCGTGCAAGCCGGGTGTAGCAGACGCGGCCTGTCCGGAAACCGCACCAGAGCACCTGGCCCGTCAGGGCGCTGTTGCGCTCGTCCAGGGACAGGAGCACATTGATTACCTTTCTGTCAAGCAGGTAGACGTCAAAACCTGTTTTCGGCATTGCCTCCAGTGCAAATTTCCTGACCATCCAGTAGTAAAGGTTGGCAAAGGCTATCTGCCCTTTCCCTTCTTCCCTGCCCTCCCTTACGGCCAGAACCACGTTGTCCCCCGCCTTCCATTTCCCTATCATTTCCAGCAGCAGCTCCGTGGGCTCCTGAAGGTCTGCGGCCTTGATGATGGCACAGTCCCCGGTGCATTTTTCCAGTCCGCACAGCATGGCGGCATGGGAGCCGAAGTTCCGGGACAGGCTGATGACTTTTATATTCTTATCTTCCGAAGCCAGCTCCTGGAGGACGGCGCCGCTCCTGTCAAGGGAGCCGTCATTTACAAACACCAATTCATACTCAAACTCTATTTTATCTATGAACTTCTGCTTAATGTCACGGTAGAGCGGCCGCAGGTTTTCTTCATTGAAATATACCGGGATAATAACGGATGCTTTCATGCCGTTTGCTGCCTCCTTTCTTGTTTCAGCCTTCATTTACGGCCTTTATGTACTCTTCATAGTCACGGATGTATTCCGCCGCGTCATAGTGCTCGCTGGCAAGGCAGAGCAGCACCGAGTCCGGGCTGAAGTCGTACATGTCCTTCCAGAGCATGGGGGGGAGGTAGATCCCCGTATGGGGCCTGTTGAGCACGAAGACGGCTTCATTGCCCCTGCCGTCCTTCACTTTCACCTTACAGGAGCCTGCCACGTTGATCAGGACAAACTGGGATCTGCGGTTGGCGTGCTGCCCCCGGACAACGCCCCCTTCCGAGCCGTAGATGTAAAATATGCGTGCGATATTGAACGGGATATCCTGCATCCCTTCGACGATTACCAGATGCCCCCTCTCATCCCCGTTCTGGGGGAACTCCAGCATTTGTGCTCCGATATGTTTTGACATAGTTTTTCCCTTCTGTGCGCAGCGGCACGCACTCAAATCAATATTTGAAAGTTTGTTCTCACTCTTTTATTTTCAATTTTTATGAGATGTATCATTCTCTGGGAATCATGCAATAATATATTCCATGATCTAAAAGGCATGTGGTTGTTTCAAAGGATTTAAATGTTTGCTGATCTATCTGAATCAGCTGAGGAGAATAAATAGGATTTAACGATACAAAAATAATTTGATCCTCTGTCACTAAACTAAGTGTCTTTTCATCCATCACATAAATTTGTGGCATACATTCTTGGTCTGCCTGAATACAAATATTTAAATCACAATATCTTTGAAGATACGATGTCCAATAGCCATCTCGGATTGCCAAGCAATTATTGGTTTTATACATATCAGGCGAATATATTGTTTGGTTATCAAACATGCGAATGAGATCGGTTTTTAATACTTGTTCTATAAATTGATATCTTTTATAATCGCACTCGGATTGCTTTGCAAAGGTTTCATTCATGATTTGAATTGGTAATGTAAGGAAAACTATTAATATGATTGTTAAATATTTAAGCCGATTATATCTCTGCAGTATTTTTACTATAATTACGGATAAAATAAAAAGTAACGCAGTATAGATGTATAAGCTAACAGGCAGGCTGATAAACGCATGTTCCCCGACATTTCCCTGATAACCGGCAGAGAGCGCATTGGGTAAAATTGGAATAACTGTGTATATTCCTCCTCCGATTACAAGATAACTTACTTTGTAATTACAGGAAGCATCCCTAAATTTGCTAAAGCATACATAAAGAGTAATCAATAACCATAATGCAATCATTAGGCTGCGCAAACTTATAATTTCTGTCCCATTAATGAAGCCATACATTGTCGTTGACAGCTCTTTTCCGGAATAATAGTTAAATAGATAGTTGTATTTCTCACTATGCAAATAGTATCCCGGGCAGGAAGCATTTATAATATTACAAATAATATCAAGTGTACTTTGAATAGAAACAAAACCAAATTCTGCACCACTGTAATTACCAGACATTATTGTAGAAGACACCAGTAATACTAAAATATATAAAATTCCTATAACGCCATACAGCATTACTATTTTAACAAAACAACGGATATTTTCTCTGCAATTTCCTCTGGCAAGATAGAGCATGGGAAAAAGGAGGGTGTATGTAATCATAAATTCATATCCCAGAAGGGAAATCACAAACAAAACCAAGGATGCAATGAAGTACTTTTTTCGTCTGTTTTCCAAATAAAATAAAAAAAAGATGGCTGACAGTGTAAGTTCAATTAATGGTACAACAACTAAACCTACATACACTTGCGGGATAGAAGATTCAAAGGTATAGGGAAGCATACAGATTGCTGTAATCCCATACAGTATGCATGAAAGCGTATTAGATGTAAGTTTCTTAAAAAAATAGCTTAATAAAAATACAGAAAGCATAATTAAAATGCTTTGTATTATTCTGTTGACTATCATATTTTTCGTCAGAAAGCTCACGGAAAAATTGATTGGTGCAAGAATACGAAGCAACCTTCCCTGACCTAACTCATTATGAACCAGATTAGCAATCATGCAGTATATACTATCTTGACGATTATACCAGATCAATAGTTCGTCATTGTGGATAATTCCCGTTTTCCATAATGGATAAAAAAACAGAATAAAACCACATAAAACCCATAATATATAAATTCTATTTTTGTTTAATTTTGTTAACATACATGTATATCCTTTCTCTAAGTTTAGCAGTTCGATATACTTTGGTAAGTAACCAGTCTATTCCCAATGGAAATAGGATGCCGCTTAAAATATATAATGGCCATAAGTGTTCAAAAGAACGAGGAAAAGATGCTAAATTACTGATAGCGGTGCTAAACAGGCTTAAATATACCAAATCAATCAATTTAAAGCATGCAATATGACAAGCCATAATTTGAAAGCTTTTTCTTCCGGCCAAAATACATAAATTTTTGAGTGGAGCTATTTGGGAAATCCCTTTGCCTATTCCAAGGCAGAACCAAATTCCTATTATGGTCACGGGATAAAATACCCAGTGGTTTATAATGCAGAATTTTGACAATTCTATAATACCGATATTACTGTGTACTACTAACGCCAGTATCATAAAAGCAATTATTGTCGTGATTGCATTTATATAACCTGAAATATACGATTCAAACTTTCGGAAAATATATCCCAAAGAAACAATGGGAATCATTAAGTAAGCAATCTGTATATTATATAGCAATCCAAAAAATCGTTCTGTTGTATAAAGCCCAATACAACCTGATAATGTGATAAGCATTAGGCGAAGAAGAGTTTGAATCCTTTTATTTAAGCCATGTGTTATGCTCATAATGACTGCGAACAGAATCATAGCCCAAAACATCACAGGCAAAAACCAAAAAGGCGCCAAAAATTCACCCACTCCATTGAATGTAAGTAAATTTGTAATTACAATAATATAATCTGGAAGAGTATAAGGGACACCTTCCAGAACATTAAGCGATATAAATATATTTCTTATTAAAACATAGGCAAAAGAGTACTTTATAAAGGGAAGATATAGTGATTTCAGCCTTTTCACTATATAATTTCCCAACTGAAATTCATCGTCTATTTTGAAAAGGTATCCGGCACAAAAGAAAAAAGCAGCCAGATGAAACATATAAACAAACGGCCCTACAGGAATTGCAAATGCCTGTGTTGTAATCTCCCATGCAGCATGACCGATTACAACACAGAAAATACTTAAACCTTTTATGATATCCATAAAATCATTACGTTTCATCACTTATCCTCAGATACTGTTGTAACGGCTCTTCTTTGGTGCAATCGTTCCGTTATTTTTCGTATTATATTAGTTACAGACCAGAAAATACCGGTTAAAAAATAGTAACGATGCCTTAGAAGAAAATAAGAACATTTTCTAAATATTTGCATATAATGACCTTCCCATGTGAGGGACTCTGCTACCTCGCTGTTTGTCCATAGATCAGGGAACATATTATTGGCTTTTTCCATATATTTTTTGAGTAATACATATCGGGTTTTAAACTTCTCCGTCCGGATGGGGTATAATGCAATGGCTAATATTTGGTGCATATATAGTGATCCTTTTATCTTCTCCTGCTTTGACTGTTCAATTTCTCCCAGACGTTCAAGACATAATCCGGTTGTCTTCAAAATTACAAAACGCCTTTCGTCAAAATGAGCATTTTGAATAGACCCCGGACGTTGATAATAATTATCTCAACTTTCCCAGCACAAATTACCGAACATTGCCTGAATAAATATTGGCTGGGATGCTATCCAGTCGTTAACTTTACTTTTCAGTATTTCTGTGATATCGGCTGACACCATTGATGCTATATCTACAAACAGGGATAGG
>CAJUTJ010000051.1 GCA_910589655.1 uncultured Acetatifactor sp. | reverse complement strand
TCCCTGTTTGTAGATATAGCATCAATGGTGTCAGCCGATATCACAGAAATACTGAAAAGTAAAGTTAACGACTGGATAGCATCCCAGCCAATATTTATTCAGGCAATGTTCGGTAATTTGTGCTGGGAAAGTTGAGTTATTAAAGAATGAGTTTAAAGAACGAGTTTGCTGCGAATTTCTATTTGGCTATTGACTCTGCCGTTGGGGAATGGTTTATAGTAGATGTAGTTACAAAGGAATGTACATGGCAGATAAGAAAAGAACAGAATATATCGGAGGAGATTTTTGTCATGGACAGGAAAGTGTGAAAGGAATGAAGTTTCTCTAAGGTTGGAAGGGGTGTAAACCCCCTCTTTGTGCCCAGCCTAAGAGAAACTAAGTCATTCCTTGGTTTGCACCAATTCATTAATTGTTTGTGCCGACTGCGTCGGTATGTCTGGAAGTGTGAAGGAAATCACTAAGCTCGAAAAGACCTCGCTAAGTGATTTCACGTTTTGCGAAGCAAAGCTTCTCCCCAAACTGCTAAATGGGGAAGAATTATTGATATTATAGCATAAGTCAAGTATAATAAAAATAGTGCAACAGGGATTTCCATGAATCAAGAAAAGCCTGCTATTGTAAGCAATGTATAAAAGAAAGGAAGAGAAATGGGCGATACTAATTTAGCACAGGCGGTTGAGGCGGCAAATGACGCCAGTGCCTATGATACAAACATAAAATTCCTGCTTGCAGATAAGCAAATACTGGCACGGATTTTAAAGTATGCCGTTCAGGAATTTAAGGATATGGCGATTGGGGATATTATGGATAGTATAGGGGAGGATATTGAAATCGGGGCGAAAGCGCTGGATGCAGGACTCTCAAATTTGGGACGGGTAAACGTATCCGGCACGGAAGACAATATCCCCGGAGAAGGGAAAATATTCTTCGATATTCGTTTTACGGCATATCATAAGAAAATGGAAATGAAATTTTTAATTAATCTGGAGGCACAAAGAACGTCGGATCCCGGTAAACTGGGGTATCATCTGGAGAACAGGATCATATTTTATCTTGCAAGGATGATTTCTGCTCAGAAACAGACCGAATTTTTCCACAGTGATTACGACAATTTAAAAAAAGTCAGAAGTATCTGGCTGTGTCTGGATAACAGTGAGGACGGCGACTCCATTGAGGAGATCAATCTAGGCAGAAATACTGTTTTTGGAAATAAGGTAAATCCGTATGACATAGACTTGATGCGGGGTATTATCATCAATATAAGAAACGGGGAAACTATAAAGGATTCTCAAAACACACTGATCTCCATGCTGGAGAAGCTGCTTTCCAACACAAGCGTGGAGGAAAAGAAACGTATACTTGCAGAGAAGTACGGGATGATAATGACTACCGAACTGGAAGGGAGGATGCAGACTATGTGCAATTGGTCGGAAGCTATTAAGGAAATAAGTTTTGAGGAAGGAATAAAAGAAGGAATAAAAGAAGGAATAAAAGAAGGAATAAAAGAGGGAATAGAAAAAGGAATAAAAAAGGGAATAAAGAAGGAGAGGATTGATGCTATTGAGAGAATGATTCAAGCCGGTTTGACAAAGGAGCAGATTAGATCTTGCGGCTATACCGAAGACGAATTTGCGGAAGCGGAAAATGTTTTATGTATAAATGCATAGGGAACTATTGCCACCGGAGGCGGATATGTTTGTCTCCTTATCAATGGGTCTTAAATGCTTCTGAGACACACCTCATTTTGGGAGAACCAGATAACTCAGCGGAAGTAAATTGTATATTTTAGGAAACGGAGACGGGAAAATGTCAAATCAAGTATTGGAAACAATGAAAAGAAGAAGTTCAGCCAGAGCATACAGTGACGACAAATTGACACAAGCAGAGTTGGACAGCATTCTGAAAGCAGGACTGCAGGCGCCCACCGGAATGAACCGGCAGGAGATGCGTTTCTCGGTAGTAAGCGGGGACAATCCTATTTTAGAAGAATTGGACGACGAAAAGAGACGTCTGCGCGGACAGGAAAAGCAGTCCGACAATTTTTATTACCAAGCTCCGACGCTTGTTTTCCTGAGCGCGGAAGACGAATTTCGCTGGAGCAAGGTGGACGCCGGCATTGCAGTCCAGAATATGGTATTGGCAGCAGAGAGCCTTGGGCTTGGCACTTTAATAATCGGCTGTGTATATGATGCGCTGCATGGGGAGAAAAAAGAATATTTTTCAAAGGCGCTTCATATCCCGGAAGGCTATTCCTTTCAGATAGCGTTGGCAGTAGGGCATAAGACAGATAATAAGACGCCCCACGAATTTGATTTTGAGAATCAAGTGGTGATTTTATAATGAAACAGAATTAACGTTAAAAGTGCCGGATCCATGTATTTACAGGCTTGAAAAGCAAATATCAGGGCGGAATCAAATACCTGCTGCTTTTGGATTGCTTTCCTGCCTGTGGGTCTTGCCGGATAACTGCGCTTCCATGGAACACGATAATCTTGTCACAGAATTTGCAGGAGAAAAGGCGGCTGTTGATATAGACGGCTGCTTTATCTCCTGCAATTTCGTTGATCTTTTTATAAATCCCGGCTTCGGCAGCAGGGTCGAGGGCCGCGGTAAATTTTTGTGGGCAAATCCCAATACTTTTTCTCTGGCTGTGCTTCTAAACATGTCCCAAGGCCATATCAACTGTTTTGTGCTTCTAAATCTATTCCATATGTCCCCGTTTCCGGCGTTTCGTCCCATATCCCTTCTCGTTTTATTGAGCTGTAGTATAATGTCTGCAAAGGGAAAAGCCAGTGGCCGTATAGACAGCTGCCGAGCAGCCATTATCTGTTCCGGAAATGGGATTTACTTGGATCGGAGAGGATTATGGGTAAAGTTTACGAGGAGGATGAAAATGGCATTTTATTTGAAACCAAAAAAATATGATTTGCGTTATCTGTTGGGGATGCCGCTGGCATGTGAGCCGCTCTGTACCATTGGGGTGGTGGCGCAGAAAGTTCTAACCGGAGTGGTTAATGTTCTGTGGGTATTGGTGGAGGCCGAGTTTATCGACAAGGCGGTCCGGCTGGTGACCGGCGGGGAGACTCTGGCGGGACTGCTGCCGCTGCTTGCCGCCATGCTTTTCATCGTGGCATGGAAGCGCATGGGGTACAGCTTCGGACGTATTTTGACCAGACGGATCGAAGTCAGCGCCGTGTATCAGATGAGCTTGGAGGCTGTGAAAAAAAGAGGGAGGCTGAAATTTAAGCTGATAGAGGACGAGAAAGTATGGGAGCTGTCAAACCGCATCAGCCGGGACATGAAAAAGAATGTGTGGAGCATGACGCAGCATACTTGCAATTATCTTGTGGGTCTTGTTAGAATTATAGGAGTATTCCTTATCATTTTCGCACAGAGCATCGGATTGGGAGTGGGCTGTCTGCTTCTTTCCATGCCGGTGCTTATCTTTTCCGTCATCAGCGGAAAGAAGACTTATAAGGCATATAAGGAGGCCGCCGTATTTGCCAGACGGGGAGAATATCTTCAAAGTACAATGACAAACCGGGAATCCGTTCAGGAAAGGGCGCTTTTTTCCTATGTGGATTATGTGAATAAGAGATGGCAGGAGCAGATGGCTGAATACAGAAAAATATGTATAAAGACAGATGCTCAAAAAGAAGTCAGAAACGGAGTCAGCACAGTGATGACCAATACCATAGCCACCATTATGGTGTGTTTCCTGATTATGGAGCTGAGCCGGGGGAATGTGACAGTGGGTATCTTTATCGCTCTATCCAAGGCTATTTATGAAATGATAGATCTGATGCATAACAATATCGGCCAGTCTCTTGTCACAATTGCCAGATATGCCGCTTACATGAAGGATTTGACGGTTTTTGCCAACATGGAGGAACAGGAGGACGCGGACAGCCTGCCGGAGAAGCCGCCGGTATTCGAAAGTCTGGAGTTTCGCCATGTGACTTTCCGGTATCCGGGCACGGAGAGAGAGATCCTGAAGGATTTCAGTTTAAAGATGGAGGCTGGCAGGCATTATGCTTTTGTAGGGGAAAACGGCGCCGGAAAGACCACCATAACCAAGCTGCTGACCGGTTTATATGATGAGTATCAGGGGGAGATACTTTTAAACGGCAGGGAGCTGCGGGAGTATACCCAAGGGCAGCTTAAGGGGATTTTTACGGGAGTTTATCAGGACTTTGCCCGTTATTATGATACGGTGGCCAACAATATTCTTTTAGGGGATATTACGGAAATGGAAAGTGCTGATTCCCTGAGGCAGATGGATGAGCATCTCCGGAAATTAGGGATCCGGGAAGAAATGCAAAATCTGCCCCAAGGGTATGACACCCCTCTGGGGAAGCTGGAAAACGGAAGCGTGGACTTATCCGGAGGCCAATGGCAGAGAGTGGCCATGGCCAGATGTATGATGGGTTCCGCGCCGGTTCAGATTCTTGATGAGCCTACGGCTGCACTTGACCCTGTCAGTGAAAGCAGGCTGTATGAGGAATTTGAACGCATCAGCAGAGACAGGACGACAATCTTTATCAGCCACCGTCTGGGCTCCACCGGGCTGGCGGATCGGATATTTGTGCTTCAGGACGGCAGAGTAGTTGAGAGCGGAAGCCATCAAGTATTGATGGAACTGCAAGGACGGTACGCAAAAATGTATAACAGCCAGAAGAGCTGGTATCAGAGTGAAGGGGATGAAGATGAGAAAATCTAAGTCATTCCCAAGGAACGGATTTGCATCGGTTTACCAATTAATTGTGCGTCGCTGCAGGCTCAATCGGTCTGACGGGAAGTGCGGAGAGAAATGAGGGGGGAGAAACAATAAAGATGGAAAATAGAAAAAAGGAAACAGAAAAGAAGAAATACAGTTATCCGTACATGTTAGGCAGTATGCTGAAGATCAGTGTGAAAAATATGCCGGGAACCTTTTTGGCAGCATTGCTCGTTATGGCTTTGGCGGAGGCGGCTTCCGGCGCCGGTGTCATAGTGAAACAGAATCTCTTTGAGAGCGCGCAGGAGATGATGGGCGGCGGATCGGCAGGCAGGGTCTATGGAGCCGCAATTTTGCTGGGTGTTTATTTCATTGTAAGTATGCTTTTGTATGCCGCGAATAATCTGCTTCAGGAACAAGGGCGGCTGCGGCTGCATCAGGAAGCAGGAAACCGACTGAACAGAAAAGCATCAAGGATTGATCCTATCTGTTATGAAGACAATCGTTTTTTGGATGATATCAAGCGGGCAAATACCGGAATTGAGAGTGTAGTCGAGGTTATGTGGGTATCCATCCGCATGGCGGGTATATTTTTGTGCTATTATGGTTTTATGGGAGCTTACTTGGCGCAGATTGAAACAGGTCTGCTGGTCATGCTCTGTATTTCTTTTGTACCCTACATCATCGGCGGAGCGGTGCGTTACAGAATGCATAAGCTGGCGGCTTATAAAGCGGCGCCGTATCAGAGGAAGGGTGAATATTACGGGAGATGTATTACGGATAAAGAATATGCCAGAGAGACGCGCCTATTGGGAGCCTACGGCTATTTTTTCCGGAAGTTCCGGGAAAATATGGAGCTGGCAAGGGACATTGACTGGAAGGCTACAAAGAAATCCGAATTGGTGGAAATTTTCCTGCGTTTTATTTCCATGACGGGATATATTGGTATGCTTTTGCTGTTGTTCTACTATTTAATTCGGGGAAGAGTGGATATTGCTGCTTTTGCCGCTATCTTATCTTCATTGGATAATATATCCGACAGACTGGATACCATGTTCCGCAATACATTGCCCAGACTGACAGACAATATCGGAAGTGCGGAAAATTATATGGCTTTTATGGATCTGCCGGAGAGAAAGGCGGTAAAGGAGATTCCGGAGGGAAAGAGAGTCAGCTTTTGCAAGGTATCTTTTGCCTATCCGGGAAACAGGGAACCGGCGCTGCATCAAATAGATTTGGATATAAAGGAAGGAGAGACGATTGCCATCGTCGGAGAGAACGGAGCGGGCAAGAGCACTTTTGCAAAGCTGCTGTTGGGACTTTACTGCCCCACGGAGGGGCGGGTGGAAATTGACGGAGTGGATACAAGGGAAATTGCCCCCGGGAATTCCGCCGGAAAATTGTCCGCCGTGTTCCAGAATTTCCAAAAGTACAAAATGTCCTTGGGAGAAAATGTATTTCTGAGTGACAGCGGGCATCCTATAGATGAAAAACGGATTACACATTCCCTGAACAGGGCAGGCCTTGACGAAGGGGACGGGGAGTTTGCACAGGGACTGGATACGATGCTTTCCAGAGAATTCGGGGGTACAGACCTGTCCGGCGGCCAGTGGCAGCGGCTTTCCATTGCCAGAGGGCTTTACAGGCAGCATAATCTGATTGTGCTGGATGAACCTACGGCGGCCATTGATCCCTTGAAGGAGACGGAAATATATCAAAGATTTGCAGAGAGCGCTAAAAATAAGACCGCCGTTATCATTACACATCGTCTGGGATCCGCCAAGATAGCGGACAGAATCGTGGTACTGGACAAGGGAAGAATCGCAGAGCAAGGAACCCATGAGGAACTGCTGACCCGGCATGGCATTTACAGTGAAATGTATCATGAGCAGGCAAAGTGGTATACTTAAGAGCTGTCCGAAAAGTTCATCCGCTTGCTATGGCGTAATGTGTAAGGGTTGGATTTGAGCGGTAAAGCGGCATGGCAGGAAGGCTGGATGGAGATGCGGATTGCAATTTGTGATGACGAGGAGATGATTTTGCGGCAGACACGCGAACTGCTGTTTCGAATCGCAGGTGAATATTTTGAAAATGCAGAGATTGACTGTTATTCGGACAACCGGATGATGCTGGGAGAACATGAAAAGGATGCCTACGATATTGTGGTGCTGGATATACAAATGGAACCTATGGATGGATTTCAGACGGCGGAGCGACTGGCGGAGATGGGGCATACCTGTAAATTGATTTTCCTGTCATCAAAGGAGGAACTGGTGTTTCAAAGCTTTTCCTATGAGCCTGTCTATTTTGTGAGAAAAGGTACCATAGAAAGAATGGAAGAGGAATTCCGCCGTTCATTCAAGCGGATCCGGGAAAAGACGAATCGGGAAATTTATTTGTCCTTTTTGAATCAGGATGATATGATAGAGAAGGTTGCGTTGACCGAGATAGAGAGCATTCAGAGCAGCCGCAATTATCTGCTTTACTATACGGTGGACGGAAAGGTTTTCCGTCAGAGAAAGACGATGGAGGAGGAAGAGAAGGCTCTGAAAAGTTATGGATTTATCCGCATTCATAGAGCGTTTCTCGTCAATGAAAGCCATGTGATGCAGATAAAGAAGGGCTTGCGCGGAGTGCGGCTAAGATCCGGGACGCTGTTGGAAATCGGAAGAAATTACAGGGATCAGGTGCAGAATAAGCTGTTGTGAGGCGCGAAGAGGATTTCCTGCAAGGGAGAATGAAGCACCTTGTGGTTTCCGCAGGCAAGGTTCCGGATTTGCATAGTAAAAGAGGAGGTTCCAAGTGGAATGGTATCAAGACAGCGGGCTGGTATTTGCCTTGGTGATAGAGAATCTGATTTTACTTGCCGTGTCCATGGGCTGTTTTTTGCTTTATGCAAAGAGAAGCAAGACACGGAAGACAAATGAGGAATATGAACTTTTGGATATGCTGAACCGCTATTACAGTCAAAGCGCGCATAATGTAAAGAAAAGCTACGACCAGATTAATATGATGAAGCATGATATGAGAAATTTTCTGCTTGTGACGGCAAATCTTATCGAACAGAACCGTTTCAGGGAGGCGGGTTCTCTGCTGGAGGAAAAGCTTCATCAGATTGATAAGATCTATAAGATTGTGGATACGGACAATGAATATGCAAATGCTATTTTAAACCAGAAGCTGTCCGAGGCCAGAGCTGCCGATATGGAGGTGCACTGCGCTATATTGACTTCTTTTTCGGGGATCGGCAATCAGGACTTATGCAGTTTGTTAGGAAATCTATTGGACAATGCCATTGAAGCTAACGAGGGGAACGGGGATAAACCATGGCTGGAGGTATTGGTAGAAGGGGAGGAAGACTGCCTTGAGATTATCTGTCGGAACAGTATTTATAAAAGCCTGAAATTCGGTTCCGGAAAACGGCTGCTTACGACCAAAAATCCTGCAGGCCACGGGTATGGCGGCAGGATCGTGCAGGAGATTGCGGAAAAATATGGGGGAGAGGTATTCTATCACGCGGGGGAACAGGAATTGGAGGTTTCGGTGCATTTGAAGCGTATCGAAGCGGAGAAATTATGAAAGGGAAGAAAAAAGAAATTTTGACGGCATCGGCGGTTCTCCTGCAAAAGTTTGCCACTGCATTAGCTAATGTGGCGTGGCTGGTATTGCTGGCGGAGTTAATCGATGAAGTATTGCCTCAAAAAGTTATTATGAGAAGTCAGGAAAAGATGGCGCAGTATGTTCTGGGCCTTATTTTGCTGTCTGTGTGGAAAAGAATTGGTTATAGTTTAGGAAGATATCTGACTTTAAAATTGCAAAATATGGTATGTTTTCGACTAAAATCCAAAATAGTGGAGAAGACATCGAAAATTCCTTACAGGCTTTTAGAGGATTATGCTTTTCGTGAATTAAAACAGGCATTACAAGAAAGCATCAACGAGAGCAGAGATAGAACCATTGTATGGTTTCTTGTGCAGAAATCGGGAAACTTTATGCTGTATTGTGTCAAACTGCTGGGAATATGTCTGCTATTGGGAAGGGCAGCATTCCCCTTGGGCTGCCTGTTTTTTTTATTGGAAGCAGCACATTGTATTATGAATATGCTGGGGGAAAAGGAGATGTTCGTTGCAAGAGATAACGAATACGGTCTGGAAAAACAGTATATGAACGAATTGGCACTGGGGCATAGCGCGGCCGTAGAGAGAAGCTTTTTTTCCTATATAGGCTATATCGGAAAGAGGAATGATAGAGAGGCGGAAGGCATACGGAAAGAAATTTTTGAAAGATCCATGGAACGTGAAAAGAAGGAACTTGCCGATAAAGTTTTGGTCATTATTACCTGTGTGCTGACGGAACTTGGTTTAACCGCACTGATGGCAGAAGGTGAGGTATCGATAGGATACTTTATTGCTATGTCCATGGGGGTCTGCGGTCTGGCACAGAATAATGAGGAAGGGAACTCTCTCCGATTTCTGAAAGCCGGGAAAATATTTTTGAGGCAGTGGAACAGATTCATGCATCTGCCGGAGACGGAGGAAGGTGTTACGGAAATCAGGGGAAGAAGCATGGAGAAAACGGGGAAAACCGATGAGGGGAAAGCGAAGGGAAAATGGGTGGACAACAGTGCGGATGAAATTCGAAAGTCTGAGAAAGAAGAATCTGTTTTGAAAGAATGTAATACGCTGGAATTCAGAAACGTGTCTTTCCGGTATCCCAGAACGGGCAGATATGTATTACATGATCTCAGCTTTCGGTTGACAAAGGGCGGGTACTATGCCTTTGTAGGCAGCAACGGTTCGGGGAAGACGACCATTGTAAACCTGCTGTCCGGATTTTATGATACTTACGAGGGAGAAATCCGGCTCAATGGAGTAGAACTGCGGGAGATCCCTTTTTCCGAGAGACGTCGTATCTTTGCGGTACTGTTTCAGGATGCTGCAAAATATGAAGATACGGTTATGAATAATATTTTCTTGTGGGATAGTGCGAAGGAGGAAGTTCCCGCCAGAAAAAGGCTGGCAGAGGCTCTTGTGAGAGAATGGGCTTCTGAAGGCGGCGGAAAGTTTCCTCAGGGGGCGGATACTTTTTTGGGCAGAATAGAAGAAAACGGCAAGATACTTTCGGAAGGGCAGTGGCAGCAGCTTTTAATTGCCAGAGAGCTTACGCAGCCTGCGCAGATCCGCATAGTGGACGAGCCTATGGCTTCACTTGACGTTTTCCGGCAGGCAAAAGTGTATGAACAATTTATGGAAGATGATGAGAAATTTACGACACTGATGTTCAGTCATCATATGTCGGCGGTAAGGAGAGCAAAGCGTATTTTTGTATTAGAGCATGGAACCGTTGCGGAAGAGGGCAGCCACGGACAGCTGATGGAAAAAAGGGGGCTGTATGCACGGATGTATGAAACGCAGGCTGGAAGTGTGAAAGGAATGAAGTTTTGAAAAATGTTTCCAATATGGTACTTCTCATTATGGAGGTCAGCGTGAGAAAACTTTCTAAGAGGCCCAAAACGTCGTCTAAGAAATGCTAAGATTCACACTGAAGAGTGTCAAGAGCTGGCATTCTTCTCGCTTATTGTTTGAGCCGACTGTGTCGGCACCTCTGGAAATTTGTCAGTTGGTTAAGAGAAAATATTAAAAATGTTTTTTCTTTTTTTGGAATTATGCACCCATTCTGAGAACGAAGTTGCCAGTCAGTTATATCGCTCATTTGGATTTGTGGAAACTTTTCTGATAGCACTACTCCCCAAGCCTCAACGATGCCACCGCATCGCCTCCCTCCTCCGCCTTGCCCTGACACAAATATCGGGCACTGATATTCACCGTTATTTCCGCAATGCAGTACTAGTACAACGAATATTAATTAACTGACACCTTGGCTTGTCTGATTTTTCATCTGCTTCGTTGTCGTCAATCGACGTAGCCACCGCTACGCCTCATTCCTCCGCCTTGCAT
>CAJUTJ010000050.1 GCA_910589655.1 uncultured Acetatifactor sp. | reverse complement strand
TAGCAATTTTTGCTCACAGCAGAGGCTGTTTCGCAAAGAACTTCTAAGTCTCACACCGAGAAATGCCCGAAAACACGGCATTTCTCATCGGAGCTTTAGCTCCATGGGATTGTGGGTCGCAGCAAAGCTGCGACATGGAGGCTAGCGTGAAAGGAATGATTCATTGATTGCTTGTGCCGACTGCGCCGGCATGTGATTGTATTCAGTCAATTTCACAATAAAATGATTGGCTGTAAACCGAAAAGTGTAAAGCCTCTGCGGGATGTTCAAGGGCTTTGCATTTTTTATTTGGGGAGATTTTTATAATTTTTTCATTTTTATTTTGCACTATTTTAAATGAAAAGTAATTGCAAATATTCTATGACTGTGATAAACTAATCACAGTTAGTATGATAAAAAAATAACAATCAATAAACCCACATTATCAAAGGGAGGCAGACGCTTGTGAAAGAGCCGGTTTTCCCTTAAAAAACAAGGAGGATTTACCATGTCAAAAAAAGTAGTTTTAGCCGGAGCATGTCGTACCGCAATCGGTACTATGGGCGGCACACTGAGCACCACTCCCGCAGTTGAGCTTGGTGCAATCGTTATCAAGGAAGCTTTGAACAGAGCCGGTGTAAAGCCCCAGGATGTAGACCAAGTTTACATGGGATGCGTTATTCAGGCAGGTCAGGGACAGAATGTGGCTCGTCAGGCATCCATTAAGGCAGGACTTCCCATCGAAGTACCCGCTGTCACCATGAATGTTGTCTGCGGTTCCGGTTTGAACTGTGTGAATCAGGCGGCGCAGATGATCATGGCCGGAGATGCGGATATTGTTGTGGCAGGCGGTATGGAGAATATGTCCATGGCTCCCTACGCGGTTCCTCAGGCTCGTTACGGATACAGAATGAATAACGGTACATTGGTAGATACCATGATTAAGGATGCGCTCTGGGATGCATTTAACGATTACCATATGATTACCACCGCTGATAATATCTGCCGTGAGTGGGGGCTTACCCGTGAGGAACTGGATGCGTTTGCATTGAAGAGCCAGCAGAAGGCTGAGGCGGCTCAGAAATCCGGCGCTTTTGATGCTGAAATCGTACCCGTTATGGTGAAGAAAAAGAAAGAAACCATTGAGTTTAAGGTAGATGAAGGTCCTCGCGCAGGATCTACTATTGAAGGATTGCAGAAGCTTCGTCCCATCAATCCCGACGGCTTTGTTACCGCAGGAAACGCTTCCGGCATCAATGACGGTGCGGCGGCAATCGTTGTGATGAGTGAAGAGAAGGCGAAGGAGCTTGGCGTTAAGCCTATGGCTACTTTCGTAGCCGGCGCGTTGGCAGGTGTCCGCCCTGAGGTGATGGGTATCGGTCCTGTGGCGGCTACCAAGAAGGTAATGGCAAAAACAGGCATGAAAATCGAAGATTTCGATATCATCGAGGCAAACGAGGCATTTGCGGCACAGTCCGTAGCAGTGGGAAAAGACTTGGGAATCGATGTGGATAAGCAGCTGAATCCTAACGGCGGAGCCATTGCACTGGGCCATCCCGTGGGAGCTTCCGGATGCCGTATCTTGGTTACGCTGCTGCATGAGATGCAGGCTAAGGGCGCTAAGACCGGTCTGGCTACGCTTTGCATCGGCGGCGGTATGGGCTGCTCTACCATCGTGAAAATTGAAGATTAAAGATATAGGGGCAATAGCTGCAGAGGGAACAGTAACCATATAGAGGAGTGTGGGAATGGGACTATATGCAAACCGCATGTTGATAGATCTTGTCTGCAAGGTTAGTGAAAAGCTGAAGGGGAAGAAGGAGAGAAAGCGGGAGGAAAAAGAGAAGGACAAAAGCCTTCAAAATGAAATAGATCCCAAACTGCCTCTTTCAAAATAAAATTGTAAAAAGCTTCGGAAGTAAGGAGAGGGTTAATGAATTCAACCCGCAGGCTTTGTGCTGCGCCAAAGCTTGAGCTGCCAGCTGCTCCTAAAAAGCAGTCGTAGCATGGAGGTTAGTGTGAGAAGAAGTTCTAATTGCTTTAGCAATTTTTGCTCACAGCAGAGGCTGTTTCGCAAAGAACTTCTAAGTCTCACACCGAGAAATGCCTGAAAACATGGCATTTTTCATATCTATATGAGCCGCTAAAGCGGCATGGAGGATAAGATGGAATTTATCTTGTATGAACAGAAGGGCAGTATTGCCACCATTACCATCAACAGAGAAAAGGCATTGAATGCATTGAATTCTCAAGTGCTGGAAGAACTGGATGGGGCTCTTGATGCGGTAGATCTGAACGAGGTCCGCTGTCTGATCCTTACGGGAGCAGGGCAGAAGTCCTTTGTAGCCGGTGCGGATATCGGTGAGATGAGTACCCTGACAAAGGCGGAGGGCGAAGCGTTCGGAAAGAAGGGGAATGATGTATTCCGCAAGCTGGAGACCTTTTCCATTCCCGTGATTGCGGCCGTAAACGGATTTGCGCTGGGCGGCGGATGTGAGATTTCCATGAGCTGTGACATCCGGCTCTGCTCCGACAACGCAGTGTTCGGCCAGCCGGAGGTCGGTCTGGGCATTACTCCCGGATTCGGCGGCACGCAGAGACTGGCTCGTCTGGTAGGCGCGGGTATGGCTAAGCAGATGATCTATACCGCACGCAACATAAAGGCGGCGGAAGCATACAGGATCGGCTTGGTAAACGAGGTTTATTCCGCGGAGACCGACGGGGAAGGAAATGTGGTTAAGACGGCACAGGAAGTATTGATGGCAGCGGCAGAAAAGATGGCGTCCGGCATAGCAAAGAACGCACCGATCGCTGTCCGCAACTGTAAAAAAGCAATCAACGAAGGCTTGGACGCAGAGATGGACGAAGCAATCGTGATCGAAGAGAAACTTTTCGGTGACTGCTTTGAAACCGAAGACCAGAAATACGGTATGGCATTCTTCCTTGACAAAAACAAGGAAAAAGTCAAAGAACCTTTCAAAAACTGCTAAATAAATAAGAGAAGAGACGGAACTGGAATGGAGGATTTAAGATGAAAGTAGGTATTATTGGTGCAGGTACAATGGGTGCCGGAATTGCACAGGCATTTGCCATGACGGACGGATATGAGGTTTGCCTCTGTGATATTAAGCAGGAGTTTGCCGACGGCGGAAAGGCAAAAATTTTAAAGAACTTAAATTTCTTGGTTGGCAAGGAAAAAATTACACAGGAGAAGGCTGATGCCATTGCGGCAAAAATCGTAACCGGCCTGAAGGATATCTGTACGGATTGTGATTTGGTGATTGAAGTCTGCCCTGAAAATATGGCGATCAAGAAACAGACCTTTACGGAACTGCAGCAGATCGTGAAGAAGGATTGTATCTTCGCTTCCAATACTTCTTCCCTTTCCATCACGGAGATGGGCAACGGATTGGATCGTCCGTTGATCGGTATGCATTTCTTTAACCCTGCGGACAGAATGAAGCTGGTTGAGGTTATCGCAGGCGCAAATACTCCCGCAGAGCTGGTGGAGAAGATTAAAACAATTGCAACGGAGATCGGCAAGACTCCCGTTGAAGTGAACGAGGCGGCAGGTTTCGTTGTGAACAGGATTTTGATTCCTATGATTAACGAAGCAATCAATGTATATGCGGCAGGCGTTGCTTCCGTGGCAGATATTGATGTGGCGATGCAGCTGGGCGCAAATCATCCCATGGGACCTCTTGCTCTGGGTGATTACATCGGTTTGGATATCGTGCTTGCGATTATGGAGGTTATCTATGCCGAGACCGGTGATTCCAAGTATGCTCCCGCACCTCTTCTGAGAAAGATGGTTCGTGCAGGAAAGTTAGGAAAGAAGACCGGAGAAGGATTCTATAACTATAAAAAATAAATGTAAAAAAGAATGCAGTCGGGACAGACGCGTCTAATAAGCGATACATTTAAAGTGTTACTGTTCACTCCGTTCATGGCAGCCTATGCACTGTAATCGTAAAAACAGCAATTTCACGAATATTTGTTATGCAAAACATCGGTTTTACAAACGAATGCTTTGAGGCTGCCACGCAAATGCAGTGTGAAAATACCTCAAGGCGGCAGCGGGTGAACGGTAACTTTACAGGTGCTTATACATATGGTTAATATGTCCGGCACGGATCGGTATATATGCGTATGTGCCCATATGGCGTTTAGACAACAGAAAAGTAAGTGTAACAGTTCGGCTGCGAGACGATTCGCAAGACACCCATGCAGGAATGCACATAAAGGGCAGCTTGTGGATTGTTTCATGAGACTTTCGGGCTGTTACGTTTTTCGGGTGCTTTACTTTTCTGCCGTCCCGGATTACCGGAAAAAAGAAAAATGGAGGATGAATTATCATGGATTTTACGTTATCCAAAGAACATGAGATGGCGAGACAGTTATTTAGAGATTTCGCCGAGAACGAAGTGAAGCCTCTGGCACAGGAAGTTGACGAGGAAGAGCGTTTCCCCAGAGAGACCGTTGAAAAAATGGCAAAGTACGGTTTTCTGGGTATTCCCGTTCCCAAAGAATACGGCGGACAGGGCTGCGATATCCTGACCTATGTAATGTGTGTGGAAGAGCTTTCCAAGGTATGCGGTACTACCGGCGTTATCGTTTCCGCCCATACCTCTCTCTGCGTGGATCCCATTCTGACCTACGGAACGGAAGAGCAGAAGCAGAAGTATGTTCCCGACCTTGCAAGCGGCAGAAAGATCGGCGCTTTCGGACTCACCGAGCCCGGTGCAGGTACGGATGCCCAAGGGCAGCAGACAAAAGCCGTTTTGGACGGGGATGAGTGGGTTCTCAACGGTTCCAAATGCTTTATTACAAACGGCAAAGAAGCCGACGTTTACATTGTGATTGCAGTAACCGGCATTATCGAGAAGAAGGGCAGGAAGATGAAGGAGATTTCTTCCTTTATCGTGGAAAAGGGCACTCCCGGATTTACCTTCGGCACCAAGGAGAAGAAAATGGGTATCCGTGGTTCTTCCACCTATGAGCTGATTTTCACTGACTGCCGTATCCCCAAGGAGAATATTCTGGGCAAGCAGGGACAGGGCTTTAAGATTGCAATGCATACTTTGGACGGCGGACGTATCGGTATTGCCGCACAGGCGCTGGGTATTGCAGAAGGCGCACTGGAGAGAACCATTGCTTATACAAAAGAGAGAAAGCAGTTCGGCAAGTCCATCAGCGGATTCCAGAATACGCAGTTCCAGCTGGCAGATATGGCTACCAAGGTTGAAGCAGCCAAGCTGCTGGTATACAAAGCTGCGCTGAAGAAGGACGAATACAGAACCAATCCCAAGATTTCCTACTCCGAGGAAGCTGCCATGGCGAAACTGTATGCGGCAGAGGTTGCTATGGAAGTTACCACCAAGGCCGTACAGCTTCACGGCGGCTACGGTTATATCAGAGAATATGATGTAGAACGCATGATGCGTGACGCTAAGATTACCGAGATCTATGAGGGAACCAGTGAGGTTCAGAGAATGGTTATCTCCGCGGGTCTGCTGAAATAAACCGGCTTTGTTGAATGGAAAAGCATGAAGTCAATCGGAAAGCTTTTCCGGCGTGGACTGTGAACGGAAAGAAACTGTTTTTGTGCTTCCGGAAGGCGGAATGCCCGAAAGCGGTATGCCGGAAAGGCAAAAACCTGATATTATAGAAATTGATGAAATGAAGGAGAAAATACAATGAAAATTGTTGTTTGTATTAAGCAGGTGCCCGATACAAAGGGCGGCGTTAAATTTAATCCGGACGGAACTCTTGACAGAGGCGCAATGCTTGCTATCATGAATCCCGATGACAAAGCCGGTCTGGAAGCGGCGCTGAGACTGAAAGAGCAGTTCGGCGCAGAAGTAACCGTTTTGACCATGGGTCTTCCCAAGGCTGCCGATGTTCTGCGTGAGGCTATGGCTATGGGCGCGGACAAGGGTATCCTTGTAACCGACAGAGTGCTGGGCGGCGCCGATACATGGGCTACCTCCACCACCATTGCAGGTGCGCTGAGAAATATTGATTTCGATTTGATTATCACCGGCCGTCAGGCTATCGACGGAGATACCGCACAGGTAGGTCCTCAGATTGCAGAACATCTTGACATTCCTGTAATTTCCTATGCTCAGGACATTAAGATTGAGGGTGACAAGGTGATCGTTCAGAGACAATATGACGACAGATATCACGTTTTGGAAGCAAAGATGCCTTGTCTGATTACCGCTCTTTCCGAGCTGAACGAGCCCCGTTACATGACTCCCGGCGGAATCTTTGATGCATGTGCTGCCGACATCACTACATGGGGCAGAGCTGACCTGAAGGATGTGGACGACAGCGATCTGGGTCTGAAGGGCTCTCCCACCAAGATTGCAAAGGCATCCGATAAGGTCCGCAAGGGCGCGGGTGAAAAGGTGGTTCCCGATTCTCCCGAAGATGCTGTTGCATACATTGTGGGTAAATTCAAGGAGAAGCATATTATCTAAACTCCCATGCATCCGGCCGCATTACATGCCTTGCGGACGGGGGATGGAAAGTAACTGATATAGTAGTGCAGCGTAACAATTTGGAGGGCAGTCCGAACGGTTCCGCTGACGCATACAAAACGAAAAGGAAAGATTCGTTATAATTGGAGGTTTAGTCATGAACAATGTAGTTCTTGAAGAATATAAAGGCGTATATGTATTTGCCCAGCAGGTTGACAATGAGATCAGCGGCATTGCATTTGAACTGTTGGGGAAGGGTAAGGAACTTGCTGCAAATCTGGACACGGAGGTTGTGGCAGTGCTCATCGGATATCAGGTAAAAGGTCTGGCTGACAAGCTGGCTGAGTACGGTGCGGATAAGGTTATCGTTGTGGACGATCCGGAATTGGAGGTATACAGAACCGAGCCTTACGCTCATGCACTGTCTTCCGTAATCAACCAGTATAAGCCTGAGATCGTACTGGTCGGCGCTACCGCCATCGGCAGGGATCTGGGTCCCACCGTTTCCGCAAGAGTTGCAACCGGTCTGACCGCAGACTGTACCGTTTTGGAAATCGGAGATTTCCCTCTGATCGCTATTCCCGGTCAGGAACAGAAGCATAATCAGCTGCTGATGACCCGTCCTGCATTCGGCGGAAACACCATCGCAACCATTGCCTGTCCTGACAATCGTCCTCAGATGGCAACGGTTCGTCCCGGCGTTATGCAGAAGATTGATCCCATTGTCGGCGCAAAGGCTGTGGTGGAGGAGTATAATCCCGGATTTGCTCCCAATGATAAGTATGTGACCATCAAGGAAGTAGTGAAAGCCGTTTCCGATACCGTAGATATTATGGATGCAAAGGTTCTGGTATCCGGCGGACGTGGCGTAGGCAGTCCGGAGAACTTCAAAATGCTGGAAGAACTGGCAGAAGTGATGGGCGGCACCGTATCCTGTTCCCGTGCCGTAGTTGACAGCGGCTGGAAGCCCAAGGATCTTCAGGTGGGCCAGACCGGCAAGACGGTTCGTCCCCAGATTTACTTCGCTATCGGTATTTCCGGTGCAATTCAGCATGTGGCAGGTATGGAAGAGTCCGATATCATTGTTGCCATTAACAAGGATGAGTCCGCTCCCATTTTTGACGTGGCTGATTACGGTGTGGTAGGCGATTTGAATAAGATCGTTCCCGCTCTGACGGCTGCATTGAAGGCAGAGAAGGCGGCTAAGAATTAATCAAAGCTTCAGGAAAGAATAAGAACCTGTTTTTTTACAGAATATAAAAAAGGCGTATGGAAAATTAAAAAATTCCATACGCCTTTTCTCTGGGAAAGCGGCTTCCGGTACTATTTTGCATCCAGATCCAGACGCAGATGTCTGGGAAGACCGTCCACCATCACGGGAGACAGCTCTGCCTGAATCAGAGGACGGATGTAATGAATCAGCTCGTCGCTTACAAACGTGTTATCCTCGGTGATCCACTCCAGAGGAACTTTCTTCTCCACATTTGCGATTTTATGTACATCTTGCGTGTCGGTGGTGCAGATGTAAGGATCCTCGGAAACTCTGTCCAGAACCACAACCTTTCCGGTATCTCCCTCAAAAGCGGCTTTCACGGCGGCGCCGCCTACTTGGAATGCCTCCGTGATATCCACACGGGAGGTCATGTGGGAAGCGCACCTTTGGAGAGTGCTGAGTTCGATGGCACGGGACTTGACACCCAGCTCATTTCCGATTTTATCGGAGAGGAACTTAGCGGAACCCTGAAGCTGCTTGTGGCCGAAGGCATCCACGAATTCTACGTGTTCCGTAAGTTCGAATACATATCTGCCGTCAGCCAGTTTTATTCCTTCCGACACAGCGATTACGATGGATTTCTTTCCTTGACAAAGTTCTTTTACCTTGGCCATAAAATTGTCAATGTCGAAAGGAACCTCGGGAAGGAAGATCATATCCACACCCTCGCAGTCCTCGCCCTTGGAAAGTGCGGTGGCAGCGGTAAGCCATCCTGCGTTCCGTCCCATAATCTCAAGGATGGTGATGACGGGATAATCATAGACCAGACCGTCCCGGATAATTTCTTTGGTAGCGGCAGCAATATATTTCGCGGCGCTTCCGAAGCCGGGAGTGTGGTCGGTACAGGCAAGATCATTATCGATGGTCTTGGGGACACCCATGAATTTGATGTCGCTGCTGATCAGTATGGCATAATCGGAAAGCTTCTTGATAGTGTCCATGGAGTCGTTTCCGCCGATATAGAAGAATGCCTCGATCTCCAGCTCCGTCAGAATATCAAAAATTTTGTCATAGACTTCCTTTCCGTCTCTGATCTCCGGCAGCTTAAAGCGGCAGGAGCCGAGGAAGGAAGAGGGAGTCCTCTTTAAGAGATCGATATCCAAATCCGATTTGATATGTTCCGATAAGTCTACATACTGTCTGTCCAATAATCCTTTGATGCCGTGGAGCATACCATATACCTTTTTTGCACCGCGATCCTTTGCCGTCTTGTATACCCCCACAAGGCTGGAATTGATCACTGCGGTAGGGCCGCCCGACTGTCCTACAATAACATTTCCGTGCATAAGTATAACCTCCTCAATCGTTTAATAGTGCTTTTATCATACCATAAAGCAGTGGCTTTCTCAATAAAGAATCAAACGTGAATTCTCCCGCATGTTAGAAAATGCTGTTTTTGCGATCTCTGTTCTGGAGTATGATCTGTTCATATCTGGTAAAACTCCGCAGAATATTTTTCCGAGAATGCTGCTCCACAAACGTAGGCGAAGCGGTGGCTGCGTCCATCTGCGCGCCCCGCTCCGCGGTATATTTGAGCCATATTGTGACGCATATCTGTCAGAAAGCAATTTTCAGACACGCTCCGGTGCCCATATAGTTTGGTATTGACATAGTGAACAATAAAATATTTGTTTTGTTAATTGTTTTGTTGCTTTTTACCAAATGAGGGAGTACACTTTAATAAAATAAAGTGCGGGAGGAATTATTATGAGTGAGAAAACAACTACTGTGGGTCATAAATTGAGAGGTTTTCGCAGCCTGACGGGAATGTTTATTCTGATTATTTGTATTATGGTTTCGGTTCCCACCATCGGTTTGGCATGTCTGGGTGTTTATCAAATGAGACAATCTATGCAGGAGTCTGTGGAATTATATGAAACATCCATGTTTGACGGCTATCAGATGGAAATCAAGTCTCAGGTGCAGGGTGCGTTAGCGGTGATACAAAGCTATTATGATCGCAGCCAAAGCGGCGAATTGACGGAAGAAGAGGCTCAGGAAATGGCCAGAGACGCGGTTCGCGCCATGCGGTACAGAGATGATGCTTCCGGATATCTGTGGATAGACGGAGCGGATTATACCTTGGTGGTGCATCCGATTCTGACGGAGCAGGAAGGAGACAACCGGTATGATATGACGGATCAAAACGGTGTCAAGGTTACACAGAATATCGTGGCTGCTGCGCAAGCCGGGGGCGGATTCAATGAGTTTTACTTTACTAAAGCGGATGGCGTAACGGTTGCGCCCAAGCTTGCCTATTCACAGATGTTCACTCCTTGGGGATGGGCGGTTGCCACCGGAAATTACGTGGATGATATGAATGGGCAGATTAACAGCATGAAGATAAACATCCGGAATAATTTTTCGAAAATGTTAATTATTTATGGTGTTTCGGCAGCTTTTATATTGGTTTTGGCATTGCTTGTATCGGCTTTGGTAGGAGTCCGGATTACCAAAGACATTAAATTGGTGAATGGCAATCTCCGTCAGGCTTCTATGGGAGACTTGAGGTTTACGGTTAATCCTTCGTTGATGAAACGTGCCGATGAGATCGGAACAATGGCTCGTTCATTGGATAATGTGTTGTCGTCACTGACGGATATGCTGGGCAATGTAATTCATACGGGAAAAAGTCTGGATCAAAGCAGCGAAAGGTTTAGCCGGAAGTTCGAACATATAACGGACGGCATCAGAGATACCAATCAGGCCATTGATGATTTGGCACAGGGAGCCACCAATCAGGCGAATGATACCGAAACGGTGAACGGAAAGATCGTGGAATTGGATAGGGTCATTGAAACGGAAAAGAACGATATACAGAAATTAGGAGAAGCCGTATCGGCCATGACGGAACATTCGGAGGGAGCTTCCGAAAGCATCGGAGAGCTGGATGTGATTACCAATACAACAATCGAGGCCATTCATATAGTGTCCGAACAGATAAGCCAGAACAACGATGCTGCCGCTAATATCAATAAAGCCATAGAGCTTATAAAAGCACTGGCAAAGCAGACGAATTTGTTATCCTTAAATGCAAGCATAGAAGCCGCAAGGGCAGGGGAATCGGGGAGAGGATTTTCCGTTGTAGCGGAAGAAATCAGGAAACTTTCCGAGGAATCTTCCGATAATGCATTGGAGATTGAAAGAATCGTAAAAGAGCTTATCAATAATGTAGAAAGTTCTGTCAGCAAAATGAATGAAGTTATGCTGAATGTGCAAAAGCAGCAAGAATGTCTGGATGAGACCAGAACCGCATTTCAGCTTTTAACTGATGAGGTTTCCCTTGTGAAGGGTGTTACGGATGAAATCGGGGAACAGACAAAGATTTTGAGTTCCCTGAAAGAGATTGTTACGGATTCCGTCAACAGTCTGGCCAGTGTGGTAGAAGAAAACGCGGCCTCCACGCAAGAAACAAGCGCCAGTATGGCACTTTTGTCCGAAACAATTGATGAATGTACGGAAGATACCGAGAATCTGGTAACGTTGAGCCATCTTTTGAACCAGCAGGCATGTAAGTTCCAAGTATAAAAAAGAAGCCGTACATGAAATTCCGCCAAACGACAAAAAGAACAGCAATTCTCCATAGACGGAAGAAGGATGTCCAAGAAGGATTACTTGTTATGACATATAGGTGAGAGTGAAATAAAGACCGATGGTTATGAACTGATCACAGCCCAAACCACCGGTTTTTAATATCATAGGGGATGTCCCTTGCGGTGCACTTTTATTTGGAAATACTTTGCGGTGAAGGCAGAAAAAGAAAGGTAACGGTTCAGACGGAGCACTGAACCGTTACAAGAATGCACACAAAACGCGTGAAAGCGCCTCGCGGTGGCGTGGGTGTGAAAAGTAACGAACCGTTACAAAGAAAGATTCCGGAAGATGCTTAATTCTTGAAAATGCAGCCTGTTTGTTGTATAATAAGTTCCTAAAACGGAGCGGGATACGAAGAGAGGAGGGGAAGCGGATTGTTTGACTTTATGCCGGATAAAATTGATTTTTCGGATGAAAAACAATACGAGTTTTTACAGGAAAAAATGAACTATGCGCTTCAAAGTGCCCTAAACAACGGTAACATTGCATTGGAGCGGCTGGAAGAAATATTGTTTGCCGTACAATCATGGATACAACCGTTTATCTGTCAGATATTAAGTTTCGAAAGTATGCACACATTTTCCGAGTTAGGAAATGCCTTCGCATATATAAGAGAGAATCAAAAGAAGGAAGCCCCGCGGCCGTATCCCCAATTAGAAAAGTATTGTGAAATGTGTAACCAGATCGGATGTATTCTTGACAGCCATGACGACTCCGTATATCTTGAGTCCATACATTTTTCCCAAGAAGACGCCGCCATGTCAGGCCGGAATTATTTTTCCGAATTGAAACAAAAAGATGCCATGACTCAGGCTTTTGCTTTTTATGGTTTTTCTGTTTTCGAATCTTATTATGATTTTATAAAATATTTTACTGTTGTAAAAGAGAGAAGCTATGCCGTTAATCAATGCTTGATTCTGATTGATAATATCCTTTTTAACGTTCTGTGGTATCTTGACTGCGATTGCGGAAATCTTCCCGGAAACTCCTGCTTTTTGAGAGCCGTTGAAGAACTTTTCAATATCCTTTCAACAGATTTCTGACACTGTTTTGGCGGAGCCGTGGGCAGAGCAGGACTCGTAATGAGCCGATGGTCGGAGAAATACCCGATGCGGAGAGAAAGGGAAGAAAATAGGGAGGATAAAAATGGCAAGGCAAAAAGAAGTGAAAACCAATGCCATGAGAATTTTGGAATCTTTGAAGATTCCTTTCCGGCATTATACGTATGAGTGTGATGAATTCGTAGACGGGCTGCAGATAGCGGACAAGCTTTCCATGCCCTATGAAAAGGTATATAAGACTCTGGTGACGGTGGGAAGCAGCAAAAATTATTTTGTGTTTGTGATTCCCATTGCGGAGGAATTGGATTTGAAGGCGGCGGCCAGAAGTGTAGGCGAAAAAAGTGTGGAGATGATCCATGTGAAGGACATTAATGCCGTTACGGGTTATGTGAGAGGCGGCTGTACTGCCGTGGGAATGAAGAAGCAGTATGTGACCAGAATCGACAGTTCTGCACAGGCACAGGAAACCATCATTGTAAGCGGCGGAAGGATCGGTTCGCAGCTGGAGCTTTCACCACAGGATCTGGCAGGGGCGGCAAAGGCAGAGTTTGCGGAACTAATCAGGCATTAAGCTTTTTCGGGCACGTCCTGAATAAATGCATATGGAAAATGACGGAGAATTATATGGGGACAACTATTGCAAAAGTTAATATTATGGAATATGATACGGTGGCATTGGATGACGCCAATAACGCGGTGGTTATTATTGACCAGACACTGCTTCCCGGAAGGACGGAGCTTGCGGCGTTGAAGACGGCTCAGGAGATTTGGGAAGCCATTTATCTGCTGAGAGTACGCGGCGCGCCGGCCATTGGTGTTGCCGCGGCCATGGGAATCTATATATTGGCAAAACAGATTGACACCGAGGATTTTGAAGTATTTTACGGGAAGCTTTGTGAATATAAGGAGTATCTGGATTCCGCCAGACCTACTGCAGTGAATCTTTCGTGGGCTTTAAAACGTATGGCAGCAGCCGCGTTAAAGGCAGGAAGGGAAGAGCGGAAACCGGTTTCGGAGGTAAAAGAAATTCTCCGGCGGGAAGCTTTGGAAATTCGGGATGAGGATATCCGGGTCTGCCGGAAAATCGGAGAAAACGGATTGCTGTTAGTAAAGCCCGGAGACGGAATATTGACGCACTGCAATGCGGGAAAGCTTGCGGCGGTGCAATACGGTACGGCAACGGCGCCCATTTATCTGGGGCAGGAAAAGGGCTATCATTTTCGTGTGTTTGCGGACGAAACACGGCCCCTTTTACAGGGAGCGAGACTGACGGCCTTTGAACTTTGCTCCGCGGGGGTGGATGTGACCTTGATCTGTGACAATATGTCCGCCAATGTAATGTCCAAGGGATGGATTCAGGCAGTGTTTGTGGGCTGTGACCGTGTGGCGGCAAACGGAGATACGGCTAATAAAATAGGTACTTCCGTGGTGGCGGCGGTGGCAAAGCATTACGGTGTGCCGGTCTATATCTGTGCGACCACTTCCACAATTGATATGGAGACGCCTGCCGGAGCGGAAATTAAGATTGAGGAGCGGCCGGCACACGAGGTTACGGAAATGTGGTATAAGGAGCCCATGGCTCCGGAGGGCATAAAAGTATATAATCCGGCTTTTGATGTGACGGATCATAAGTTGATTTCGGGCATTGTCACAGAGTACGGCATTGCAAGAGCGCCGTATACGGAAAGCCTGAAAGAGATCATGGATAAAAAAGCGGATTCTTAGAAGTGAGAACTTTTCACAAAACGAAACGGCCAACTGTCGGTGCGGGAAGGGTCATCGGAACAAGAAACGGCCAATCGTCGGTGCGGGAAGGGTCATTGGAACAAGAAACGGCCAATCGGCAGTCCGGAATCAGACATCAGGAAACGGATGTACCGGTCAACGGAGGAATCAGAAAAAATATGGTATTTACAGGATATTTATTTGTACATTTTATCGGAGAACAAAAGGACGGGGAACAAATTTATTTTTCTCTGAGCCGGGACGGGCTGCATTGGGAGGATCTCATGGGAGGCCGTCCCGTACTTCGAAGCGGCATCGGGGAAGGAGGAGCCAGAGACCCGTTCATAATCCGTACTCCCGGCAGGTTTTATCTGATCGCTACCGATTTGAGAATAGAAGCGGGAAAAGGCTGGGAGGCGGCACAGTATGGCGGAAGCCGTGATATTTTAGTGTGGGAATCCGAAGATTTAGTGAACTGGGAAGGGCCTGCGGCCCGGACAATAGGGGTGGAGGGCGCCGGATGCGTCTGGGCGCCGGAGGCAATCTATGATGAGGAAAAGGATGCCGTGCTGGTATTTTGGGCTTCTATGGTTGATAAGAAACAGAAAATATATGCTTCTTACACTACGGATTTTGCGAGCTTTACAGAGCCCGTCGTTTTCTTGGAAAAAGGAAATCATGTCATAGACAGCACGATTATCCGCACGGAACAAGGATATTACCGCTATACAAAGGACGAGACGGTGAAAACGATCTGTATTGATTTCAGCAAAACCTTGCATCCGGAAGATTTTACGGAAATAAGATCTTCCGTGCTGGAGGGACTGTATGGAGTGGAAGGGCCGGAAATTTTCCGATTTAACGACCGGAACGAGTGGTGTCTAATGGTAGACCGTTTTGCTGCGGGCAAGGGGTATCTGCCCTTGGTGACAGACTGCCTTGATGACGGCAGTTTCAGGATACTGGAGGACAATGAGTTTGATATGGGAGCCTCCAAGAAAAGGCATGGTGGGATTATGCCTATAACGGAGGATGAGTACAGGACTCTTTTGGCAAGGTACGGCGGCTGAAAAGGAAACAGGCAGTAAAGCCGTGACATGGAGGTTAACGTGAAGAGAAATATCAGTCTCGAGGAAATTTCGGACGGACGGTTATATGGCAGGAACGATATGGTAAAAGCAGACTGCCATGGATGCAGCGGATGTTCGGACTGCTGCCGCGGCATGGGAAAATCCGTTATTCTTGATCCCTATGATGTGTACAGACTGGAGTCAGGACTGGGAAAAGGACTGGCCGTACTGATGGAGGAGGGGAAGGCAGAGTTAAATGTAGTGGACGGCTGTATTCTGCCGAATCTGGCCATGGCAGGACAGGAGGAAATCTGTGCCTTTCTGGACGGAAGGGGGCGCTGCAGCATTCACGAATTCCGGCCGGGAGTATGCAGATTGTTTCCTCTGGGCAGATATTATGAAAATAATGATTTTAAATACATACTCCAAATTCATGAATGCTCCGGCAAGAATCGTTCTAAGGTCAAAGTCAGCAAATGGATCGATACGCCGTTTCAGGAGAAGTATCATAAGTTTATCTGCCGATGGCATTACTTGCTGAACGATGTGGAGGCTGTGGCAGGAAATTGTGAAAATGAAATGCTTGCCAAGGAGATTAATATGGCGCTTTTGAAGATATTCTTTTTTATGGAATATGAACAAGATTGTGATTTTTATGAACAGTTCGAAGCACGCTGCCGGGAATTTACGAATCAGCTTCAGAAGATAAAAAACAGGGTCTAAATCCCTATGCAGCCGTATTGCCATATGGCATATCTAAAAGTACGGTTTGGAAATTCAGAAACAGAGATATTCTCATTGTGTAAATATAAGGAGTAAAATCATGGAAAAAAAGGTAATTCATTTATACGGCGCATCCGGTTCGGGTACTTCTACGATCGGCAGGTATATCAGTGAAACATCAGGATACTATTTTATGGATACGGATGATTATTTTTGGGAACCCACAAACCCTCCCTATACGACTAAAAGAAATATTTCTGACAGAATTGCTTTGATGAAACAAGATATTGCCCAAGAAGACAAGGTGGTTATATCCGGTTCGCTTGTAGGCTGGGGTGATGAGTTCATACCCTTGTTTACGTTAACCATACGTGTCGTCACGGATACCGCAACACGGATTGACAGATTGAAGAAAAGAGAGCGGGAACATTTCGGCAGCCGAATTGATGTCGGCGGAGATATGCATGAAACCCACCGGAAATTTATTCTATGGGCGGCTTCTTACGATGAGGGCGGCTTAGATATGAGAAGCAAGGCAGAACATGACGAATGGCAGAAGCAATTGAAGTGCCGGCAGATTTTGCTGGACGGAAGCCAGCCCTTGGAGAAGAATTTCGAAATAATACGGCAATATCTGTAAAGTCAAGACAGCAAAGGAAATTCGGCATAACCTCAGCGGGAAGAACAAAACTACGGAAAGACGGGAAATGAGAACAGAACCGCAGAAAGAAGAGAAGTAAGAACAAAACCACGGAAAGACGGGAAATGAGAACAGAACCGCAGAAAGAAGAGAAGTAAGAACAAAACCACGGAAAGACGGGAAATGAGAACAGAACCGCAGAAAGAAGAG
>CAJUTJ010000049.1 GCA_910589655.1 uncultured Acetatifactor sp. | reverse complement strand
GCTCCACTGATTTTTGCTATCCCTTGACAAAATATTTTGAAATGTCCGAGCTTTGTAACAATTCAGCCTGTTTTTCTGTCGAAATCAAAGGCACCTCGGACATTTGTGTAACATTTGTAGTTTATGCTTATAGTAAATCAATATTGGGGGTGCGGACACATGAAAAAGATACTGCTGATCGATGACAGCGACACCTATATATGGCGTCTGCAAAAATATTTACAACGGCGAGGCTACCCGGTAGAAACGGCTTCCACACTGAAAGAAGCTCGGACAGCCATCCAAGAGGAAATGCCTCTGGTAATCTGCTGTGATCTCGACCTGCCGGACGGCACAGCAATGGAGCTGTTTCATGCGGCGCATGAGAAAAACGGCGCTGCGGAGTTATGACAGCTTTGCCGAGACTCGGCTTCCACTGAAAAAAGCAAGCCCATAAGCCCGTAGAGCATTTTTATGATTTTAAACAGCTTCCCCCGGTCGGCGGGGGTGTTCATGGTAACAAGAATGTCCGTAAGGTGGTTTATGGTGTCCATGTCGCCGCCTGTCGTCACCCAGACCATTTCCGCAAATGGCTGCGTGACTGCCCCGGCTACAAGGTTTATCTTATCCTTGCTGATTTCGCCGGACGGGGTTATAATACCCCTGTCTAAAAGTTCATTTTTCATGTCGTCCTCCTATAATTTGTGGTGCTAAAATGGTGCCCGGTCTTACAAAATCAACTTATACGGGGATATGGCATGATATAAAAGGATAAGCGGAAAACCTTGACTTTAAGCCATTCCTGCAAGATGTTATAAACAGTTACGGGAGCTTATAAGAAGCTTTTTCGGTTACTGTTCACTCGCTGTCGCCGCGAGGTGTTTTCACGCTGTTTCTGCGTGATAAACCCGAGACTGACATGCGCGAAATCGCTGTTTTGCGATTTCTGTGCATCGGTTACTGTGAACGGAGTGAACAGTAACCTTTTTCGCTATAAAATCAATAAAAAATTAAAATTTTTATTGCAAAGAGATTTTTGCTGTGTTATAATCAATTTCATTGAAGCCGCTAAGTGAAAAGCGGTACAGTAAGAGAAATATTATCCTGAGAGTAAGGAATGCCTGACAACTTCTGCTTTAACATTTTTGGTTGCATATCATACAATGGTAGAGTACTCGGCTGTTAACTGTGTTGTTGTAGGTTCGAGCCTTGCTCGGGGAGCATAGGACGTGGAAGTGCAGGAAGGAGCCGGGGAGCGCAGGATGGAGTTATCCGCAGCGGCAGCCCTATGTGCTTCCGGAGGGACGGCACAGGGGAAGCAGAGAAGACAAGGCTCCATGGTCAAGCGGTTAAGACATCGCCCTTTCACGGCGGTAACACGGGTTCGATTCCCGTTGGAGTCATTTTTTAATTATTTGTGCATATAATTAAGTATAGCATTGTGATGGGTAAGGTTCTTGAATGCTTTTTGAATTATTTTGTATATATTTGGCGCAGTAGCCAAGCGGTAAGGCAATGGTCTGCAACACCAGTACGCACCGGTTCAAATCCGGTCTGCGCCTCTCAGAAACCCCGATTTTCCGGGGTTTTTTGTTATTTCCTTTTTTCTAGTCTCTCATTTAGACTTAGACAATGCAGGCAGCGATGTAAGTATTCATATAAAGGGCGGGAAAATGAATGTTATACTTTATGCGGGAATGTGTCCGGTGGAAGAATAGAGAAAAAGGTTAAGTCCTTGATTCATTATTATTATAGAGGTGATAGTTTGAGGTACTATATTGCGGATCTGCATTTTTTTCACGCTGCTATGAATGTCAACATGGATTGCCGTGGATTTGGCAGTGTGGAGGAAATGCATGAATATATGATTGAAAAGTGGAACGGTAAAGTTCGTCACAATGATGACGTAATTATTATCGGGGATTTGTCATGGGGAAAAGCGGAGGAAACGAATGCACTTTTGAAACGATTGAACGGCCGGTTATACCTTATTTCGGGGAATCATGATTACTTCATTACGAATAAAAAGACGGATATCCGACGTTTTCAATGGATTAAGCCATATGTAGAATTGTCCGATAATAAGCGCAAGGTGGTATTATGCCACTATCCCATTATGTGCTATAACGGACAATACCGTTTGGATAAGAACGGAAATCCTAAGACTTATATGCTTTACGGGCATGTTCATGACACCATAGACCAAAGACTAATAGACCGATATCAAGAGATAGTGCGTGGCACCATAACCAGAAACATGCAAGGGGAAATGCAGCAGATTCCTTGTAATATGATTAACTGCTTTTGCATGTATTCCGATTATGTGCCATTGACTTTAGACGAGTGGATAGAAGCCGATAAGAAAAGGAGGGGGTGAAGTCTTTAAATTTGTGAGAAGACTTCACCGATTGGTGCCTGAATCAGCAGATCCGCATGATTGTCCCTCGGGGTAGCGGATTTATTGATCACCACCAATTTGTCGCCTTGAAAATAGTCGATTAGCCCGGCGGCGGGATAAACGGCTAAGGAAGTTCCGCCGATAATGAGCACTTGAGCTTTTTGGATAAAACGCAAGGCAGAATTTATTGTTTTTTGGTTAAGTCCTTCCTCATACAAGACCACATCGGGTTTTACGGAACCGCCGCATTTTCTGCATTTAGGGATGCCGGAGGTTTCTTGTATGTATTTCACATCATGAAATTCACCACAGCTTTCACAGTAATTGCGCAGTACGGAACCGTGCAGTTCCAAAACATTTTTACTTCCTGCCGCCTGATGCAGTCCGTCAATATTTTGGGTAATAACGGCTCGGACTTTTCCTGTTTGTTCCAGCTCGGCCAGTTTCAGGTGGGCAGTGTTGGGTTTGGCATCCGGAAACAGCATTTTATTCCGGTAGAAACGGTAGAATTCTTCTCCGTAATGCCGGTAGAAGGTATGGCTTAAGATGGTCTCCGGCGGATAATCATACTGTTGGTGGTATAGACCGTCAACGCTTCTGAAATCCGGAATGCCGCTTTCCGTGGAGACTCCGGCACCGCCAAAGAAAACGATATTATCGTAGTTCTCAACAATTTTCTTTAGTTCATTGATAGTGTTTTGCAAATTTTCCATCATAACTCCTCTCCGGGATCGCTTTGCTCGTCAAATGGACGCATGAGAATCTGTTCAAGCAGGCTCGGCAGATGCTTATGTGTCCATTAACTCTGCTCCTTGCGGATATTATACCATATCGGCAGGAAATCAAGCGCGAACGCAGTGAGCATTTGATTTCACCCGATATGGTAACGAAAGAAACTTTCAGCGCGAGGCGCGGCAGACGCGCGGCGGCTGGATTCTTGAGTGTATTAACCCATGATTACAGGTCAATCATGGCATGGATGGCCATTTGGCCCCTTCCTGTCTTGAATATGGAATCATTAAACCATGATTACAGGTCAATCATGGCATGGATGGCCATACGGCCCCTTCCTGTCTTGAATATGGAATCATTATACCATGATTACCATAATCTACAGGGGATTTTCATTATTATATAAGAAAATCTTAAGAAACGGAGGGGTCAGCGCTATTGAGCAAATCTGACGAAATATGTTATAGTATATTTATGAAAAAAGGAAAAGAGCATCTCATACCATTGGAAAAAAGCAGAAGAGTGATCTATTTGGACAGGCGCGGAGCAGAGGTTAAAAATAAATTTATAACGGCTGTTTTCTTTGGCGTACTTGGAATATTCAGCTTAATTTATTTTATTTTTCAACTTTTTTTTGTAAATACAGGTTCCAATTTCTTTATGATTTGGAGTATATTGGCTGCCGGATGTGGGCTGCTTGCTTTTTTCCTGGCGCATAGGTCGTGGGTGGCGCGGATTCCGAGGTGGATCAGGAGAACTATAGGCTTTATATTCGTTATAGGCACATTGTTTTTTCTTGTGATTGAGGGATTGATTCTCAGCCGGTTTGCGGCGGTTCCAAAACCGGGAGCAGATGTATGTATCATCTTAGGAGCACAGATAAAGGAATCGGGACCCAGTGACGTACTGCAGAGAAGATTGGATAAAGCGGCGGAGTACCTCCGGAATAATCCGGACACATTGGTCATTGTTTCCGGAGGACAAGGGAATAATGAACCGGTCAGCGAGGCGCAGGGAATGAGGGATTACCTGATTGCCAAAGGGATTGCGCAGGAGCGTATCGTTATGGAGGATGCATCCACAAATACATTGGAGAATCTGGTATATAGCGCAAGGCTGATTGATAAAACAAGGGACAATGTGGTAATCGTGACAAATAATTTTCATGTATTCCGCGCAATGTCCATTGCGAAGAAACAAGGGTACGGCACCGTACAGGGGCTGGCTGCAAGTACCCACTGGGCGAATCTGCTGAACAATATGCTGCGGGAATTTTTCGGAGTGGTAAAAGACTTTCTTGCGGGTAATTTGTAGGGGGGCATTTTTGCAAAAACGGGAGAGGAAGTATAAACAATAAATATAGAAAGAGGTAGAACATGGAGATCAACGTTGGAGACATGTTGAAGTTAAAAAAGCAGCATCCTTGCGGAAGCAAAGAATGGGATGTCCTGAGAGTCGGTGCGGATTTCAGAATTAAGTGCAGAGGATGCGGACATCAGATCATGATAGCCAGAAAGCTATTGGAAAAAAATATAAAAGAAATATGTCCTGCCGAGTCTTAGAGCGTGTGTTTTTGTTTTGCGTTACAAATCCGAGACAGCCGTGCGTGAAATCGCTGCTGCAAATCTGAGACAGCCCTTCCCGCGAAGGCAAAATCGCGTCTCTATGCAATTTTGCGAGACATGCGGGCGCCAAAACGTATTCTTTCCGCGTTTTGTGTGCATCTTGTAACGGTTCAGTGACCTGTCTGAACTGTTACCCGATAATATATCGGTTTCGGAAAATAATGTGCAAAACACTTGAAATATATGAGGGTGTATGGTATCATATTTATTCGTGATGAATAATTTTCCTTGCGCGCATGTAATTGCGGGCCAGAGACCAAAAGGAGGTAACAAGCATGAATAAGTATGAATTAGCCGTTGTTGTTAGCGCTAAGATCGAAGATGAAGAGAGAGCTGCAGTTGTGGATAAGTGCAAGGCTCTTGTCGAGAGATTTGGCGGTACCATCACAGAAGTGGACGATTGGGGCAAGAAGAGACTTGCTTATGAAATCCAGAAGATGAAGGAAGCTTTCTACTATTTCATCAGATTCGATGCTGAGAGCACTGCCCCGGCAGAAATTGAGAGCCGTATTCGCATTATGGACAATGTAATCAGATACTTAATCGTTAAACAGGACGAGGCTTAATAGAAAGCGAGAAGAAATATGAATAAAGTAATTCTTATGGGACGTTTGACAAGAGACCCTGAAGTGAGATATTCACAAGGGGCCAGCCAGACCGCCGTAGCGCGTTATTCCGTTGCAGTGGACAGAAGATTTAAGCGTGAGGGCGAACCTGATGCGGATTTCTTTAACTGCACATCATTTGGGAAGCAGGCTGAATTTGTTGAGAGATATTTACACAAAGGTACGAAAGTGGTTCTCAGCGGAAGAGTTCAGAACGATAACTATACCAATAAGGACGGACAGATGGTGTACAGTGTCCGAATCATAGTAGAAGATATTGAGTTTGCCGAGAGTAAGAATGCATCCGGCGGAAATGACGGAGGTTACAATAACGGCGGATTTGGTAACGGCGGTTACAATAATGGCGGTTATAATAACGGAGGCGGTTTTGCAGGTGCAAACAACGCACCGGCGGCGTCCGGAGCCGGTGACGGTTTTATGAACATCCCTGACGGCATTGACGAAGAATTACCGTTTAACTAAGTGAATTTGAAGGATAGGAGGCATTGACATGGCTTACAATAAAGCAGAGAAACCCGATTCTCCCATGAGAAAAAAAGGCGGAGTCCGCAGAAGAAAAAAAGTCTGTGTATTCTGTGGTAAAGATAATGTGATTGATTACAAGGATACCAACAAGTTAAAGAGATATGTATCCGAGAGAGGAAAAATCCTTCCCCGCCGTATTACCGGCAATTGCGCAAAGCATCAGAGAGCGCTGACCGCAGCTATCAAGAGAGCGCGTCACGTTGCATTGATGCCTTATGTTCAGGATTAAATGAAATTCTGGTAAGGGAGCTCCGGCTGAAAAGCCGGAGCTTTTTGGCTCATTGTAACAGTTCAGACAAGGCACGGAACTGTCACGAGAATGCACATAAAACGCGGAAAGAATGCGTATTGGCGCCTGCATGTTCCGCAAAATTGCATGGGGATGTGATTTTGACTTCGGGAGACGGGCTGTCTGAACTATTACGGTTCAACGTTACTGTTCGCTCCGCGACCAGTAACGCATGCACAGAAACCGCAAAACAGCGGTTTCGCGCAGGCTGCTCTCGGGTTTGTCACGCAAAAACGCGTGAAAACGCCTCGCGGTGGCGTGGGAGTGAAAAGTAACGGTTCAACGTTACTGTTCGCTCCGCGACCAGTAACGCATGCACAGAAACCGCAAAACAGCGGTTTCGCGCACGGCTGCCCTCGGGTTTGTCACGCAAAAACGCGTGAAAACACCTTGCGGTGGCGTGGGAGTGAAAAGTAACGGTTCAACAAAACATTTCGACATTCGACAAATTAAATTGTGGCATAGTCAACAAGAATATGATAAAATGAACGGTAGGGGCGGAGTATTTTGACTCTGCGCTGTGAGGTATACCGTATGAAGAAGAGAATTAAGTTAAAGGGCCGTATAAAAACATATATACAGTTTAGCATTTATCTTGGCATATTGATGATAGCTATAGATGCAGCCATGTTCCTGATAGACCTGCGGGCCGGAGCGTTGCTGTCCGGTTTTTGTGTTCTCTATTTTGCCATTACACTGTCTCGTTATTTTTACAATAAACCCATCATTATGAATGAGCTTATAAGCTTTGCCACGGAATACGGGCAGATACAGCGCAAGCTTTTGCGTGATATGGACTTGCCGTATGCGCTTTTGGATGATTCGGGAAAAGTCATTTGGACAAACATAGCTTTCGAGACAGTGGTACATCAGCCCAAGGGTTACAATAAGTCTATTACATCATTGTTTCCCACTATTACCAGAGACCGGCTTCCGGATGATATGGGAGTGGACGAGGCACAGTATGAGCTGGAATACGAGGGAAACGAATTTGTTGCCAAGTTTAAGAAAATATCTCTGAAAGAAATGGCGGAACACAGTGATATGATTGATGCCAAGGACTACAACGGCTATCTGATCGCACTGTATCTGTATGACGAGACGGCGCTTCACATTGCGCTGCAGGAAATAGATGACCAGAGTCTTGCAGTGGGAATGATTTATCTGGACAATTATGAGGAAGCGCTGGAGAGTGTGGAGGAAGTACGCCGCTCGCTGCTGATCGCTCTGATTGACCGTAAAGTGAATAAGTACATTTCCGCCCTTGACGGCATTAGCAAGAAGCTGGAGAAAGACAAGTATCTGGTGATTCTGCGAAAGAAAGCCATTACAAAGCTTCAGGAAACACGCTTTGACCTTTTAGAAGAAGTGAAGACGGTGAACATCGGAAACGAAATGGCCGTTACCATCAGTATCGGTGTGGGTCTGGACGGTCTGACCTACGCTCAGAATTATGAGTTTGCAAGAAATGCCATTGATTTGGCTCTCGGACGCGGCGGAGACCAAGCGGTTATCAAGACACCCGAGAGTATTACCTATTACGGCGGAAAGAGCCAGCAGGTGGAAAAGAATACCCGTGTGAAGGCTCGCGTAAAAGCACATGCCCTTCGGGAAATTATTACCGGCAAAGATATGGTGCTGGTAATGGGGCACCGGATGCCGGATGCAGACAGCTTTGGCGCCGTGGTGGGGATTTACCGGATTGCCCAGACGCTGGGGCGTAAGGTTCATATAGTTTTAAATGATATTACGCCGGCGATTCAGCCCATGGCAGACTTATTCCGAAATAATCCCGAATATGAAGAGGATATGATTATCGGGAATCAGCAGGCCATTGAAGCCGCAAACAGCAATGCGGTGTTGGTGGTGGTGGACGTGAATAAGCCCACGCTGACGGAATGCCCTGAGCTGCTGAGGTTCTGTAAATCGGTGGTAGTGCTGGATCATCACAGGCAGGGAACGGAGACTATCGAGAATGCAACCCTTTCCTATGTGGAGCCATATGCTTCTTCGGCCTGTGAGATGGTTTCCGAGATATTGCAGTATACCTATGACAATATTAAGATTCATCCGGAAGAGGCAGACTGCATGTATTCCGGCATTATGATTGATACCAATAATTTTATGACTAAGACAGGGGTTCGCACCTTTGAGGCTGCCGCTTTCCTGCGGCGTAACGGTGCGGATGTGACTCGTGTCCGAAAGCTGTTCCGGGAGGATGCCTTGGAATATAAGGCCAAGGCGGATGCCGTCAGTCAGGCAGAAATATATAAGCAGAGCTTTGCCATTTCCATCTGTTCTGCGGATGATCTGCCAAGCCCCACCGTAATCGGCGCTCAGGCGGCAAATGAACTTTTGAACATTAAGGGGATTAAAGCCAGCTTCGTACTGACGGATTATCAAGGGAAAATATACGTCAGCGCCAGATCCATTGACGAAGTGAATGTGCAGATCATCATGGAGCGCATGGGCGGCGGCGGCCATATGAATATAGCGGCCTGCCAAATGGAGGGCGTGGGTATTATTGAAGCTATCGGCGCTTTGAAGCATACCATTGATTCCATGTTGGAGAATCGGGAGATATAGCGGAGTATAGTTGATATACACAAAAGCGGATTGTGAAGAAACCAACAAGATAAAGGATGCTGCAGAAACAAACGACAGAAATTTACAGGATATAGAAAGGGGTTTGATTGCATGAAGATTATTTTACTACAGGATGAGAAAAAGCTTGGCAAAAAGGGTGATGTAATAGAAGTCAGTGAAGGATATGCCAGAAATTTTATTCTTCCTAAGAAGATTGGTGTGGAGGCTACCCCTAAAAATATGAATGATTTGAAGCTGCAGAAGGCAAACAGTGATAAAATTGCTCAGGAGCAGCTGGATGCGGCAAAGGAGATGGCTGCAAGGCTGGGGGACAAGCAGGTGGTGGTTAAGATTAAGGCAGGAGAGGGAGGCAGAGCTTTCGGCTCGGTATCTTCCAAGGAAATCGCAGCCGCTTGTAAGGAACAGCACAATATAGAGATAGATAAAAAGAAAATTCAGCTGCCGGAGAGCCTGAAGAACTTCGGCTCCTATGAGGTTGCCGTAAAGCTTCACCCTCAGGTCACGGGGAAGCTTACGGTTAAGGTATTGGAGGCATAACCGGATACCCGCAGCAGAGCTGGCGGATCCGCATACATGCTCATAACGCAGGGAAATAAGCAGAGGATACGACAGATGCCGGCAATGGAAGAAAATGTATTAAAGAGAATATTGCCACACAGTGTGGAGGCGGAGCAGTCTGTTATCGGCTCCATGATTATGGATAAGGAAGCTATTGTAGTGGCATCCGAGCTGATTACGGGAGAAGACTTCTATAATAGGCAGTATGGTATACTCTTTGAGACCATGGTGGAGCTGCATGACAGTGACAGCCCTGTAGATCTGGTAACACTGCAAAATAAGCTGAAAGAAAAAGATGTGCCACCGGAAGTCAGCAGTTTGGAATTTGTACGAGATTTAATTACGGCGGTTCCTACTTCGGCGAATATAAAATATTATGCCAATATCGTGGCGGAGAAGTCTACACTTCGTAAACTGATTCGCTTAAATGAAGAAATAGCAAATACCTGTTACGCGGGAAAAGAAAGTCTGGAATTTATCTTGGAGGACACGGAAAAGAGAGTGTTCCAGCTGGTTCAAAAGCGTACTACGGATAATTTCGTACCGGTTCGCCAGATTGTCATGAATGCTATGGACAAGATTGAGATAGCGGCAAAAAATAAAGGGAGCGTCACAGGTATTCCCACGGGATTTATTGATTTGGATTACCGCACGGCCGGAATGCAGCCCTCAGACCTGATTCTGGTGGCAGCCCGTCCGTCTATGGGAAAGACTGCTTTTGAGCTGAATCTGGCTCAATATATGGCCTTTAAAAAGGATTTGACGGTGGCGCTGTTCAGTCTGGAGATGAGTAAGGAGCAGCTGGTAAACCGTATGTTTTCCTTAGAGTCTAACGTGGATGCCCAAAAGCTTCGTACCGGCCAGCTGAACGATCAGGAGTGGGAGCGTCTGATAGAAAGTGCAGGAACCATCGGCAAGTCCAAGTTGATTATAGATGACACTCCCGGTATTTCCATTGCGGAACTCCGCTCCAAGTGCAGGAAATACAAGCTGGAATATGATCTTTCCATTATTATGATTGATTATTTGCAGCTCATGTCGGGAAGCGGCCGAAACGAATCCAGACAGCAGGAAATTTCGGATATCTCCCGGTCTTTAAAGGCTCTTGCCAGAGAGCTGAATGTCCCCGTCATAGCGCTTTCACAGCTGTCCCGAGCCGTGGAGCAGAGACCCGATCACAGACCCATGCTTTCGGATCTGCGTGAGTCCGGAGCCATAGAGCAGGATGCGGACGTGGTAATGTTTTTATATCGTGATGATTATTACAATCATGATACGGACAAGAAGGGGATTTCGGAGATCATCATTGCAAAGCAGAGAAACGGCCCTATCGGAACAGTGGAGCTGGCATGGCTGCCTGAATACACTAAGTTCGCTAATTTAGAGCATTCCAATAAAAAATACGAGTAACCTACGAAAGAGAATGAACAATTGAGATTGTTGGTTCTCTTTCTTTTTTTACACAAGGGTGTCATGACAAGCATGTCATCCGCTATTTCAGAAAGGAGATAGTATGAATAATTATCTATTTATTTCAGACGCAGCAAAAGAAGTGAAGGTAGAAAGCCATGTATTGCGTTATTGGGAGGAGGAGCTGCACCTTCCGATTAAACGAAACGAGCTGGGACACCGCTATTACACGGAGGAGGATGTAGAACGTTTTAAACAGATTAAGGGAATGAAAGAAAGGGGACTTCAGTTGAAGGCGATTAAAATGATTCTGAAGGATGGAAAATTGGACATGCTTGTGCCCAAAGAAAAAGGCGGTCAGGATACGGAACCGGGAGAATCGGAAGACAGCAGACAGGATACCGTACAGGAAGCGGAGCCGGATGTAAGGCAGGTAACTAGGCAAAATTACATACAGGGTGCGGAGCAGAACCGGGCGAAGAGCATGAATCAGGATATAATGCGAACTACCATGCAGAATATGGGACAAGCCCAGATGCGGACGGCAGGAAGAAGCGCCATGTCTGGCAATATAGCTATTGATGTGGTGGAACAAAAGGAAACGGCAGTATCGGCATCGGACAGCAAGGAGGAGAAATCCAGACGCCTCCAATGGCTGCTGCAGCAGCTCATCCGCGAGACTCTTCAGGAAAATAACAGCGAGCTGTGCCGGGAAATCAAAGAAAGTGTGGTAAAAGAACTGGATTATCAATTCAGGATGCAGGAAGAGAGGGAGGAAGCGCGGGATAAGCTTTTGGAGGAGCGCAGTGAAGAATACTATCAGAGAATGGATGAATTACTGCGCAAAAAGGCTAAGAAGAGAGGGCTGCGGGTCAAAGCCGCCGATAAGGGAAAGACCGGTGACAAAGCAAAGACCGGCAAAAAGAACAAGGCCGATGATAAAAATAAAACGTTAGATAAGACAGAGGCGGAAATCGACAAAGAAATTTTGGAACTGGCTATGGAGAGTATTCCCGGAGATAATCTATTTGATACGAAATCCAAGGATGATTCTGCCAAAAAGGCGGAAAAAAAGAAAAGGCACTTCTTTTTTTGAAGTGCCTTTCAAGGTTTATTTCATATGTTTATTCCGGAATTTCCGCAGTACCGCACATTTCATTAAGCTTGGGAAATTGCACCGGTAGGGCATGCACCTGCACAGGAACCGCAGTCAATGCACTTTTCGGGATCAATTTCAAATTTGCCGTCCCCCATGCTGATAGCGCCTACAGGACACTGAGCCTCACATGCGCCGCAAGCTACACAAGCATCACCAATTGAATATGCCATAATAATATCCTCCTTAATGTCTGATAGAAATTTATCAATAACTGTATCTATTGTAATATAAAAGGTGTGAAATTACAAGACTTATTTCAGCTCCGCCCGCCTTTTCTTAATGCCGTTTAAAATAACCTGCTTTTTGTCCAAGAGAACATTTTTGTCCATGGCGGGGACGCCTGCCAGCTTATACTCCATACCGAGCTTCTCATATTTTGCCTCTCCCATGGTGTGGTAAGGAAGTACGTCAAGTGCTTTTAAATTGTTGAATTGTCCTATAAAGTATCCCAGATCAAAGAGGTATTTGTCATCGTCCGTTATTCCGGGAACTACCACATGGCGGATCCACATATCTATCTGTTTCTCGTTAAGATATTCCGCAAATTTCAAGATATTTGTGTTGGACTGCTGTGTCAAATCCTTATGTTTTTCCGGATCAATATGTTTGATATCCAGCATTACAAGGTCGGTAAGCTCCATAAGCTTGTCCAGCTTTTCACGTTGGGCGGCATTCTCCGGATTGTAGGCAATACCGGAAGAATCAATGCAGGTGTGAATATTGCGTTTCTTTGCCAGAGTGAACAAATCAATTAAAAAATCTATCTGCATCAGCGGTTCTCCGCCGGTAACGGTAAGTCCGCCGCCGTTGACATAAAAAGCGCTGTTTCTTTCGTACTGTTCGATAATGTAAGAGGGCTCCATCAGAGTGCCGCCGTTCATTTCCCAAGTGTCCGGGTTATGGCAATAGGCACAGCGCATGGGGCATCCTTGTACAAATACGACAAATCTCGTTCCGGGGCCGTCTACGGTGCCGAAACTTTCCAATGAATGAATTCTGCCTTGCATAAATAGCATCTCCTTCCAGAATTGTGCTGCCATATGTCCGGTGTATTCACCGCATATGGTTGAAAGAGCCGTTTGGCCGCTTTCTGTCTTGCATACGGATTTATTATACCAGAAACCTTATAAAATGAAAAGTCTTTCGGAGACTTGCATAAATTTTCGGCCTGCAAGGCGTTACTGCTTACTCGCTGTCGCCGCGAGGTGTTTTCACGCTGTTTCTGCGTGATAAACCCGAGACAGACATGCGCGAAATCGCTGTTTTGCGATTTCTGTGCATAGGTTGCTGTGAACGAAGTGAACGGTAACTGCAAGGCGGAGGAGGGAGGCGATGCGGCGGCATCGTCTCACCGGCGACAACGATGCGGACAGGAATAGAGATGCGGGGAATCGCTGTTCAGCGGTTTTGGTGTAAATGCCGCTGTGAACGGAATGGGGAGTAACGCGGTGAATTGTATAGATGAATGGTCTTGGAGATAAGGCGGTATAGCGGTAAGGGACGGAATGTTACAGGTCTTCTTCCGGTTTATGGTATACTTTAATAGGAGTAGAATCGGTAGAATGGTGAGTCTACCGCAGGTCGGTGGTATTCTGCCATAGAAAATGATAGAGTGGCTCTAAGGAGGTAGCTATGTTGAATCAAGAGAAAACAGGTAAATATATTGCCGAGAAAAGAAAGCAAATGGGAATGACACAAAAACAGCTTGCAGAACAGGTGGGGATAACGGACAAAGCCGTTTCCAAATGGGAGAGGGGAAAGAGTATTCCGGACAGTATGGTCATGGAAGAATTGTGCAGAACTCTTCAAATCACTATGAATGAATTCTTCTCCGGAGAGGATATACAGGAGGAATACTATTCCGACCGGGCAGAAGAAAATATTAGAGATCTCATGGAAGAGAGCAGCGAGCAGAAAAAGAGTTCCAAGATTGTGGTGATATGTCTGGCAGCAGGTTTTGCCGCAATTCTTATCGGGTTATATGCCACATCCATGTATTTTTATGGGCTGAGTGATATCATTGCCTTTATTGATATTCCTTCGCTTTTCTTCATTATAGGAATCGTATTGGTCATTTTGGTTTTGGCCGGAGCCGTGATTCCTTTTGTAAAGGCATTTATTATTTGCTTTGGAAAGGCAGAGGCGGGGGAAGAGCAGCTTCGCGGGTCGGCGGGAGCAGTGAAAATTACGCTCGTTTTAAATCTTCTGGTAGGGGCATTCATTTTCGTAGGGCAGGTGATACTTATGCTTTCCACGGCATCGGAAACGGAAGAGGTCTATAGGAAACTTTCCGTTCAGCTGGTCACAATTTGGTACAGTGTTCTTTTAGATTTGTTGTTGATTCCTGTGCTTTACCGTCTGCAGCGGAAAGTGTGAACGGAATGAAGATTTTCTAAGGTTGGAAAGAGGGTGTGTAAACACCCCCTCTTTGTACCCAACCTAAGAAAATCTAAATCATTCCGGGAAGAACGCAAGAGCAGCGTTCTTCCGGCCTTGCACCAGTTCATAAATTGTTTGTGCCGCCGATGGCGGCATGTCTGGAAGTGTGAAAGGAATGAAGTTTCTCTAAGGTTGGAAAGAGGGTGTGTAAACACCCCCTCTTTGTACCCAACCTAAGAGAAACTAAGTCATTCCTCGAAGAATCGCTGGCGCGATTCTTCCGGCCTTGCACCGATTCATTGATTGTTTGTGCCGGCTGCGTCGGCATGTCTGATAAGGTTGAATAAAAAGCGTATTCAATTATTGAATAGAGTGCGCGCCGCAGCGCGCAGGTGGGTATAAGAATGAGAAAAGAAGCGTTGTTTTTAAAGTTATATCGAAAGAAAATGCCGGAAAATATCATTATATTTTTGCTGTTTACTTTATTGGCAGCCGCTATTTCCATGGTTTTATTTGTTCAGAAAAATAATACATATTTGTTCCAAAGCCAAATGGAACAGGCAGGATTTGCAGATCATGTGGAGTTTGCATATCAGAGTGCGGAGAATATTCTCGGAATCATTGCAGCGGCGGCTGTTTTCATAGGGGCAGCAGGAGGGGTGATTCTTATCGGATTTCGGAACAAAGCTTCCGAGAAGTCCATTGTCATGATGCACATTTTCGGAATGGGGAAAAAGGATTTGGCAGTGAAGGCATTGCTGGATGCGGCCGTCTATGCGTTTATGTCATCTCTTTCGGGCTATGTGGGAGGATATCTGCTGTTTTTGCACTTTGCGCTAAAGATTTTAAAGACGGAGATTTCCTTGACTTTTTTTTCTACCTCCGGGGTTACGGTATTTTGTACGACTCTTGGGCTGATAGCATTTCTGCTTTTTTTCGGTAATTTATCTATTGATTTCAGGATGGCGGAAAAACCCGCTGTGGAGGCTCTGTACCAAAGAAAGGGACGAGGGGAAGGGCATGGCGCCCGGTATGTATTGGCGGCAGAGCTGTGTGGAATCTTGTTGTTTTCCCTTCTGGTGTTTCATGTGAAAAAGAAGCATTTATTTGTCATAGGATTGCTGGCCGGTCTTCTGTCTGCTTTCTTATTTGCGGTGTTTCATTTCATTTTTGGCGTATATACCAAAAAGCATAGAAAAAATAAGAAAATATGTAGTGTAATAGATCTGAGCTTTTGCTTTTTGTGCAGCAGGAATCAACGGGATGCGTTATTGTCCATTGTAATATCAATCGGCACGATCTTTCTTTGCTTTGCGGCAAATGTGGGATTTAACATCGGTGACATGCTGCGCAGCGCATATCGGGATAATATGGGATATACGGCGCTGATCCGTGTAGATGAATTTGAGCAGAAGGAACAAGTAAAAAGCTGTCTGGATGAACAAGGTATTCCGTATACTTTCGGGTATTCCAAGTTAATGAATTACTCACAGCTATATCATATGGATGGCGAAGAGGGAAAATTCCGGGCGCTGGTTATTGAGAAGCAGACAGACAATAATCTGCATTTTTATGTACCGGAAAACAGTATTCTCGTGGAAAACTATTTTGCGTCCCGCTGTAATATCGAGGAGGGCAAAAAAACAGATTCATTTGGCAGTAGTGTGGAATGTATCGGCTATCTGACGGACAATCAGTATCTGAGTCTGGTCAATTACAATTTTATTATAAATAAAGCAGACTGGAATTTAGACATTGATAACTCATGGAGCGCTGTTTTTTTGACGGACTTATCTGCGGGAAAAGAGCAGGAAGTAGAAAAAATGCTGGAGAGTCTGCCCTGTCATATGGAATCGGCATCCAAATTGATTGATGAGTTAAAGCAGATGATGTCGGATTATCTGGATATCCTGATTTTGGTGGTGGGAATGATTATGCTGGTGACTTCCGCAATATTTTATACGGTGATCCGAAGTGATCTGACAGGCAGGCGAACCGAAATGTACCTTTATAGAGTGTTCGGGGCGTCCTTTGCCAAAGCGCAGAAGGTTATATTTTATGAATATATGATGATAGCTTTTATTTCATCTTTTGCAGTGTCCTTCACCGTTATGGTTTGCGGCGAGATATATTTTTACTTTGGGCTGAGAAAGCATTTTCCGATGTCCCTCCCTATTACGGCGGCGACAACATTGTCAGCGGTTATTTTTATAGTTTTGTGTTGTCAGGCGGCGGGATTGTCAAACGCGAGAAGTGCAAGGGTGGAGGTAATCAGGGACGAATAAGGACAAAACGGATAGAATTGGGAAAGGATGTGGTTTTTTGCAAAAAATAATAGAAATAAATCATGTGGGCAAAGTAATAGAGAATGACCGGCAGAGGAATATTATATTGAAAGACATCTGTTTTTCTCTGGAGGAGGGGACGGTTACGGCCATCGTGGGCAAAAGCGGGTGCGGGAAGAGCACATTATTGTCTATTATAAGCGGAATTGATGCGCCTACCAGCGGATCGGTGAAACTGTTGGGAAAGGATTTTTACAAGATGAATACAGCCGGACAGGAACAATTCCGCAATGAGAACATCGGCATTCTTTTCCAAAATTATCATTTGATTCCGGAATTGACATGCGAAGAGAATATCAGAATGCCCCTCTGTTTTTCAAAGAAAAGCAAAACCAAAGAAAAGAAATTGGATCAATGGATACAGGGGGTGGGTCTGGCTCAGAAGAAAAAGCTGTTTCCCAACCAAATGTCGGGAGGAGAACAGCAGAGAACAGCCATTGTCAGGGCAATCGTAAATAATCCTCAAATGTTATTTGCAGACGAACCCACCGGGGCGTTAGATTCGAAAACCGGGGACAGTATTATAAAGTTCTTGCTTCAGTATGCGCATAATGCAAATAAGACGATACTGCTTGTGACCCATGACAAGGATATTGCGGCACAATGTGACAGAGTGATTGAAATGGCTGACGGGAGGATTGTGTCGGCATAAGGGATCTGCCGTGGCAAAAACAAAAAGAAAAACGAAAACTGATAACCAATGTTTTTTGAGGGTGAAAAGCGCCGCAGGCGGCGCTTTTTTGTGCGGAAATAACCGTCCGGAGGTAATCATGGACAATTTTTTGCAAATATGCTACTCTATAATAGTATTTAATAAATATGATTGCGATAAAAAAAGCGCTGCGTCCCGCGAAACAGGCATTGAACGAATTAAATGCGGCATTTGCGAAAGCCGTATGTGAAGCCGCTTCCGGAGTATTGATTCTGCCGGAAACGGAAAATCAGCCTTTTATGCCGGATCAGGAATCATTGTTCATGGAAATACGGAAACATTTTATTCAGGCACTGGGTGAAATGAAGGTGTTATCTTACGAAAGACTGAAAAGGGTCTTTTTTCCCGTCACGGTACAGACGACAAAGCAGCAAACAACACAAACGCCAGACCGTCAGACATTACAAACAGAAGAACAGCAGACAACACAAGCATCGGATAAAACAGATGTGCCGCCTGTAGTACAACAGCCGACATATTCCATAGATTTTAACGGACTACGACTGACAACGGAATCGGTTTCTTTGACGATAAAAAGTATTATAAAGATGATATAATGAGGGAGGAACAGAAAGGAAGGTGGCAGTGCATGATACATGCAGAGATCGCAATAGGCGAGATTCAGTATGAAAAAAGCTTTCGAAATTTGTTTCCCGGTGTTATAGAAACGTGTAAAAAGATGAACACATCAAATCTGGCAATCCGTTTTCTGCTGAAGATGGAGGATGCATCCATGACGGCAGTTGCCGGTATTTTGAACCGGATGGATGAGAAGTGTAAAGGACAGCTGCTGTGTGGTTTTGCCAATTTATATTGTCAGGAAATTCAGGAGGCATTAAATACTCTTTTACAACAAGACGAGCTGGGAAGAAATATTAGTATCGGTGAGATTTATATGGGGCAGGATTCCGGCGGGCAGCTGTTCTTGAGCGGGCGGAATATTAAAGCCGATTATTCCGCCATTATGAAGAACAATGTGGTGAAGCAGAAAATCGGCGAATATGCAAATCAGGCTGTAAAAAAGTCTGTGTTCGGCGGAATCGGCCTGCTGCAGAAGGCGGCGTCGGAGGGGGCAGGCATTGTGGCAGAGATTGCGGCGGAAGCGGCGCCTGACGTGACGGAAAAGACATTGATTTCCATTATGAACAATGAGGAAAATAAATATAGGCTGTTGCAGATGGCAGAACAGGTTTTGGAAGAAAGAGGAATCTGTGTAAAATTAAAGAATTTTGTCTTTGTGCAGGAAGAGAATTTTGATTTACAGGAGGATACTGCCGGAAAAATCGTGGAGGAAAGAGGTTCTTCCGAGAGAAAAATTCTGCTTTCGCCGGAACTGGAAGAGGAGCTGCTGGATGCGGTGGCAGGATATTTAAAATCTCTTGTAAAGGAATAATAGCATACTGTAAGACGGTGCGGAGGCTGATATGAAAGTAGATAGGAAATCTCCAATAGAAAAGGAACTGAATCGTATTATGCGCGAGGAGGATAAGCTTGCAAAGCAGGCAGAACAGTATCGTTCTCTAAAATGGAAGGAAGCTTTGGAAAATAAAATTCCGGATAAAATATATACACATCTCCAAAAGGCCTTCTGTAAAGCATTTGAATTGATTTTTGAAAAAGGGACCGCGTTGATTGATAAGACGTATTCAAAAGAAGAAATGGAGAAAGATTTCAAGGTTCATAACTATGCGGTGGACTTAAAGGGCGGGAAAAAAGAACTGCGCCGCATGAAGGCGGATGCGGAACGGGTGAACTTTCTGAATCTGGCGGCAAGTACAGTGGAGGGTGTGGGGTTGGGGATTCTTGGTATTGGGCTGCCCGATATCGTACTATTCCTCTCGGTTATTTTAAGGGGGGTTTATGAGACTGCGACAAAATACGGATTCTCCTATGAGTCTGAGGAAGAAAAAATGTATATTTTAAAGCTTTTGGAAGCGTCTTTATCAAATGGGGAGAAATGGGAGAGCCTTAATAAGGAGGTAGACAGCTTTTTCGCTTTCAAATGTTGCCTTCAGGCAGCCGGCTTTGAGGAACAACTCAGGAAAACTGCGGATGCTTTTGCCGTAGATATGCTGCTGGCTAAATTCGTACAAGGGATTCCGGTTATCGGAATAGTAGGAGGACTCAGCAATCCTGTCTACTATAAGCGTATCCTGCGTTATGTGCAGTTGAAGTACCGAAAGCGCTATTTGTTAAAGAAAGACAGTAGAGTTTCCTCGGAGTGGGAGCGCCCGATCTGCTGAAGAGGGAATCTCCTTATGGAGACTGATAAAAAATACGAATGTGACGGAGGAAAAAAAGCCCCTGCCTGAAATGTCAGGCAAGGGCTTTTCTGATACAAAAATGCTCTTTGATTAAATTGCTTCGTGGAAAGTACGGGAAATAACATCAGCCTGCTGTTCGGGAGTTAACTTAATAAAGTTAACTGCGTATCCGGATACACGGATTGTAAGCTGAGGATAGTTCTCGGGATGCTTCTGAGCGTCTAACAGAGTGTCTCTGTTCAGTACGTTAACATTGAGGTGATGTCCACCCTTGGTAGCGTAACCGTCCAATAAGTTTACAAGGTTGTTAACCTGTGCTTCACTTGTAGCCATAATGATATCCTCCTTATAAATTCAAAATGAAATAACGTTTTTGCAAGGATAAATTGAAAATTACAAGAATTTTTCCTGCCAAATGTCCGGATTGAATTATTGATAGTCATCCAATCCCTGATGAAGAGTAGGTACACTGCAGGCCAACGGTGTTCTGGAACAGTCCGTGCAGCCCATTGTCTGAACGTTCTTTGACTGGCTCGCCTGCTGGTCGTCATAGTCCACATTTACGTGTCCTATGCCTTCAGTCATGCCGGAATCCAGCATCTTTACAAGGTCATCAATCATTTTTTCCTCGTCCATTGCATATCCTCTCTATCCTAATCCTATTAGGAATTCAAACTACTTATTCAGGTCAAGCCGATAGTAAGGCAGATAGGTCTGCCAAAATCGTCCAGCCGTAAGTTCATTTAAGATAAGTTCGATATCAAGGAATGTGTATAAAGCAGACATTCCCCGATATCTCACCGTATTTGTGCTGCCGTCAATTATTTATTCAGATCAAGCTCGATGTCGCCGGCAAATACCTGATCTTCTTTGCCCAGAGCTCCGGGAATGATGGTGAAGGTATTGGAGATACCGTCCTGTGCATCATTGAAAGGAAGCTTGGATACGGAAGACAGGGATGCTACAGCACCATGAGTATCGCGGCCGTGCATAGGGTTAGCACCGGGAGCGAAAGGCTGGCCCTTCTTACGTCCATCGGGGGTATTACCTGTTGCTTTACCATAGGTAACGTTTGAGGTAATGGTCAGGATGGAAGTGGTAGGAACACCGTTTCTATAGGTGTGGTGACGTCTGATTGCAGTCATGAACTTGTGAACAACTTCCTGAGCAATCTCATCAACACGATCATCATCATTGCCGTATTTAGGGAAGTCACCGGTAGTTTTGAAGTCTACGATGATACCATCTTCGTCACGAACAACTTCAACCTTTGCATACTTAATTGCGGACAAGGAGTCAGCTACGATGGAAAGACCTGCAACACCGGTTGCGAAGTATCTCTTAACATCTCTGTCATGAAGAGCCATTTCTGCTCTCTCGTAGCAATACTTGTCATGCATATAATGGATAATGTTCAGAGTATTTACATAAACATCTGCCTGCCACTCCAGCATATCGATGAATTTGCTCATTACATCATCATAGTCGAGAACATCACCGGTTACAGGACGGTACTTAGGACCTACCTGTTTCTTGGTAACTTCATCAACACCGCCGTTCAAAGCATACAACAGACACTTAGCAACGTTAGCACGAGCGCCGAAGAACTGCATTTCCTTACCGATTACCATGGAGGATACGCAGCAGGCGATACCGTAATCGTCACCGTGGGTTACTCTCATCAGATCATCATTCTCATACTGGATGGAAGAGGTCTGGATGGAAGTCTTAGCACAGAATTTCTTCCAGCCTTCGGGAAGTCTGGTAGACCAAAGTACGGTCAGGTTGGGCTCGGGTGAAGCGCCCAGATTGTACAGAGTCTGCAGGTAACGGAAGCTCATCTTTGTTACCATATGACGACCGTCAACACCAACACCGCCCAGAGACTCGGTTACCCATACGGGATCGCCGGCGAAAATCTGGTTGTACTCAGGAGTACGGGCAAACTTAATCAGACGAAGCTTCATGATGAAATGGTCAACGAATTCCTGAATCTGTTCTTCGGTGAAGGTTCCGTTAGCCAAGTCTCTCTCAGCATATACATCAAGGAAGGTGGAGGTACGTCCAAGGGACATAGCAGCACCGTTCTGCTCCTTAACCGCACACAGATATCCGAAGTATACTGCCTGAATTGCTTCTTTTACATTGGTTGCAGGATTGGAGATGTCACAGCCGTAGGATGCAGCCATTTCTTTCATCATCTTCAAAGCAACCATCTGCTCGGAAAGTTCCTCGCGGAGACGGATGATATCGTCGGTCATAACACGTCCGGTAGATGCCTTCTGTGCTTCCTTGTCTTCGATCAGTCTGTCAATACCATACAGAGCCACACGTCTGTAGTCGCCGATGATACGTCCACGGCCGTAAGCGTCGGGAAGACCGGTAATGATATGAGAAGAACGGCATGCTCTCATCTCGGGATTATATGCGTCAAAGCAGCCTGCGTTGTGAGTCTTTCTGTGTGTAGAGAAGAACTCGGAGATCTCGGGATCAACTTCGTATCCGTTATCGGAGCAAGCCTTCTCTGCCATACGGATACCGCCGTAAGGCTGTAAGGATCTCTTAAAAGGCTTGTCTGTCTGGAATCCTACGATGGTCTCTTTGCTCTTGTCAAGGTATCCGGGACCATGAGAAGTAATGGTAGAAACAACCTTGGTATCCATATCCAGAACACCGCCTGCTTCTCTTTCCTTCTTCTGCAGGTCAAGTACCATTGCCCATAAGTCCTTTGTGTTCTGGGTAGCACCTGCCAAGAAAGCATCATCACCGTCATAGGGATGATAGTTTCTCTGGATGAAGTCGCGGACATTGACTTCTTTGTCCCATTTGCCACGCACGAAATCTGTCTCAATTGGTTTCATTTTTGAAATACCTCCTATAAAATTTGAATTAGTTTAAAAACTAAACAGTTACCGCTAATCCTTAGATTTATTATATGAAAAACAAGTGACACAGTCAAGGACTCAAAGTGTACTTTTTGCGATACATTCAGGCTCGCAGTTACCTGTTCACACCCACGCCGCCGCGAAGCGTTTTCACGCGTTTTATGCGTGACAAACCAAAACGATTAGAATAATCGCTTGGACACCGTGCGCGAAACCGCTGTTTTGCGTTTTCTGTGCATGCGTTACTGGTCACGGAGTGAAAAGTAACGGCTCGCAGAGCCGGAATCGCTGTTTTTATGATTTCTTTGCATATGCTGCTGTGAACGGAGTAAACGGTGACAACAGATGGAACGATTTATTATTATCTGCAAAAGAATAACTTGTCATATTTTGGGGAATAGATTATACTTGTATAGAAAAAAATATATCTGCCTTGCGGATATCTGAAAGGAGAATAGAAACATGAGTGGAATAACAAAAGAGATGACCATAGGTGAGATCCTGCGCACTAATCCTGATGTGGCCCCCGTTCTGATGGAGGCAGGTATGCACTGTCTGGGATGTCCTTCCGCACAGGGAGAATCCTTAGAGGAGGCGGCTATGGTGCATGGCCTTGATATAGATGCGCTGATGGCGGCTATTGAGGCTCTGTAAAGTAGATCTGCCGATACAACAGTGAAGGCAGAAGCTGTTTGACAAGCGGAAAAAAAGAAATGAGCAAGAGCCGTTTGACCGGCACGGAAAAGGGGAACACGCTCTGGCCGGCGGACAGAGTAAAAGAATACAATAAATATGAACAGGAAAACAGCCGTCTGACAAAATCGAATCGCCGGACGGCTGTCTTGATTCCCGTATAATCTTTGCCGATTCAAACATATCACTTAAACCGGAACCACACTTTACAGGGCGTACTTAAATTTGACCGAAGCATCCCGGGGCAGCCGGAATCTATTTTAGGCAATTCCCAAGGACTGTACGGCGTTATCCTGAACCAGAGTCTCGTAATGCTCTGCAAGAAACGTACTGCTGGAGGATATGGAGCGCTGCAGCATACCGTATTCGGATACGATGTTGCAGGATCTGTCGAAAGATTCCTTCGTATCCTCTCCTTGGACAAGCTGTAACAGAAATCTGCCGGATACATCATCCTTATATAAAGTACTTGTACCGCCATAATGAGGGGCGATAACCGATGCCACCTCCATGATTCGGGAAAGAGACTCAAACAGGAAAATTCTTGTGCGGTGAGGTGTATTGCCATCGGAATTGTTATCTTGTGCAGCTTCGTTTGTCTCGGTGTTTTCCGCAGGATCCGTCTGGAGCCTTCGGAACAGGTCGAGAACCTCATCCGCAGGTGAATTAAAATCGTCATTATCGTCAAATCCCTCTGTCACCGACGGTGCAAAACGAGAGAATCGTGTATCCAATTCCTCGGGGTCATCCACTTTTGTGATGATCAGTACAATGCACTCTGCATTGAGAGGAATAGCTTCAATCATCAAGGGGATATCTTCCGCTTCAAACCCAAATTCAAAATTAGCCTGACGCATCATGTCACGGAACAATGTCTTTGCCTTTTCTGTTCCATAGGCAAGTTCGCTGATCTTTAGTTCACGGCTTGCCAAATCTTCACGGGTCAAAGTACAGCGAATCTGATTTTCATTGACTTTTTCTATTTTCATTCGACAACCCTTCCTTTCTGTTTCTATAGCTTAATACTTTCCCTTGCTTTTAGTCAATAGCAGGATTAAACTTTAATTTTTTTTTATATTTTAAAACTACTGCTTGCAAAAGATGACAATATATTGTATAGTCATATCATAAGCACCTTCGGTACTCTGTACAGGGAAGGGGGCGGCAGTCTTAAATTTTCGGTTGATTTAATTTTCCGGAACATTTCGTTCCGATTCATCCTTTGGTTTATAATTATATTAAGGATGTCTTACAAGTATGAGTGCGGAATTTGTTAAGCACTTGCTTGATCATAGTAATTCAACTAATATTTTCACACATATAATTCATTTTAAACAAATAGGTTATTGACAAATTTTGTCATTCCGTACTGCCCAAGGTGTTTATATTAATATGAGAGAATCTGGGTTTTGCGACTTTTTTTGAAAAATTCATCACGGGAACTTTTGGTCGGAAAAGTCAAAATGCAGATAGTAAGACGGCGGTCAATGCTGCCGGTTAAACGGAAATGCCGCCACAGGACTGGACAGGGCTGCCTCTCGTGCTGGGAAACTGTGGCGGCAGTTACTTATCTGCTCAATGCCGATAGAGCGCCGTTCATTGCCTTTCCTATAGCGGTAAAAAAGCTGGAAGAAAGTAGCTGTACCCCGTTTGCCGGCACCATAAAAAGATATGTGCGCATGAACAGAACTGCAAACTCAAAATACAGTTGATTTCCGTCTCCAAACAGAGAAATGATAAATTGAGGGAAGCATTGAAACAGATAAAAACCGATTACGGAACCGACAAGCGCTGACGCTGACAGAGGGACGGCATATTGCTTCTCTTTTTGACACAGAAAGCGAGATACCGATTTTTAATATCCGTATATTTTGGTAATGACGTTGGGGACGGAATATGGTAGAATGTAAATGCTATTTTTATTTTGTAACATGTACACGGGCAGAGAGAGGTAAAATACATGAAGAAGATTATACCGGTCATTGTGGCGTTGGTGCTGATTTTAATCATCGGCGGAGTGGGAATCGGCGGAATGCTGTTGGAAAAATATTCGTATAGCAAGGAAACGGCGGATTTGACGGAATATTACGGGGTAACAGGGGACAGGCTGGCAATCGTTTTGCAGGATGAAATCGTGCCGGAGCAGGCTGTCCGCAGAGGCGGCATCTGTTATTTTGATTTGGATACGGTGCATACTTATTTTAATGAAGGGTTTTACGTGGACACTACAGAGCAGCTTCTTTTGTATACTACAGCAGTGGATACTTACAGGGCCGGCATTGGAGGGAGCAGCTGGCAGAACGGTGCGGAAGCAAAGGATTTGGGGTATGTGATCTGTTTTATCGAGGGGGAAACGGTATATGTAGCGGCAGATTATGTGAAGATGTTTACCAATTATTCTTACGAAGTGTTCAATGATTTATGTATACAGGTGTATACGGAGTGGGGCACAAAGGAGCTGGCCGAGGTCACGAAAGGAACTCAGGTTAGAACCTTGGGAGGAATTAAAAGCCCGATTTTGAGACAAATTGAAAAAGGCGAGACGGTTGAAATCTTGGAGCAGATGGAAACATGGAGCAAGGTAAAGACTTCCGACTCTATTATAGGATATATTGAGAATAAGAGATTGTCCGAAATTACCGCCGAAACGGAGACGCCGGTGACAGACTATGTGCCGGAGGAATATACTTCTCTTCCTATGGAAGGAAAGGTCAGCCTTGGCTGGCATGCCATAGGCGGATTAGGCGGAAATGATACCTTGGGCGCCATGGTGGCAGAGGGAAAGGGAATGAATGTCATTGCTCCTACATGGTTCAGCCTGAATGACAATGAAGGAAGTTTCCGTTCCTTCGGCTCTGCACAGTATGTACAGCAGGCCCATGGCTATGGATTAGAGGTATGGGGAGTCTGGGACAATTTCAATTATAAGAATGAAACAGGCTCCAATATTGACAGCTATACGATTCTTTCCGCCACATCCAAACGTCAACGGCTGGTGCAGGGAATCATAAGCACGGCGCAATCTTTAGGGCTGGACGGTATCAATATCGATTTTGAGGGACTGGCGGAAGACGTGGGTGTGCATTATATCCAGTTTTTACGTGAACTATCGGTGGAATGCCGGAAAAACAGTTTGGTGCTTTCCATAGATAATTATGTGCCTTTTCACTTTAATGAATATTATCGTTTGGATATTCAAGGGGAAATTGCGGATTATGTAATTATTATGGGATATGACGAACATTGGCATGGCAGTAAGGATCCGGGGAGTGTGGCCAGCATCGATTATGTGTCAAACGGCCTTGAAAAAACTTTAGAGCAGGTGCCTGCCAATAAGGTAGTAAATGCTTTGCCCTTCTACACAATCTTATGGAAGACGGAAGGGGCAGAAGTTACGGACGAATATATCACTTTGAATAATGTGGCAGATTTCCTGCAGCGTGTGAATGTTACTCCGGGATGGGATGAAGAGACCTGCCAGAATTATGCGGAATGGCAGAGCGGTTCCGCAACGTATCAGATCTGGGTGGAAGATTTAGAATCTCTGAATGTAAAACTGAATGTCATGAGTGTCAAAGATATTGCAGGAGTGGCCGTCTGGAGATTGGGTTACGGAACGGCTTCGGCATGGGAGTTGATCAAGGCTTACGCCGAATCATAAGACAAATTAGCAACAGTTCAGCCATGTCATTCATAGGTTGCCGGAATGTACACTTTTACCAATAACCAAGTAATATTTCCGGCAGCTTATTCCATGTCGGGCGTTCGCCCTACGGAGCGATTGTGCATGGCTGAACAATTGCATAAATTAAGAAAAATAAATTAAGAAAAGCCTGTACGCAAGTAATGCGGTACAGGCTTTTTGCTCTTTTTCGCTTCCGAAACGATGATCCTATGCATAGATGCCCATTCACGGGAAACATTTTCTCTGAACGGGGAAGAATGGGAACATCCTTCAAAGCGGGTTTGCCGGCTTTTTACCGGCGGCTTGTTTTTCGCATAATCATTCCTAAGCTGACGCATACGGCGGCGGTTACAGACAGCCATACGACGGGAGAGGTTTCTCCTGTTTTCGGAACCTTGTCATACTCGTTATCGGAGGAGGATCCGGAAGGAGCAGGCTGCTGCTGAGCGGGCTGGGAGGGCTGAGGAGACGCCGGGGCAGTATTCTGTGTGTCGGATGATGTGGGTCCTCCGGAGACGTCACGGGTATAATATGCATAGTCGGTTTTAAAGTCGCCGTTTTCCATAAGGAAAGATCCTGCTGCAAAATTGGTTCCGTAGGGCGGATTGTTGTCGTAATCATCTTCGGCCATGAAGTAAGCAACCGTTCCGGCCACGCCTATGGTAGGTCCGACATCAGGATTGGTTCTATAGGAATACAGATTTTTCACATTGCTGTTAAAATTTGCGGTGGAGCCGCCGTGTACATAAGCATTGCCCACATTACCCGTTACGGAAGCCATGGAATCATTGGTGAAGAAACAATTGTCAATGCCGCCTGATGCGGAAACCATGGCCAAAACACCGGTGGTATTGCAAATTGTCAGGTTGCTGAGGCGTACATTCAGATCCAGCGAGGAAGAAGAACCGTTTCCCACAATCACAATGTCGCCGTTTTTGATATTTTCATGCAGATAATAGCTGGGAGTGCTCTGTGCATCATCGTCCCACTGTGATCCGACCTGATACCGCCAATCCTCATCGCCCTCACTGTACATAAGATAGTAAGTTACAGGTTCTGCGGCAGATGCGGTAAGGGCACATGCATTTGGCAGGAAAGAAAGCATCAGCGCCGAAACGGTCACAGCCCAAAGTTTTTTGAAACAATTTAATTTTTTCATAAATAGTCCTCCTTCATTCTTTTACATGCAATGCTTTCTTCCGGCAGTAAGACCGGACGAATGTACAAGGAAATAAAATCCTTATCCGTACCGGTAAACCTGCAAGACGAAACAACTTTGAACGGTTGCTGCATGTCTTCATTCTACACAATGATTATTCACTCAGGGGCAGGTAAGTATTCCCACCTTCCACTTCTTTTGCAACAACTACAAAACGTCCCGTTTCCACATGGTATACGCAGGTGGACAAAGTAATGAAACGATCTCCGAATTCTGCTGTGACACCTGTGTCATATAAGGACATTTCTTTAATATTATTGTAAAAATCATCAAATTCTTCCTGCGTATCGGCCTGAAAAAAGTTATAGAATTTAAATACATCATCCGACTTTCGGAAAACCTGTGACCGGAATACGGCTATAACTTCATAATTTCTCTGGCACTCTTCCGTGTACAGAATAATATCCTTATGCTCCTGATAGTAGGATTCATCCTCATAATCGGTCAAACATCCGAACATAGCTCCGGATTTCATATTGTGCCCGTGAATAATGAGATTGGTGGTTAACGGATTCAAACAGCTGTCCGTATCCAGAATCAGGCTGCCGTTTTTATTTTCGGAACCGTCGAAACCGCGGTAAAGATAATATTCCTCATCCTCCGGCGTCCACATGACAGGATAGTCGATTTCGGTACCGGGAATCTGCAGCCATGCTCCCATATCTTCGTTAGAAAGAAACGCTTCTCTGTAAGGATTTACCACGGCTTCCGGAGTGGGAACCGGCGTGGCGGCAGGAGAAGCGGCAGGCGATTGTGTAGGAGAAGCAGCAGGCGCCTGTGTGGGAGAAGCGGAAGGCGGAGCCGTAGGTGAAGGGGAGGCGGCGGAAGCCTGTTCCCGCAGTTCATCCATAATTTCCTCCGAATGATTGTCCTGTATCCGGTTTCGGACAAACAGGACGCCGACAATAATGACGCAGACGAAAGCAATAATGAATAAAACGTCTGACAATTTTTTCCTGTTCTCGTTATTCATAATAAACTCTTTTCACACCAGCTTTTTGCATGTTAATTTGATTGTATTTATATCATAGCTAAAAACACAGTGAAATGCAACTGCAAACTAAAAAAAACAATTCGCGGAACTTGCGGAAGGGCGGCAGTGAATTCCTTGGAAACGCAGCGGAAACTGCTTATGGCGGGTTCGTGTTTTGCTTGTAAAAAGCAAATGACAACATCTGTCGATGACAAGGAAACAGCAACATGGAATGAACGTCGGCTTTCCTTGCATATACTGGATAGTAAGAACAAACAGGAAAATAGTGTGAAAAAGGACATTTCACATCTTGATTTGAGATTCCGCAGAGCAGAATCATGGAGGTTAGTGTGAAAAGAGGTTCTGGTATGAAAAAATTGGGAGAGTTGTTGGGGCTGACACGGAAACGGAAATTTTGGGCAGCGACTATAGGCGCATTGGCCTTCCTTTCGATGATTGTATCGGAAGGAAAAGAATTCTTTTCGGCTTTCGGAAACGGTATTCGGGCAGATGGCGAAAGAATCTGTGTGGTAATCGATGCCGGGCATGGAGGGGCTGATCCCGGGAAGGTGGGAATTAATGGCGCTAACGAGAAAGATATCAATTTAAAGATTGCCGGATATTTAAAACAGTATCTGGAAGCAAGCGATATCGAGGTAGTTATGACCAGAGAAACCGACCAAGGGCTTAACGATGAAGATGCATCCAATAAAAAGGTACAGGATATGAAAAGGCGCATCGAACTGATAGAGGAGACGGCTCCGGCCATAACGGTGAGTATTCATCAGAACAGCTATCCGGAGGAATATGTCCACGGCGCCCAAGTTTTCTTCTATACGGGAAGTAAGGAAGGGCAGGAGCTGGCACAGAGTATTCAGGATCAGCTGGTGGCGAAAGTGGATCCCGAAAATAAGCGTCAAGTGAAAGCCAATGACAGTTATTATTTGCTCAAAAAAACCGGAACACCTATTGTTATAGTGGAATGCGGTTTTCTGTCCAACAGCGTCGAAGCGGAGAAGCTCTGTACGGAGGCATATCAAAAAAGGGTTGCATGGGCGATACATATAGGGGTTTTGCGATATCTGAATGCACGGGAATAAGGATTGTATCAAAAAAAGAAGTATGATATAATCCTCACAGAACGAGGAATTTTTGGGTATTCAAGGTATGCCGTGGGAGCGAAGCTGCCGGTATTGCGGAGGCGGCTTTGGCGGATTGGCCGTGCCGGTTATATCGGAATACCTGAAAGCGAGGATGGAATGAATACAAAAATCGTAAAAATACAATCGAAAGGCGCTCCTTTTTCCGCGGAAGAGGAGGACGCGTTTCGGCTTGCCGGCGAGATCCTAAAAAGCGGCGGCTTGGTGGCATTTCCTACGGAAACCGTATACGGGCTCGGCGGAGACGGGCTGAACAAAGAATCTGTCAGAAAAATATATGCCGCCAAGGGAAGGCCGCAGGATAATCCGCTGATTATTCATATCAGCCATCTGAAGGACATTGCCTTGATCGTGAAGGATTGTCCCAAAGCGGCAAGGAGGGCGGCAGAAAGCTTTTGGCCGGGTCCCCTTACCATGATCCTTCCCAAGACCGACATGGTGCCTTACGAAGTCACCGGAGGACTGGATACCGTGGCGGTCAGATTTCCGTCCCATCCGGTGGCCAGAAAGCTGATTGAATGCGGAGGAGGGTACGTGGCAGCACCCAGCGCCAATCTGTCGGGAAGACCCAGCCCTACAACGGCGAAGTATGTCGTTGAAGACATGAACGGCAGAGTCGATATGATTGTGGACGGCGGAGACGGGGATATCGGCTTGGAATCGACAATTGTAGATATGACAGTATCGCCGCCCCGGATTCTGCGGCCGGGTTTTATTACAAAAGAAATGCTGGAGCAGGCGCTGGGGGAAGTTGACATAGACGAAACAATTATAAAACCGGACAGCGGACAGGCTCCTAAGGCACCCGGTATGAAATACCGCCACTATGCGCCCAGAGGAGAACTGACTATTGTGGAAGGCCCTTCTCAGGATGTCATTGCATATATGAATGAAGCGGCGGCGGCAGACAGAGCCTCCGGTGAGAAAACAGGGATCATCGGAACCAGCCATTTCCTTGCCAGCTATTGTGCGGATGTGGTAAAATGTGTGGGGAACAGAGAAGAGGAAGAAACCATTGCCCGGAATCTGTTCACGGTGCTCCGGGAATTTGACGATGACGGAGTGACCAGAATATATTCGGAAAGCTTTGACAGTCAGGGACTGGGACAAGCCATCATGAACCGCCTGCTGAAAGCTGCGGGACATAAAGTAATCAAATTGTAAAATCCATTCATAGACAAAGCAAGATACCGTAAACGGCAACAAAATAAAAACGGGAGACGGAACCGGAATAAAAAGATCCGGAATAAATTAGGAGGCAGGAATATGTTAGCAATCGGAAGTGACCATGGCGGATATGAACTGAAACAGAGAGTGATTCAATATCTGCAAGAGAAAGAAATTGCTTATCGGGATATGGGATGCGACAGTAAGGCCAGCTGTGATTATCCTGTTTTTGGCCATGCCGTGGCAAAGGCAGTGGCGGAGGGAACATGCGAGAAAGGCATCGTGATTTGTACTACGGGAATCGGCATCAGCATTGCGGCAAATAAGGTGCCGGGTATCCGTTGCGCCCTTTGCTGCGACACCCTCTCCGCAAAGATGACAAGGCTGCACAATGATGCTAATGTACTGGCCATGGGAGCAGGCATTGTGGGTGAGAATCTGGCGCTGGATATTGTGGAAACTTTCTTAAATACGGAGTTTTCCGGTGAGGAGCGCCATAGGAACAGAGTGGAATTAATTGAACGGCCAGACGTTTGATTATGAATGAGGAGAATATGAACAAACGAGAAGATTATATCAGCTGGGATGAGTACTTTATGGGAGTAGCCCATCTCTCCGGTATGAGATCCAAGGATCCCAATACTCAAGTCGGCGCATGTATTGTCAGTCAGGACAATAAAATATTATCCATGGGATATAACGGATTTCCCATTGGCTGTGGGGATGATGCATTTCCATGGGACAAAGACGGGGACGAACTGGAGACGAAATATCCCTATGTGACCCATGGGGAATTAAACGCCATATTAAATTACAGGGGCGGTTCTCTGGAAGGGACAAAGTTATATGTCTCCTTATTCCCTTGCAATGAGTGTGCAAAAGCGATTATACAGTCGGGCATCCGGACAGTGGTCTATGACAGCGACAAATATGAAGGAACCGCCGCAAACAAGGCTTCTAAAAGAATGTTTGATGCGGCGGGAGTGACATATATACCCTATTCCAAAACGGGAAGGCAGATACAGATTCAAGTTTAGACTTTCCGCCGCCGGATTTATATCAGAAGAAAATCTTCGGATGAAAGCAAATGATGAAAGGATGGGTTGTTGACAAAGTGAAAGCTTGTAAGAAGACAGCTTTAATACTGACTATAACGCTTTTTGCCAAAAGTTTTGTGTCTGCATTTGACGTTATGGAGGTACATGCTACCTCATCCACACAACAGCAGATTCAAGAGGAGGAAAACGAAAAAGCGGAATTGGAAAACAGGCTGGATGAAACCCAGAACCAATTGGATGGTCTCAAGGGGGAGAGCAGCAGCCTGAAAAAAGAGCTTGCCGATTTAAAAGAGCAGTTGAACCAAGTGGCAGGCAGATTGGAAGAGCTGGAACGCCAGATTGCCGAGAAGGAGCAGGAGATTCTGGATACGCAGGCGGCGCTGGAAGAGGCGAAGGAAACGGAGAGCTGGCAATTTGAGTGTATGGTGGCGAGAGCCCGCACTATGTACGAGATGAGGGAAGACAACCACATCAACGCACTGCTCGGCGCGGGTAACTTTTCCGAAGTGCTGAATGCGGCCGATTATTATTCCAGAATCGCAAAATATGATCAGGAGAAAATGGAGGAATATCAGGAAAATAAAAGACTGATTGAAGACCATGAGGCAAAACTGCAGGCCGAATACGCGGAATTGGAGAATCTAAAGACACAGGCGGAAGCGGAAAAGAGCAAAGTCTCCGGTTTGATCAGCCGTACTTCCAATTCCATCTCCCAATATGCGGATCAGATATCCGAGGCCGAGAGGCAGGCTCTTGCATATGAGCAGGAGATTAAGGAGAAAGAGGAAAATCTGGAGGCGCTGCGGAAGCAGTATGAAGAGGAGCTGGCCCGGTCCCGCGCCGCGGCAAACGCCGCTTGGAGAGATATTTCCGAAGTTTCCTTTGACGAGGGAGACAGATATCTTCTGGCTAATTTGATTTACTGCGAGGCGGGGGGCGAACCTTATGACGGAAAGGTGGCAGTGGGAAGCGTGGTGATAAACAGGGTGCTGAGCTCACAATATCCCGATTCGGTTCTGGGGGTTATTTACCAGAACAAACAGTTCTCACCCGTGGCCAGCGGCAGGCTGGATTTGGCTCTGTCGGTAGGCAGAGCCACGGCGGATTGCTACAGAGCGGCGGACGAGGCCATGTCCGGCATTACCAATGTGGGAAACTGCGTATACTTCCGGACACCCATTGAAGGGCTGGAAGGCATCCAGATAGGGGGGCACATTTTCTACTGATTAAGGCGCTTAAAGCCGGCTTTTACGGTTACAGCCCAAGGCGGTCAAGACAGGAAAGAAGCCGGTTGAAATTGCCGCGGTATATCACGGAAAGCAGGTGGTTCAGACTGCGCAGGCAGGAGGACATCTGCTTTTTTGTAATCAGATCCCGTTCCATGGCTTCCGCAAGCTCGTCCAGATCCACCACTTCCATTCGGCCGTCAGGGTAGACAATTACGTCCGCTAACAGATCGGTGACGGTCAGGGAACCGTCCGTCTCATCCGTTTCAAATTCTACGATGTCACAGTAGAACCGGAGCAGGGAACCGTCCTGCCGGTACATTTTGCTCACTTTTATCCCCTCCTGTAAAAAATAGCAGGAGCTGCCATGGGAAAATTCGGTTTTGGGATTTAGCGTCTCCCATTTTGTGATAAGACATTCCTTGTTCTGCTCTACGATAATATCATCCTTTAAATGGATGCATTCGCTTGGGATGATTCTTTTCCGGTAAAGTGTTTTAATATTCATAGGGGTGCCGTGCCTTTCTGTAGTTTTAGTGTAATCGGATCAATACATCGGCAGGATGCCGTCATAGGAAAACCTTCGGAATTCCGTATGAAGTAACGGGCTTGAACAGTACTCTCGATTCGTATTTATTATGGAAAGAATACGGAGGCTTCTTCAAAGTGAGACGTAACGGTATTTTTATAATTCGGGGAAAGGGATAAAGGGTTTGGGAGGGACAGTGTGGGGACAGAGCTCCTTTTCCATCCAGATCATATCGCTCCATGCATCCTTTTTGAAACCGGAGGCATGGAAGTGCGCCACGGTTTTGTAGCCGAAATGTTCATGGAAGGCGATGCTTGCGGGGTTGGGATAAGCGATGCAGGCACAGAGATTACAGACATTCTGTCGCGTCAATGAGTCTTCCAGCGCATGATACAGCATCCCTCCGATCCCCTTGCGCTCCATGTTCTCTTTGACATAGATGGAAGTTTCCGCAGACCAGCTGTAAGCGGCTCTCTCTTTGAAGGAGGAGGCATAGGCATAACCAAGAATAAAACCCTGATCCTCAGCAACAAGATAGGGATATTTTTGTAAGGTATGCCGGATCCTGTCGGCGAAATCTTCTGCGGAAGGCACGATATACTCAAAGGTAACGGTGGTATTTTCCACAAAGGGCGCGTAAATCTGCAGAAGCTGCGCAGCGTCTGCGGGAGTGGCGGTTCTAATATTCATGGCATTCTCCTTCTGTACAACGTGGCCGTAACTATGTACTTGATTCTCAATTGCAATGATTTTGTACAAATACTACAGCTATAAAAAGAAGAAGTCAATCCAATATTAGAGGTAATTTTTAAAACTGTAAAAAAATACAAATCTGCCTATCAAAAACTGGACATTTTTCCATGAATTATGTATACTATGGAAAGACGTATAAAAATCGGGGTATCAAAATGAAACGACGCAAAAGCAACGATAACAGTGTGGTTCAGGCACTGGCTATGGTAATGCAGTTCGGCATAAATATGTTGGTGCCGATCTGCTTTATGTCGGCTTTGGGCATTTGGCTGGACAGAAAATTTGATACTTCCTTTTTGATGATACTGTTGTTTGCCGTCGGTGCGGTGGCGGGCGGACAGAATGTCTACCGCATGGCGAGGCAGGTGTACGGAGGAAACAAGCAGGAGTCGGACAAGGAGTATAAGTGTTCCGGTGAAAATAGTAGAAGCATTGAGAAAGAAAAATAGGACGCTTTTGGAGATGCAGACGGGAATTTTGTTTGTCGGCATTGTCTGTCAGGCGGTGGGGGCTTTTTTTGTGGAACGGCAGGTTTATTATGCAAAAAGCCTGTGGTTTGGTATTTTTATGGCAATTGCGGCAAGCGTTCACATGTACCGCACGCTGGACAGAGGATTGGACTGCGGGGCGGATGCCTCCAAAATTATTTTCAGGGGATATCTGTTCAGATATGCCTTTTTGGTATTTGTGCTGGCAGTGGCCATGGTTACAGAGGTTATGAACCCTTTAGTGGTGTTCATGGGTTATATGAGTTTGAAAGTAGCGGCATTTTTACAGCCGTTTACTCATAAATTATGCAATGGTTTCTTTCATGAGACAGATCCCGTTCCGGCACCGCTGCCGGAGGAAGGAGCCTCAGGGGGGGAGCAAGCTTCCCGGGAAGTTTCTGAAGAATCTCTCTAAGGAAACGCTGATTAAAGCATCGTTTCCTTAGAGCTTCCGGCGGATGCGCACGAATTTGCAGCAGTTTATGCTGCTCCGCAGCGCAAATCCGGCGCGGGAAACGATTTAATCAGCGTTTCCCTAAGGAATCTTTCAAACAGCTTTAAATCACATAAAGAGGAGGTGAAATTATGGAACATGGCATTTTGTTATCCGGATCCGATATTGATTTTATGATTCATGGAGTTACCAAGTACTCCTTTTTCGGTCATGAGGTGTGGATAACAACAACACATGTATGCGTCCTGATTGTCATGCTGATCCTGATTGGTTTTGCCATTGCAGCCAACCGGGCGATTGTCAAAGCATCCGAAGTGCCTACGGGCTTTCAGAATGTGGTGGAGCTGATGGTGGAAAAACTGGACGGAGTTGTAGACGGCCCCATGGGTAAAGCGGCTCCGAGGTTTTATAATTACATCGGTACAATCTTTATATTCATATTGTTCAGCAATATTTCGGGTCTCTTAGGCTTACGGCCGCCTACGGCCGATTACGGTGTGACACTGCCCCTTGGTATTTTGACTTTTGCGTTGATCCACTTTAACAAAATCAAATACCAGAAGCCGATGACAATCTGGAAAGACCTGTGTTCACCGCTGCCGCCCTGGCTGCCGATCTGGCTGCCCATCAATATTATCAGTAATATTGCGGTACCCATATCATTGTCTTTGCGTTTGTTTGCAAACGTACTGTCAGGCACGGTCATGATGGCATTGATATACGGTCTTTTGGGATGGATTGCAACGATATGGCCGGCGGCGCTGCACGTGTATTTTGATTTGTTCTCCGGAGCAATTCAGACTTATGTATTCTGTATGCTGACAATGACCTATATCTCCAATGAAATAGGTGACGGCACTCGCCGTTAGGCAAAATTTTAGATACTTTTCACACCCACGCCACCGCGAGGCGTTTTCACGCGTTTTTGCGTGACAAACCCGAGGACGCAGTGCGCGAAACCGCTGTTTTGCGGTTTCTGTGCATGCGTTACTGGTCACGGAGTGAACAGTAACAATTTTTAAGAAACTAAAAACAGTCTCGGTATGAAGATCCTTTCCCGATTAGACGGGCATCGGAGAGCAGAGACGGAAAAATTGCTACAAGCAGCAATTGAATGGAGGAAAGAAAATGGAATTTAATTCAAACTTTATCTTAGGTTGTTCTGCAATTGGCGCCGGTCTGGCAGTTATCGCCGGTATCGGACCTGGTGTAGGTCAGGGTATTGCAGCAGGACACGCGGCAGCAGCAGTTGGACGTAATCCCGGAGCGAAGGGTGACGTAATGTCTACCATGCTTCTTGGTCAGGCCGTTGCGGAGACCACCGGTCTGTATGGTCTGCTTGTTGCCATGCTGTTAATGTTCGTAAAGCCCCTTCTGCCCTAATCTATGAAAAATATACGCTTAGATTTGCATAGGCAGAAAGGAGGCAAAGAATGATACTTTTAACAGGGGGCGAGTCCATGGAGAGACTGTTCGATCTGGACTGGCAGCTTCTGGCAGATTCCTGTCTGACGATTATTGCTGTCTTTATCCTGTTTTTGGCATTAAGCTATTTCCTGTTCAATCCTGCGAGAAAGCTCCTGAACAGCCGTAAGGAAAAGATTCAGGGCGAGCTGGAAACCGCAAAAAAGGATATGGAGGATGCCCGGAGATTAAAAGCAGAATATGAGAGCAAGATTCAGAACATCAACAAGGAAGCGGAGAGCATTCTGAGCGATGCGCGCAAGAGAGCGCTGAACAATGAAAATCAGATCATTGCTCAGGCCAAGGAAGAGGCCGCAGCGATTCTTGACAGAGCCCGCACGGAAGCAGAGCTTGAAAAGCAGAAGATGTCTGATGATGTAAAGAAGGAAATGGTTTCCATTGCATCCCTTATGGCCGGCAAGGTAGTATCCGCTTCTATTGATACCACCGTACAGAATCAGTTGATTGATGAAACCTTGAAGGAAATGGGTGATAAGACATGGCTAAGTTAGTTTCAAAGACGTACGGCGAAGCCTTGTTTGAAATTGCGATGGAATCAGGTGAGGACAAGGCGCAGGAGCTGATGGGGGAAATCCACGGCATAAATGCCGTGCTTCGGCAGAATCCTGAATTTGATGAGCTGATGAAACATCCCGGTATTCCCAAACAGGAGAAGCTTCAAGTATTAAAAGAAGTCTTCAAGGGACGTGTCAGCGAAGAGCTGGAAAGCTTTTTGGAGGTGATCGTTTCCAAAGAGCGATACAGGGAGCTTCCCGATATATTCGGCTATTTTATAGATCGTGTAAAGGAAGCCAAAAAGATTGGCGTGGCATATGTCACCACGGCGGTGGAATTGAGCGCTTCCCAAAAATCGGCCGTCCAGACAAAGCTTCTGGAGACTACTCAATATCGTTCCATGGAGATGAATTATAAAGTGGATCCGTCTATTATCGGAGGCATGATTGTCAGAATTAACGACAGGGTGGTAGACAGCAGTATCCGGACGAAGCTAGACGGTCTGAAAAAACAATTATTACAAATCCAGCTGGGATAACCGGTTGGAGGAAAGGTGAGACAGATCCATGAATTTAAGACCAGAAGAAATAAGTTCAGTTATCAAGGATCAGATTAAGAGATATGCGTCCAGTCTGAATGTATCTGATGTGGGTACGGTTATTCAGGTGGCGGACGGTATCGCTCGTGTACATGGACTGGAAAATGCCATGCAGGGTGAGCTGTTGGAATTCCCCGGCGAAGTATATGGCATGGTGCTCAACCTGGAGGAAGATAACGTTGGTGTAGTACTGCTGGGCAGTGCCAAGAATATTAATGAAGGCGATACCGTCAAAACTACCGGACGAGTGGTAGAAGTTCCCGTAGGTGACGCTATGCTGGGGCGTGTTGTAAACGCTCTGGGACAGCCTATTGACGGCAAGGGCCCCATTCAGACGAATTCCTTCCGTAAGATTGAGCGTGTTGCAAGCGGTGTTATCACCAGAAAGAGTGTGGACACTCCTTTGCAGACAGGTATTAAGGCAATTGACGCCATGGTTCCTATCGGAAGAGGTCAGCGTGAGTTGATTATCGGTGACCGTCAGACCGGTAAGACGGCCATTGCGATTGATACCATTATTAATCAAAAGGGTCAGAATGTTAAATGTATTTATGTTGCAATCGGCCAGAAGGCATCCACCATTGCCAATATCGTTAAGACATTGGAGGAGCACGGCGCTATGGCATATACCACGGTGGTAGTATCCACTGCCAGCGATTTGGCTCCCTTGCAGTATATTGCTCCTTATTCCGGATGTGCTATCGGTGAGGAATGGATGGAGAACGGACAGGACGTGTTGGTAATCTATGATGACTTGAGCAAACATGCTACCGCTTACCGTACACTCTCTTTGCTGCTCCGTCGTCCGCCCGGGCGTGAGGCATATCCCGGTGATGTATTCTATCTGCATTCCAGATTGCTGGAGCGTGCTGCGAGAATGAGTGACGAGTACGGCGGAGGTTCCCTCACCGCGCTTCCCATTATTGAGACGCAGGCGGGTGACGTATCCGCATACATTCCTACGAATGTTATCTCCATCACCGACGGACAGATCTATCTGGAGACAGAGATGTTCAATTCCGGCTTCCGTCCCGCGGTAAACGCAGGTCTCTCCGTTTCTCGTGTAGGAGGCGCCGCACAGATTAAAGCGATGAAGAAGATTGCAGCGCCCATCCGTACGGAGCTGGCACAGTATAGAGAGCTTGCCGCTTTCACACAGTTTGGCTCCGAGCTGGATGCGGACACCAAGGAGAAGCTGGCACAGGGTGAAAGAATCAAGGAAGTCTTAAAGCAGCCTCAATACAAGCCCATGCCCGTTCAGTATCAGGTTATTATCATCTATGCAGTGACCAATAAGTATCTGCTGGATGTACCTGTGGGTGAAATCACCAGATTTGAGAAGGAATTCTTCGAATTTCTGGATACTAAGTATGCCGAAGTTCCTAAGAGCATTGCCGAAGAAAAAGTGATTTCCGATAAGACGGATGAGCTTTTGCAGAAAGCGATCAAGGAGTTCAAGGCACAGTTCTTAAAATAGAAATGAGGACAAATTATGGCATCAATGCGTGATATAAAGCGACGCAAGAGCAGTATTCAGGGTACACAGCAGATTACCAAAGCTATGAAGCTGGTATCCACTGTAAAGCTGCAGCGTGCCAGAAGCAATGCAGAGCGTTCAAAATCTTATTTTAACTGTATGTTTGATACGGTGAACAGTATTTTGAAGCGTGTGGGGCATATCGAGCATAAGTATCTTGTCTCCGGCGAATCGCAGAAAAAGGCTGTAATCGTCATTACCTCCAACCGTGGGTTGGCGGGCGGTTACAATTCCAACGTGATTAAGCTTGTGACCAGACATCCGGAGTGGAAGAAGGAAGATCTGGTGATTTATCCTATCGGCAGCAAGGGGCATGATACTTTGGCAAGAAACGGCTATGATATCAGAGAATGTGAAAACGCTATCATAGATGCCCCCACATATGTAGATGCAATGGCGTTATCGACGCGGTTGTTACAGTCCTTTGCAGACGGTGAAATAGGCGAGATATATCTCGCTTATACTGCATTCAAAAATACGGTCAGTCATGTGCCCACATTGCTCAAACTTCTTCCCATTAATTGTGAGGAAGTAAAGCAGGAGGAAGCTTCCAAGGCGGAAGCAATCATGAATTTTGAGCCTGAAGACGTAGAAGCGCTGGATATGATTGTACCTAAATATATCACCAGCCTGATTTACGGCGCTCTTGTGGAGGCAGTGGCCAGCGAAAACGGTGCACGTATGCAGGCAATGGATAATGCCACCAGTAATGCAGAGGATATGATTAGCGATTTGTCGCTGAAGTATAACAGAGCAAGACAAGGCTCTATTACACAGGAATTAACAGAAATTATAGCCGGTGCGGAGGCGCTTGGCTAAATAGTATGCCCACGCCCGTGGGCAGGAAAGAGGTAGAAATGGCAGGAGAAAACAGAGGTAAGATTACTCAGGTCGTCGGCGCGGTGCTCGATATCCGTTTCGACGAGGGTAAGCTTCCCGAGATTAACGAAGCAATTCGTATTCCTACCAAAGACGGCGGTGAGCTTACCGTGGAGGTCTCCCAGCATCTGGGAGACGACACGGTGAGATGTATTGCGATGGGAAGCACCGACGGTCTGGTAAGAGGAATGGAAGCGGTTGCTACAGGCGCTCCCATTTCTGTTCCGGTAGGCGAGAAGACACTGGGACGAATCTTCAATGTTTTGGGGCAGCCCATAGATAATAAGCCGGCTCCGGAAGGCGTTTCCTACGAGCCTATCCACAGACCGGCGCCTCAGTTCGAGGAACAGTCTACCGAGACGGAGCTTTTGGAGACGGGTATTAAGGTGGTTGACCTGCTTTGCCCTTATCAGAAGGGTGGAAAAATCGGTCTGTTCGGCGGCGCCGGAGTCGGCAAAACCGTATTGATTCAGGAGCTGATCCGAAATATTGCCACCGAGCACGGCGGATATTCCGTGTTTACCGGTGTAGGCGAGCGTACCCGTGAGGGAAATGACCTTTACCATGAAATGACGGAGTCGGGAGTTATCGACAAGACCACCATGGTATTCGGACAGATGAACGAGCCCCCCGGAGCAAGAATGAGAGTGGGTCTGACAGGCTTGACTATGGCAGAGTATTTCCGCGACAAAGGCGGTAAGGACGTGCTGCTGTTTATCGATAATATTTTCCGTTTTACACAGGCAGGAAGCGAGGTATCCGCTCTTCTGGGACGTATGCCTTCTGCGGTAGGTTATCAGCCTACACTGCAGACGGAAATGGGTGCTTTGCAGGAGAGAATTACTTCCACCCGAAACGGTTCCATTACTTCCGTACAGGCCGTATATGTGCCTGCGGATGACTTAACCGATCCGGCGCCTGCCACCACCTTCGCACATTTGGACGCAACCACCGTATTGTCCCGTTCCATCGTGGAGCTGGGAATTTATCCCGCGGTAGATCCTTTGGAGTCCAGCTCCCGTATTCTGGATCCCAGAATCGTGGGCGAGGAGCATTACAAAACGGCCCGCGGGGTTCAGGAGATTCTGCAGCGTTATAAGGAGCTTCAGGATATTATCGCCATCCTTGGTATGGACGAACTTTCCGAGGAAGACAAACTGGTGGTATCCCGTGCACGTAAGGTTCAGAGATTCTTGTCCCAGCCTTTCTTTGTGGCAGGACAGTTTACCGGTTTGGAAGGTAAGTATGTACCCATCAACGAGACTATCCGCGGATTTAAGGAGATTTTGGAAGGAAAGCACGATGATGTTCCGGAAAGCTATTTCCTTAATGCAGGCGGCATCGATGACGTTTTGGCCAAAATGTAACAAGAACGAAGTTTCATGGACTGTTTGTGCCGCTTAAGCGGCATAACGGAAATGGAGGCTGGTGTGTAAAGCTAGCTGCGATATGGAGGTTAGTATGGCAGAAAAAAGTTTTAACCTGCGCATTATCACTCCTGACAGAGTCTTCTACGAAGGTGAAGCGGAGATGGTGGAGTTTAACACCACCGAAGGTCAGGTTGGCGTGCTGCCGGGACATATTCCGCTTACCGTTATTATCAAGCCGGGCATTTTGAACATATACGAGACGGAAGGTGAGAAGATGGCCGCGCTCCATGCGGGGTTTGCCGAGATACTTCCCGAAGGTGTTACGATTCTGGCTGAGATAGTCGAGTGGCCTGACGAGATTGATGTAAGTCGTGCTGAGGCTGCGAAAGAGCGTGCCGAGGAGAGGCTGCGGAGCAGAACTCCCGAGACTGATATTGCAAGGGCTGAGACGGCGTTGCAGAGAGCAATCGCCCGTATTCAGACATTGAAATAGTTTAGAGCTGGGCTGTTAGCAACAAAAGGGATAAATATGCATATGCTGATAAAAAAGGCTTTCGGAGGTGCATATGGAGATTAGCCCTAAGTTGCTGCAGCCCATTCCCTTTTATATGACATATCCGGGTTATTTTGGATCGGAGAGAGAATCTCAAATGATTCATGATATGGAATATTTACAGCAGATGTATCCGGATACCGTTAAGAAATGCCAGCGAAGAGTTGCCGAAATTTTAGATAGAACCGACTACGAAGGCAGCATGATTTATGACGAATATCCGGATCGGCTCTGCCTTCTGCATCTGGCAGATTCCATGCGGAGGACATTGGAGCAGGAGGGAATGACGCCCTCTGAGGATGTTGTACAGCTCCTTTTGTTAAATGAAGTATACAAACGCAGGCATGGAGGCCGGCGCGGAAGATTTTTTTAGAGAGAACGTAATCGTTCGGTTATACCGCTGAACTGCTGCGCAGAGCAAAACCGTATGAAAGAACCGTTGCGGCTTTTGCGGACGAGGCTGTTGGGCTGTTACGAGAGGACACCTAAGATGGAAAAACTGAGAGATGTGTTTGGGCAGATGCTGAACGTTGATTTGATACAAATGACTTTGAGCAACAGCAGGGATGCAGACCGCGCCGGAAAAATTAAAATCCGGCCGGTTCTGTTGAAAGGGGAAATACTGTTTCAGGAGACTACTTACCGTGGAACACAAGTATTTCACAAGAATTATACGGGCGGAGAGCTGCTGCCCCGTCTGACGGAATACATGGAGACGCTTTTCAAACAGGCGGAGCTGAAAGGGAAAAGGGAGGAGGCTACCGTGCTGGTCGGAAAGAAAGGAACCGTCACAGTCAAAAGAAAGAAATGCCCGGAGGGAGAGAGCAAAGCAGATACAAATGCAGGCAGTCTCTCCCATAACAGGACAAAGCGGTATATTCTTCAAGAAGGACAGCCTGTAGATTTCCTCATAGGCTTGGGCGTTCAGACGCCGGACGGAAAGATTGCAAAGGCAAGATACGATAAATTCCGTCAGATTAACCGATACTTGGAATTTATAGAGGATGTATTGGACAGGCTGCCTTCGGACAGAACTCTCCGTATTGTAGATTTCGGCTGTGGTAAATCTTATCTTACTTTTGCCATGTATTATTATCTGCACCGGCTCCAAGGGAGGGATATCCGTGTTACGGGGCTGGATTTGAAAAAAGATGTAATAGAGCATTGCAATCGGCTGGCCAAAGAGCTTCATTATCAGGGGCTGCAATTTGAACAGGGAGATATTCAAAGCTATGGGGGAGCGGATGCAGTGGATATGGTGGTATCTCTCCACGCCTGCGATAAGGCCACCGATTATGCGCTGGAGAAGGCTGTCAAATGGGGAGCGAGAGTCATTATGGCAGTACCTTGCTGCCAGCATGAATTGAACGGGCAGATTCGTTGCGATATTTTGCAGCCCGTGCTGCAATACGGACTGATTAAGGAGCGTATTTCGGCTCTGATCACGGACGCCCTTCGCGCGGATCTGCTGGAACGGCAAGGGTATCATGTACAGATACTGGAGTTTATCGATATGGAGCATACTCCAAAGAATCTTATGATCCGGGCCGTGAAGGAGAAGGGAACGGAGAAACCTTCCAAAAGCATGATGCCTGTGAAAAGAAACTGTGATATAGACGAGGTGGCGGAATTTTTGCATGTGGCTCCTGCTTTAAAAAAGCTGCTGGAAAAAGAGTGAAGTGCGGAAAGGAACATTTCACAATCTTGATTTGGGTGCCCGCCAAAGCGGAATCATAGGAGTTAGTATGAAAAAAAGTATTATAAAGTTTGCCGTGTTTGCGGTGGTATTTTTTACGGCGCTGTTTGTCGTGGGCGGAATGATGAATAAGGGGCATGATAATCTGACAATGGAAATGGCACCGGCTACTTTCCCGTTGATAACAATGGAACTGGACGGGGTGAAGTATAACCAGCTCCACGGGTATAGGAATGCAATGGAAGTGGCATTCCAAAGAGAGACGGTCACGGCATTGGGTGAAAGCAGGAATACGGATTTCCAGATAGACGCGTATGGAAGAAGAATCGACGGAATTACCATTGAGGTGCGGAATGCGGACGGAAGCCGTCTGATTGAGCGCACGGAAGTGACGGACTATGTCCGAAAAGGAGATACCGTCAGAGGAACCATTTCGTTAAAAGACTTGATAGACAGAGATACGGAATATTCTCTGACCATTCTTGTGGATTCGGAAGAAGAAACGATATATTACTATACTCATATTATCTGGAGCGACAATTTGTATGTGGCGGAAAAGCTGGATTATGTTTTGGACTTTCACAACAGGCTTTATGACAGAGAAACCGCAAGGGATTTGGCAATCTATTTGGAGACTAATTCCAGATTGGAGGACAATTCTTCTTTTCATAAGGTAAATATCCACAGCAGCTTCCGACAGATTACATGGGGTGAGCTGCCCGTGGAAGAGGTCTCAGGGCCGGTGGTGCAGATGACGAATGTGGCCAGCCAGACGGCATCTTTTCTTGTGAATTATATGGTGGCCACTTCTGCCGACGGAAGGGATAAAACTTACTATCAGGTACAGGAGCATTTCCGGATACGCTATACTTCGGAAAGAATGTATTTGCTGGATTATGAACGAACCATGACGCAGATTCCCGATACGGAGCATATGTGTGCCAACGATAAGATTCTTTTGGGCATTACGGCTGAGGACATTCCCATGGTGGAGAGCGAGGACGGTAATATTGTGGTGTTTGAGGTGGCAAATCAGCTGTATAGTTATAATGTTGTCACTAACAAACTGGCTGTGATCTTCAGTTTTTATGATAAGGAAAACGGGGATGATCGTACCTTTTATGCCCAACATGCCACTAAGATACTGGATGTGGATGAGGGAGGAAATGTACAATTTGCGGTGTATGGTTATATGAATCGCGGCCGGCATGAGGGGGAAGTGGGGATTCAGCTGTACAGCTATAACAGCAACATGAATACTTTGGAGGAAATTGTATACATTCCCTATAACCGGACTTTTTCGGTACTCTCGATTGAAATGGACCAACTGCTTTATTTAAACCGTGAACAGGAGCTGTTTCTTCAGGTAAATCAGACCGTTTATGGCATTAATCTGGCGGAAAAGAAATATTATCCCTTAATAAGCGTAAATAATGACGGAGGCGTTCACGTGTCCGATAACCACAAAATCTTAGTGTGGGTTAATGAGGAAGATATTTATCAGAGCCGCGAAATGAATATCAGAAATCTCAGCAGCAGTATAAAAAAGACCATTCAGGTAAAGGAAGATGAAGTGATATATCCGTTGGGCTTTATGGGAGAAGACGTGATATACGGAGTGGCGAAACGGGAGGATATTAAAAAGGAGAACTCCGGAGCCACCTTTTTGCCCATGTACAAGGTCTGCATCTGCAGTCCCTCCGGAGAACTGCTGAAGGAGTATGCGCAGCAAGGGATTTATATCACGGACTGCCGGGTGGAAAACAATCAGATGATACTGGAGCGGGTAGAGCGTCTGGAGTCGGGAGAATACCGTGAGACGACGCAGGATCATATCATGAATAATGCGGAAGTCAAAACGGGCCGGAATGTGATAGTTACCGCGGATATTGACGTCTATGAGAGATATGTGCAGATTCAGACACGAAACACCATCGACAGCAAGACTTTCAAATTCCTGACTCCCAAAGAGGTGGTATTTGAGGGCGGGAGAGAATTGATCCTGCCGGAGACGGAGGAAAGCGAGAGGTATTATGTATATGGTCCTTACGGTGTGAACGGCATCTATGCATCTCCGGCCAGAGCCGTTAATCTGGCGTATGATACGGCAGGAGTGGTGGTGGACGAGAAAGGCGAATGCATTTGGCTGAGAGGAAACAGAGTGGTCAGAAACCAGATTATGGCCATTAAGGAAGCATCCGTCACGGACACTAAGGACAGTCTTGCGGTATGTCTGGATACCATATTTAAATACGAAGGTCTTGTAAGGAATTCCGAGTACCTGCTGGGGCAGGGATACACGGTCATGGAGATTTTGGAGGACAATTTGGAAGATGCCCGGATTCTTGATCTGAAAGGCTGCAATTTGGATGCACTGCTATATTATACGAATCGGGATATTCCGGTACTGGCGCTGCTGGAAAACGGAGAGGCGGTATTGGTTACCGGCTTTAATGAATATAATGTGGTGATCATGGAACCTTCCACCGGCAGCCTGTATAAAAAAGGTATGAATGATTCTACGGAATGGTTTGAGGAAAACGGTAACTGCTTTATCACGTATGTGAGAAAAGATCAGTAATACAATGACAGGTAGCAGGAGGCAAAATCAGAAATGGAAAGTACAAAGAGAGACAAAATCAGAATCAGGAGAAGTATTTGTGCAAGGGTAATGACCATGACGTCCCTTATTGTCCTTTGCGTAATGCTGGTGAGCACCGTGATTCTCCGGCACTACATGGGAAGATTGACAGAGTCTATTATGCTGGATGTGTTACAGCCGATAGCGGGACAGGCGGCAAATGCAGTGTCGGTTAATATTCACCTGATGGCAGACAGAATGATGGGACTGGCGTCGGACGGCAGGCTTACGGTTCAGAATACAAGAGAAGAGGACATGGAAGAGGTGCTGGAATATGCCCGCAATACCTATGAGTTCTACGGAATCGGCATATATGACAGAGAGGGAAATGCCTTGGTTTCGAACGGGGATATTTATGACAGCTTTTCCGGAGCGGAATGGTATCAGCTATTAGTCAGTACCGATAATTTGACCATAGCCGATCCCCTTATTATGGAGAGCCATGTTGGAATTCCCATGGGAATGCCCATAAAAAAGAACGGTGAGACATGGGCGTATATGGTGGGGGTTTATAAATATGACGTGCTGAGTGATGTTCTGGGTGCAATACATATCGGAAAAAGCGGAATGGCTTTGATTATAAATGAAGAAGGAAAAGTTGTGGGGCACCATCAGGAGGATATTGTGCGTCAGGAGTTAAATATCTACGAGCTCGACGGGACTGTTTCCGCTCATCAGGTCTTTGACCGTATGCTTACAAGGGAGACGGGATCGGGAGAGGGGATGTTCAACGGTCAGGAATCCTATGTGGCCTTCTGCCCGGTGAGGGGGACGCTCTGGTCTTTTGCCGTAGAGGTGCCTAAGGCAGATTATATGGAATTTACCAACAGAGCGGCATGGAATACCATAGTAGGAAACGTTTTGGCGCTTGCGGTGGCCTTGGTTTTCATTTGGGGAGTTATGACAGTTATTTCCCGACAGCTGAAGAAGGTCATTGTGAGAATGAACGGATTGGCTCAAGGCGATTTGAAGGCTTCCATAGAAGTGAGGAAATCAGGCGATGAAGTGGAATACCTTTCCGCATCATTAAAGACTACCATAGAATGTATCAATGGTTATTTGGAGGAAATTAAAAGGGTTTTGGACAATATTTCCAAGGGGAATCTGAATGTGTCTGCGGACGGGAATTATCAGGGAGATTTTGTGGTGGTAAAAGAATCCCTGACTCAGATAATCGTTTCTCTCACCCGGATTATGAAACAGATCAGCGAGACGGCATACCAATTAAGGGAAACCGCCCAAGATATGGGAAACCAATCGCAGGAGCTGCATCAGGCGGCATCCGGTCAGACTATGGCTATGGAAGAGCTGAATAATGAAGTGGAAACCATTAAGACCAACTTGGGAGAAGTGACGGAAAATACAAAGGAGACAAATTGCCGTGCGGAGGAGATCGCAGAGCAGATTGCAGACGGCAGCCGGAAGATGAGCGAGCTTATGACTGCCATGGAAGCAATCAACAAAAATGCCGAGGATATCAATAAAATCAGCAAGCTGATTGAGGATATTGCAAGACAGACCAACATCTTATCCCTGAATGCGGCAGTGGAGGCGGCCAGAGCCGGAGAAGCCGGAAAAGGTTTTGCCGTTGTGGCTGAGGAAATCCGAAGTCTGGCGGCACAGAGCGAGGAGGCGGCGAAAAATACGGGAGAAATCATTAAGACTTCCAGTGAGCTGATTGCCCAAGGTGCGGCGCTTACTGCGGAAACGGCGGGAGCTTTAGAAAAAATCAGCCGTAGTTCCGATACCGTGACAGAGATTACGGGGCGCTTGTCCGAGACGGTAAATATACAGGCTGCTTCCCTCCATGAGATTACGGGAAGAATAGAAGACGTTTCTCAGATTACCGTGAGGAACCTGCAGTGTGCGGAAAATACTGCGGATGTAAGCGAGAAACTGAGAAAAGAGTCGGATAGTTTGAAAGAGCTTTTGGAGAAGTTCCGGTTTTGACGATTCTGAGCGTAAATGATGAAAAGATTTTGGAGTTATGGAGCTAAGGAGTGCGTAAACACTCTTCTTATACAGTGAGGAGGCATACAGATGAAACAATGGAAGATAGCAGGGGTGCTTGCAGCAGCCGTCTTGGTTCTCGGAGGCTGCGGCGCAGGCGGGAATCAGGCGATGATTCAGGACGGCACATATACGGCACAGATGGCCGACTACTCTCACGGGTGGAGGGAGTATGTGACGATTACGGTTGAGAACGGCGTGATTGTTACGGCAGAGTACAATGCGGAAAACGTCACCGGCTTTATCAAAAGCTGGGATAATGCATACATGTATAATATGAAGTCCGTGACAGGCACTTATCCCAATGAATATACCCGTTACTATGCGGCACAGCTGATCGGACAGACGGAGGCGCCGGAGATTGATGCATTGACGGGAGCTTCCAGTTCCGGAGCAAATTTTGTGCGCCTGTCTCAGGCGGTGGTGGAAAAAGCGATGCAAGGTGATTCTTCCATTGCGCTGGTTGAGACGGAAAGCCATTAAAGCATAACTTTATATGACGAATTCAGCCATGGCGGTTGGCCATGGCTGAATTTATATACATAATAAAGATTTATTCCTGTATTTTTAGTAATATATGAAGTTTTATGACTTTACTTCGTAGAAAATATGCTTTTTATATTTAATTAAAACATTCAGCAAAATCATACCCAGTATGCCGCAGGAAATAATTTCTCCCGCCCCTACGGTGAGAAAAGATAACCACAATGGCTGGATGCCGTATGCATAATAGAGAATAAAAGGCACAATTATGGTATTTGCGGCTATGGGGGGCAAGGGTGCCAGCCACTTGTTTTTCCGCAGCAAATAAGTGAGAAATGCTCCGATAGAGGTTGCAAGCGTTCCGAATATTATATCGGGCAAGGCGCATCCGGTAAGAATATTGGACAGCAGGCAGCCTATGGTCAGTCCCGGAATGGCAGCGGGAGTGAAAAAGGGTAAAATGGTGAGTGCTTCGGAAAAACGTACCTGAACGGCATAGTTAGCCAGACCGAAGGCGTTGGCGACAAAAGTCAACACAACATAGAGCGCAGCAATAACGCTGGCGTGGACGATAAATAGTACTTTCCTATTCATTTTTTCTCCTTTAGTTTTGTTTTGCGTCAGGAAGGTCTCGAACTGACGTTGCGTATTTGGAAAAGCCTTGATTTTAAAAGCTTTTCCGAAGTTTAATTATAAAGGAATAGCGGAGATTGTCAAGTCCCGGCTCAAATTTTAATATCCTCCCATTAACCCCACTAATTGATCTCTCTGAACCGCGTCGTCAGAACCTTTGGCCTTTGATGCCAGACCGTCAAGCTCCGTTTTGCTGACGGCAGCTCTCAGCAGCTTTTCCTTAAATTCCTTTTTGTCCCGTTCCGCTTCTTCGGCCCTTCTCTGGGCACGTGCGCGGTTCTGCAGTCGCATTGTGTTTTCCATGGAACTCATAAGCTGTCTCATATCTGTCATCATTTCGGTTTTCCTCCTCAATCGGCTGATTTGTTATTTATCTGATAAATGTATATCGGCCTATTTGTTAAAATATTTGATACAAATTCTTAAGAATATCTTGAGATTGCGATAAAATCATGACAAATAGTGCAAGTTATGATAAACTGTACCAAATAAAATAGTGAATTGGAGGCATTTTGGTGAAAGCAGAAAGAATATGTAGTTTACTTGGCATTTTAGTGATAATACTGCTGGCATTTGTCATAATCTGGAATGCAAATATAATCGGGGTGGCAGCAGGAAGTCTGGAGAAGGATGCCAGAGAGGAGCAAAACATAGCAAACGATTGGGAAATGGCGCAGGCGGTAAACGAGGAACTATGTGCGATGCTTTTCTACGACGAGGAAACAAGAGAGTACACGTATTCGATTTATATGAAAAAAGAGGGAACCGCATACGGGTACTTTTACAGCCAGGGGGGCAAGGATCCGTATATCGGTGAAAGCGTGCGCGGCATGATTTATGACGATAAAGGAATTGCGCTGCTCTCTATGAATGAGGACAAGGTTAGCAGGATCGAAGTGGACAATAGTGACACAGATACGGTTATAGATATAGATCCCACCAAGCCCTTTGTGGTAGTGGTTCCTGTCAACAGCGGGGAAATCACCATGTATAATTCTTTGGGAGATGTGGTTTCATTATATGATACATACAGATAGGTAAAGTATGGGACGGAATATGAGAACAGATGCAGAATAACACAACCAAACAGGCATTGGAAGCGTCTCTGAAAAAGCTTTTAATGCACAAATCCATTGACAAAATTACAATTAATGATCTGACGGCAGACTGCGGTATCAGCCGAATGTCTTTTTATTACCATTTTAAAGATATTTATGATCTGGTGGAATGGGTATGCGTGGAGGACGGGAGACGTGCGCTGCAGGATAAGAAGACGTATGACACTTGGCAGGAGGGAATAGGGCAGATTTTTGATGCCGTGATGGAAAATAAACCTTTTATTCTCAACGTATACCGCAGCATCAGCAGAGAGAAGATTGAAAATTATCTCTACAAGCTCACATTTGACCTGATAGCGGCGGTGGTGGAAGAAAAGTGTGTCGGTATCGGACTGGCAAGGGAAGACAAAAGCTTTATTGCCGAATTTTATAAGTATGGATTTGTAGGAATTATGCTTGACTGGATTGAACGTGGAATGAAGGACGATTATGAGGATATCGTACATAAGATGAGCATTACTCTTCATGGGAGCATTGTCCATTCGATTTCAAATTTTGAGCAGGCAGAGAAAAGCCGGAAATCATAAAACAAAAGAAGCATTATTTTATCAAAACAGGCGGAATGATTAATTTTTTATCATTCCGCCTGTTTTGTAAGTGGAAAGGACGGGAAAAAAGGAATAGGATATGTGCATAAAGCAAAAATACTAATGCATGAAATTGTTGACACAAACGAAATGAAAGGCGGTAATCATATGACAAAGAAAAAAAGTGTGGGACTGGGAGTAGCGGCAGTAGCGGCAGGAGCCGGAATGGCGGCCGCAGCGGTAAATAAACGTAAAAAGGCAAAATCGGCAGCCGTAAAAAGGGCAGCAGCCGCAAAGCAGGAATACCGCAACACCGAGCGGGGAAAGGATCAGAAAAACAGTAAGGGTATTTATTATACCAACGGCAATTATGAAGCTTTTGCAAGGCCCAGAAAGCCCGAAGGCGTAGAGGAGAAGAACGCGTACCTCGTGGGCAGCGGGCTGGCGTCTCTGGCGGCCGCCTGTTTTCTGGTTCGCGACGGACAGATGCCGGGAGCAAATATTCACATTTTGGAGGCCATGGATATTGCAGGAGGAGCATGTGACGGAATTTTTGATGCTTCCAGAGGATATGTAATGCGTGGCGGGCGGGAGATGGAAAATCATTTTGAGTGTCTCTGGGATTTGTTCCGCAGCATTCCTTCCTTGGAGACTCCGGGTGTATCGGTATTGGATGAGTACTACTGGCTGAATAAAGAGGATCCCAATTTTTCCCTGTGCCGCGCAACCGTAAATCGCGGTAAAGACGCACATACCGACGGAAAATTTAATTTGAGCCGTAAGGGATGTATGGAAATCATGAAGCTGTTTATGACAAAGGATGAGGACTTGTATGATAAGACAATCGAGGATGTGTTTGACAAGGAAGTCTTTGACTCTACGTTTTGGCTGTATTGGCGTACCATGTTTGCCTTTGAAAACTGGCACAGTGCATTGGAGATGAAGCTCTATTTCCAGAGATTTATTCATCATATTGCCGGTCTGCCGGATTTCAGTGCATTGAAGTTTACCAAGTATAATCAGTATGAATCCTTGATTCTGCCCATGAAAAAGTATCTGGAGGAGGCCGGAGTCGATTTCCGGTTTAACACGGAAGTGACCAATGTGATCTTTGAGATTAATAACGGGAAAAAAGTGGCAAAGGCAATCGAATGCAAGGAGAAAGGGGTGGAAAAGGGCATTATGCTCACGGAGAAGGACCTTGTGTTTGTGACCAACGGGAGCTGTACGGAAGGAACCATATACGGCGACCAGAACCACGCGCCCAACGGAGATGCGGAAGTACGTACAAGCGGCTGCTGGAGCCTGTGGAAAAATATTGCGAAGCAGGATCCTTCCTTCGGTCATCCGGAGAAGTTCTGTTCCGATGTGGCGAAAACAAACTGGGAGTCCGCCACGATCACTACCTTGGACGATAAGATTCTTCCTTATATTACGGAGATATGCAAACGTGATCCCAAAAGCGGAGGAGTGGTTACCGGAGGGATCGTCAGCTGTCAGGATTCCCGCTGGCTGTTAAGCTGGACAATTAACAGACAGGGACAGTTCAAGGAACAGGATAAAGATAAGGTGTGCGTATGGGTATACGGATTGTTTACGGACGTTCCCGGAGATTTTATAAAGAAGCCTATGAGGGAATGTACCGGTCAGGAGATCACTCAGGAATGGCTGTACCATTTGGGCGTTCCGGAGGAGGAGATTCCCGGATTGGCAGCAGAAAGTGCAGTATGTGTGCCTACCATGATGCCTTACATCACCGCGTTCTTTATGCCCAGAACGAAGGGAGACCGACCCGATGTGATACCGGATGGATGTGTGAATTTTGCATTTTTAGGCCAGTTTGCCGAAACGCCGAGAGACACTGTTTTTACCACCGAATATTCCGTGAGAACCGCCATGGAGGCAGTGTATGGGCTGCTGGGCGTGGACAGAGGAGTGCCTGAAGTATGGGGGAGCGTATATGACATCCGTGAGCTTCTGGACAGCAGCGTCAAGCTTATGGACGGGAAATCTCCGCTGGAAATGGAACTGCCGGGGCCTTTGAATGCTCTGAAGAAGCCGATTCTTCAAGTGATAAAAGGAACGGTAATCGAAAAAGTGTTACGGGATCATGACGTGCTGAAAAACGGGATGATATAAGGAAGCTTATATTTTAATTTTAAGTAATATTGTTCAGAAGCCGGGGCAGTTTTATTACCCCGGTTTCTTTTTAGAAAAATGTGGATTATATATATAATCCTTTTCACCCACGTCATTCCCCGGTTAGTATGCCCCGTGGAAAACATTGATCATGCAGTCCGTAAAAGTTAACGGTACACGGTTAAAAAACAATTACTGCAGATTTAAATCAGTCCCGCTTTAAGCAAACGTTTGCGGACTTGAATGCCTAAAGCTACAGCGACGGCTAATTTTATAATGTCACCGGGAATATATGGAAGCACGCCTGCCGTCAATGCTTGGGCAAAGGAAAGTTCCAACAGATATCCCAGCCAAACGGTGCCGAAAAGGTATAATACTATGGTGCCTAAAATCATTCCCAGCAAATAAATAGACAGGGTATTTCCGAATTTATCTACAAAGAATCCGCAGATCAGCGCCAAAAATATATAGCCGATTATGTAACCGCCTGTAGGGCCAAACAATTTGGAGGGGCCTGCGGTAAAATTTGAAAAGACGGGGACACCGGCCAGCCCCAGAAGAATGTAAACGGTTACGCTGATCGTACCCAGCTTCATCCCCAGAACGGATACCACAAAATAAACGGCCAGTGAACCCAGAGAGATGGGCACAGGGCTGATAGGGATTGCCAGCGCCAGAGGGCCGAGTACACAGATTACTGCTGCCATAAGACCGATTAATGCCAATTGTTTTGCGTTGAATTTCATGAAGCTACCTCCTTGCCCGCTTTACGGGGATTTTTTCTTTGTGAAATTACGAGTCTGCAAAGCAAGTCTCGCAAGAGCGCAAAGCACTCTTTTTATTAGTAAACTTGTTATCAAAATGGTTTACAATTATGAAGTATATAGGATTATGAATATAATGTCAACTAAAATAATGTCTGGTTTACATTGTTCGTTTTAAAGAAAGATTACATTTGGATTTGCGATTGGTAATACTGGTCGAGATTTTGGTATTACTACAGCGTGTTTGAAAACAGACTCAGTTGGAGAGGCGGATGGAAACAGGCGGTGGAAAGAATATCGTTACTTTTCACACTCACGCCGCCGCGAGGTGCTTTCACGCGTTTTTTGCGTGATCAAACCAAAGCGATTAGAATAATCGCTTGGACACCGTGCGCGAAACCGCTGTCTTGCGGTTTCTGTGCATGCGTTACTGGTCACGGAGTGAACAGTGACAGAACATCGACTCATAAGTGAGAAAAATGTTTGCATCCCCATATTTTTTTGCTATGATTATTATAGTACACCTGTTATAGATCACGGCAGATTCTTTGAACAGGAGCGTTTCCGGCAGGAGCTGTGGCCGGATTTACGGCGGTTCATTGATTGTTTGTGCCGCGGATGCGGCATGTTCGGAAATTTGGGGGAAAGGTACTTTGGTATGCGCGAAGCAGGCAAAGGGGTATAAGTATGGAAAATTTACATGTAAGTGAAAACGGAAGATATCTGATGCAGGGGGACGCCCCCTTTTTCTGGCTGGGAGACACGGCTTGGCTGATGCTGCAGAAGCTGGACAAGGATGAGACGAGAACCTATCTCAGAAACCGCGCGGAGAAAGGCTACAACGTGATTCAGACAGTTCTGGTGCACACGTTGCCCGGTGTGTCGGAAAGCGGCTGCTCTCTGGCTCCCGGCATCAAAAATGTGACCGAAGAAGCCTATTGGCAGTTTGTGGAGGATATTTTGGACATGGCGGAGGAGATGGGGCTGTATTTGGGACTGCTGCCGTCATGGGGATCCTTGGTAAAGGACGGTATACTGAACGGGGAAAATATTGCCCGGTATGCCGGATTTCTGGGAAAACGATTTCAGGGACGGAGCAATATTATCTGGATTCTGGGCGGAGACGTGAGAGGAGATGCCGGTGCGGAAGTATATCCGATGGAGGCGGAGATTTTAAAAAGCTGGAATCCGGAGCGGCTTGTGACCTACCATCCCTTCGGGCGCACGTCCTCTTCCCTCTGGTTCCACGACGAGAGCTGGCTTGACTTTAATATGTTCCAATCGGGGCACAGGAGATACGATCAGGCTTCCTTGGGTGAATGGGACGATAATGCCGGAAAGGAAACTTTCTTCGGAGAAGATAGCTGGAAGTATGTGGAGAGGGATCACAGTCATAAAGTGATAAAACCTACATTGGATGCCGAACCTTCCTACGAGGGGATACCCCAAGGCCTGCATAATCCCAGAAACCCTTATTGGGAGGAGTGGGATGTGCGCAGGTATGCCTACTGGTCCGTATTTGCCGGCGCCGCAGGCCACACCTACGGAAGCAATGCAATTATGCAGTTTTATGAGGAAGCGGAAGGAAAGGGAGTCTATGGGGTCCGGGAGAGCTGGAAGGATGCCATGCACCATCCCGGAGCGGCACAGATGAGGCATTTAAAACAATTGATGGAAAGCGTGGATTTTGTGAACGGCAGACCATGTGACAAGATGCTGCTGTACGGACAGAAGGAAAGATACCACAGAATCTCCGTTTTTGCCGGAAAAGATTATGTCCTCTGCTATGATTACAGCGGAGATCAATTCCTGCTGGACTTAAAAGAGTATATGGACCGCCCCATGGAGGCCTACTGGATGAACCCTCAGGACGGAACGTATAGTTATATAGACACGCTTCAAGGCACGGAGAAATGGCTGGCCAGCCCCGTAGCAAGAAAAGATAAAGCCAACGACTGGGTCTTGGTTTTAAGGAGGATATAAATGAAAGTGATTGATTTTCATGTGCACCCCTTTGAGAGTTCTGCTTATAATCTCAACATGTATATGTGCCGCCAATGGCGGCATGTTTGAAGGTGCAAAGGAACAGGCGGAATAATGGGAAACGGAAACGGTGGGCTTACAGCTCACCGTTTCTGTATTTTGCAAGTATGCTTTGAATTCGCTCATTGGGATTCAGCAAATCGCTGATAGAAGAATCGTGATTTAAAGTATCAATAATGTATGCAATGTATTTGCTCATATTGCAGTTGACATACCATTCGCGTTCCAACAGATCGGGGGTCTGGTAAATCAGGTTGGTAGTCAAAACTTTGTTGATAATGCCGTTCTCATAAGCCTTATCAAACTTATCCAGCCCGTTGGTGAACAGCCCGAAGGTGGAAAAGACGAAGATTTTGTTGGCTTTTCGTGCTTTCAGGGCAGCGGCAACTTCCAGAACGCTCTCTCCGGAAGAAATCATATCATCAATGATAATCATATCCTTGCCTTCTACACTGGTGCCGAGAAACTCATGGGCAACAATAGGATTGTGGCCGTTTATAATGGTGGTATAGTCGCGGCGTTTGTAGAACATACCCATATCCAGTCCAAGTACATTGGCAATGTAGATTGCCCGGCTCATACCGCCTTCGTCAGGGCTGATTACCATCATATGGCCGGAGTCAAGCTTTAAATCTTTCACATTGCGGAGCAGTCCTTTGATAAACTGATAAGCGGGCTGTACCGTCTCAAAGCCGTGGAGAGGGATGGCATTTTGGACACGGGGATCGTGGGCATCGAAAGTGATGATATTGTCAACGCCCATCCGCACCAGCTCCTGAAGCGCCAATGCACAGTCCAGAGATTCCCTTGAGGTTCTCTTATGCTGGCGGCTCTCATAGAGGAAAGGCATAATTACCGTGATGCGGCGCGCCTTGCCGCCTACAGCCGCGATAATTCGTTTTAAATCTTGATAATGATCATCCGGAGACATATGGTTTTCATGTCCGCACAGAGAGTAAGTCAAGGAATAGTTGCAAACATCCACCAACAGATACAGGTCTGTGCCTCTTACGGACTCCAGAATCATACCTTTTGCTTCGCCGGAGCCAAAACGGGGAACCTTGGCGTTCAAAAGGTAAGACTCTCTCTGATAGCCGGAGAAAGCAAGGGATTCCTTGTGTTCGCTCTCCCGCTCTGCCCTCCATTTTACAAGAAATTTGTCAACTTGTTCCCCCAGAGGCTTGCAGCCCTCCAGTGAAATGATTCCAAGAGAACCAACGGGAATTGTTTCCAAGTTTCTTTTTTCTTCTCGGTTGCCCATAAAAATTGTCCTCGCTTTCTGGCAAAATTGTGAAGGATATCACTAAGCTCGAAAAGACCTCGCTAAGTGATTTCACGCTCTGCAAAGCAGAGCTTCTTCCCAAACTGCTAAAGCAGTTAGAAGAATCGCCTCAGCGATTCTTACAGATTTGCACCAATTCATTGATTGTTTGTGCCGACTACGTCGGCATGACTGGAAGTGTAAAAGTGCTATAACATAGAAATGCGTATGTCTGCACCGGTTAGTTTACAAAAAGTAAAGCTGCTGGTAAGCCGGGAAAAAATGCGGTCGGAATAGCGTTCCTGAAGTTCTTCCAGATTCAGGTTCGTGGAGATAACGGTTGCATTTCTTCTCAGCTGCCGCTCATTGATACAGGCGAACAATTGAGAATTGATGAAGGCATTGGTGGTTTCCGTGCCCAGATCATCAATGACCAACAAATCGCAGCCATAAATGTCTTCATAAAAGCTGTGGAGCTTAGCTTTTTCCTTGGAGTCGAAGCTGTAATATGCCAGACATTCAAAAAGGTTCAGGGCGCTGAAATAAATGACGGAATACCCTCGTTTAATCAGCTCGTTGGCAATACAGCCCGATAAAAAGCTTTTACCAGTACCTACTGTACCATAAAAAAATAGATTATGGTAGTCCTCTTTGAACTTTTGTACAAAATTAAGACTTGCGGAGACAGCGGCTTTGAACGGAATCAGATCTTCTCCCTTATGGTAATCATAGGAGAGAGTCGAGAAATTTTCTCTTGAAATCGTCTCCCGGATATTGGACTGGTCATATAAAACGGAGATTTCCTGCTGTCGGAAACAATGACATTTCTCTTTTCGTCCGCCGGAGCCGTCTGTGTAGCCGGTATCTTGACAGTCAGGACAATCATAAACCGGCTCCAGATAATTTTCGGGATATCCGGCACCCACGAGAAGTTCTTTTTGTTTGCGGGAAATTTCTTTCAGGGAATCCCGCAGGCGGGACAATGCGCCGTCATCTCCCGACAGCACCATTTTAGCCGCGGCAACGGAAAGAGTACTGACGGAATCGGCCAGTTCCTCATAGCCGGAGAGCTCGCGGTAAACTTTTTCCTGTCTGGAGGCCAGAAGAGAGCGGTTGGTGTCTTGAGTGCGCTCATAGCCCCTCATAATTGCTTCATACTGAGAATTGGTAAGTGCCATGGGGATTCCTTTCCGTTAGGAGATTCACGGGTGGCGGTTTCTGTATCATTTTAGGAAATTTCTGCTGTGGTCAGTTGCTTAACAGCTTTTTTTCCAAGGCATCGAAATCATATGTATTTTGAGTAAACTGATTAAAGCGGTTTACCGGTTTACGGGCTGAGACGCCGGTTTCCGCCGTCCGTCCGCCGTCCTTTTTGCTTTTGCGGTAAGATTCGTCCAGCTTGGCTATATCCGCAGTGTTACGGACATTTTGTTCCTTCCACATGGAAAGCATTCTGTCGGCATATTGAAAACGATTCTTATCGGTGTTTAGAACCGTGCGCTGACATGCCTCGAAAATAATATCGGTGTTAAAGGCATAATCCGTGGTCCATCGGTTGATGAAGTTTAGTTCCGTGTTTGTAGGGACGCTGTTTTTCCCGAGAGCCTTCATGATGGAATAGACTCTTTTGTCATAACCTGCGGAAGCGGCCTGTGCCTGTTCGGGAGTGACAATGCCTTCCTCTGCCCAGCTGACGGCAACTTTTTCGATATACCGGAAATTCTTTTTGCCCTTTTCCACGCAATATTGAATCAGATAATCAATCAGATCGTCGGAAAAATGAAGAGTGTCCGTAAAGAAGAGGATGGACTTCACCTCCGAGGGAGTCAAGGGCTTTCCGATGTAAGATTCCGCGATGAACAATAACTGTGCGGTCTCCTGACGGTTCCGGAACTCCCGGAGCTGGTCTGCGGAATAAACGGGTTTTTCATAGACGGATATGCCGTCTGTTTCTGCGGGAGACAGGGACGCGGGCATTTTTAAGGAGGGCGCCGGTTCCGCCGCCGCGTCCGCGGCATATATAATTTCCGAGGAGCTTCCCGGGGACGAACTGAAGGAACGGGAAAGCTCCACCGTATCCTTTGAGGATATGTCTGAGGGATAGACAGTCCCCGCCGTATCTCCCAAGACCGTTTCCATAGGATATACGGAAGCCGGCATCTCTGCGGAAGGCATGGTGGAAGTGGGCACAAAAGTAGCGGCAGGCTTTGTCCTTCTGCCGGAAAGCTGTTCCGTGGAGAGATCTTTGATATGGATGCCCACCAAATTCTTATCCTCGTCAAAGCTTAAAGTCAGAAGGTTCTGCTTCTCCCAGTATTTCAAGGCGCGTACCACTTCCTTTTCGGTATGGTTAAACTTGTCCGCAATATCGGATACGCTGGTAGCCAGCTGTGCGGCCATCATGCGGAGAAGATAGAAATACACCTTTAACTGGGCATCATTGGCCGCTCCCATATATTCGTCGATAAAAAGATTGGATACAACAGTGGAATTGACATCACTGTCTCGATAAATTGTTAAAGGCGCCATAATGTTTATCCTTTCCTTGGGGCTTTATAATTTTGCGGGAAGAATGCGAAGCATTCTTCGAAGTGCCGTTCGTGGCACTTTTGCCATTCGTAGCACTTTTTTACAGTAGCCAAAGTATAGCATATGGTTCCTTAAAAAGAAATAGTAATTTTGCCGGAAAGCCTTGTAAACACTGGATAAGACAAAGAATGTGGATAGTGTGGACAGTGTGGACAAGTCTCAGGGAGATAAGGGAATGTGCCGGAAAACGGAAGAGAATTATCCACACTCAAAATGAAAATATCCACAGGCCGGAAAAGGCGGTTTCTCCCTCCGCCCTGTGGATAATGTGGAAAATTAGGATCCAAGGAGAGTTTCACCGATTTTTACGACATCGCCCGCTCCCATAGTTATCAACAAATCATCTTTTAGGCAATTTTCCAGTAAAAAATTTTCAATTTCATCAAAAGACGGAAAGTAATAGCATTCCTGTCCTAAAGCCTGTATTTCTTTTTGCAGCATTTCCGAACTGACTCCCAGTGTGTCTGTCTCCCTTGCGGCGTAAATATCGGCCAAAACAACTTTGTCGGCCAAGGTAAGAGCCTTGGCAAATTCCTTGAGAAAAGCCTTTGTACGGCTGTAAGTATGAGGCTGGAACACACACCAGAGCGTTTTATGGGGATAGCGTGCGGCGGCCTGCAATGCTGCGGTTATCTCCGTAGGATGATGGGAGTAATCGTCAATAACGGTGATGCCTCCGACGGAGCCTTTGTACTCAAATCTTCTGTCCGTGCCCGTAAAGCCATGAAGAGCCTGAACCGTCTGTCCGATGTCTATGGAGAGCAGGTCTGCCACGGCGGCCGCGGCTAGAGCGTTTAAAATATTGTGGTAGCCGGGAACCCGTAAGGCGGCCTGTGTGCAGGAGCCGTTTGCACTGTGGAGGATAAAGCCGGGGTTTCCGTTTTCGTCATAAGTCACGTCGGAAGGGTAATAGTCGGCATTCGGGCCGGAACCGAAAGTTATCACCCGGCAGGCCAGCCCCTGCGTGATCTCTTGGCAGTCGGCAATATCCGCATTGATCACAAGGCAGCCGTCCTCCGGAAGGAGCTCGGCAAATTTACGGAACGAACGGCGGATATCCGCAAGATCTTTGAAAAAGTCAAGGTGATCTTCCTCTATATTAAGTATAATTCCGATTTTAGGGAAAAAGCTCAAAAAGCTGTTTGTATATTCGCAGGCTTCGGTGACAAAATACTCCGATTTCCCTACCCGGATATTTCCGCCGATTGTCTTTAAAATGCCGCCGATGGACAGAGTGGGATCCAGCTTTGCATGCAGAAGGATCTCGCTGAGCATGGAGGATGTGGTAGTCTTGCCGTGAGTGCCGCTGACGGCAATGGGGATATCATAATTCTTCATAATCTGCCCCAGAAGCTCCGCTCTGGTCAGACAGGGAATGTTTTTTTCGTGGGCGGCAATATATTCCGGATTATCTTTGCCGATGGCGCTGGTAAATACCACACAATCCACAGAGCTTGTAATATTTTCCGCTCTTTGTCCATAAAATACGGTAATCCCCTTTGCCTCCAGCATCTCCGTCAGGGCGCTGCGGGAACGGTCCGAACCGGAAACGGTAAAACCGGCATCGGCCAGAATTTCGGCAAGCCCGCTCATGCTGATTCCGCCGATACCTGCAAAATAGACGGAGGAGGGCTGTGAAAAGTTTATTTGATACATAATGAATCACACTTCCTTACTTTATAGTAGTAATATCTTTTATTATATTATAGACATAACAAGCATAAAAAACAAATAAAAAAACATTTAAATAGAAAAAGGACAAGCAGTTGCTTTTCGCACCCACGCCGTCGCGAGGCGCTTTCACGCACTTTTTGCGGCTTCTGTGCATGTGTTGCCGGCCGCGGGTGAACAGCAACAACAGGTATTACGACAAGTAAAAAGTTAAAAAATGTAAAAAATGACGGCAAAAAAAGAATACAATTTAAGAACTCTTAGAACAAATACACAAAAAGTATCTGAAAAATTGTTACTGTTCACTCCCCACATTTGACGATTGTGAAAAGTGACGAAATTTAAATTTTTTATATGTGGATAAATAAAGCAGACAGAAAAATGATGTTTATAGTTTTTCTGTCTGCTTTATTTATCAGAAAGTTATCCACATT
>CAJUTJ010000048.1 GCA_910589655.1 uncultured Acetatifactor sp. | reverse complement strand
TCTATACTGGTTATTGGATGTCGCAATCTTATTATACCAAAGATTAGGTGCTGTTTTAATGTCAATACACCATTTATTGCAGTAATTTTGCTTAAAAAATCAAGCATTAAGCCAACTATGCTGGTGGGAAAGTTGAGTAAATAAGTAAACAAATGGGGAAAGGAATCATGAAATGCAGAGATTCAAGGGGATTGCACCTTATATTACGGCAATTTGTATTTGCATATTCGTATCATTTCCGGCGGTGTCCCAAAGTGTTGTATTAGACGAGGCATATTCGGCAGTGCTTGTACGCGGAAATATCCCCGACATTATACGCGGGGCGGCCATAGACGTCCACCCGCCTTTGTATTACCTGATTCTCAAGGTATCTCAGTTTTTCGGAGGAGAATCCTTACTGAAATACAGGCTGGTGACGGCAGGCGGGACTTATTTGAATCTGCTTTTGCTGGGGGCAACACTGATCAGAAAGCGTTGGGGCTGCAGAGTATCAATCCTGTATATTTTATGGTTTGGCCTGACTTATTCAACGCTTGAAAAAACAACTTTTTTGAGAATGTATTCTTGGGGAGCTTTTTTTGTCACGGGTGCGGCGATATTCCTTTTTTTATATTATGAAAATGGTAAGAAAAGAGATATACTCCTTGGGGCGGTAATGACATTGGCGGCAATGTATACTCACTACTATGCGGTAATTTCCGTTTTCTTAATGTGGGTCATATTGCTTCTTGCCGTTTTCCTTAAAAAAAGGGAAAATACTAAAATAGTATTGCTGGGTGGAGTATTGGTTACAATCGGATATCTGCCATGGCTGAAAACAATGCTCGCGCAAAGCATGAAGGTGGCGGACAATTACTGGATTGCAAGCTTTTCTTGGAGCCGGTGGGGGGCGGTTCCCGCAGCATTGACGGAGTCTTCGGACGCTCCTTTGACCGGCATAGGCGCGGCATTGTATGGCTTACTGATTATGCTGTTTCTTTTCGGTTTTTTAAGAAAAAAGTGGGAGGCGCTTTTGTGCGTGGCGGTATTTTTTGGCACCATGCTTGCGGGTGCATTATTCTCGGTGCTTGTCACTCCCATATGGACATCCCGGTACATGTATGTCGGCTGGGGGCTGATAGCTCTGTTTGTGGCTGTCACTGCCGGAACGGTAACAGGCTCCTTCTCAAATATTTCACAGGGACTGCTGGTCTTTCTATTGGCGATGGTGGGGGCAGTGTCTGCTAAAGTCATGCTGGCGGATGAGACTATGAACAGTGACGCGGCGGCATGGGTTGATTTTTTGGCGGAAAATGTTGATGAAACTGCCTGTCTGATCATAGACAATCCCAGCGAGCATGATGCGGTTTTCAAATATTATTTGCCTAATGCGGTTTTTGTGTTTACGGAGAAGCTGCTTACACAGGATATCGAAGACGGTTTAGAGACTTTTTTGACGGAGAACAAGGGAAGCCAAATATGGTATGTGATTGATTACAGACAACAAAGAATAGGGACGGATAAAATAGGAGCCTGCTTAGAAGAGCTTGGTTATACTATGGAAACGGTGGATTCTTTTATCATTAAATATAAATCGCTGGAGGTATTTAAAGTGGAGGAGAAGGGGAATGAACAATATTAAGACAGGCTTGCTGCTGATGATAGGAGCCGCTTTTTTCGGTATGATATTCACTGCCGTTTTATATGGTTTCTTTCCTCAATATTTATGTTACGCGGTTTATGATGTCAGTGAAGGCGGCTTTTATCAAAGAGAAGAATTGGAGTTGGCTCCGGGCACTTGGGTGACGGAATATTTTGTCCCCCAAAATAAATACCTGACCGGAGTGAGTATAGGTGTTGTGAGGGAAGAAAATCAAAATGTGCTGGTGGGGCGGCTGTCGGACAGCGGAGGGGAGATTTTGGAGGAGCGACGGTTTGCTTTGACGGAGGTGGATTATGAATTCCCTTTTCAAAGATGGGTAAAGCCCGGAGAGCAGTATCGGCTGGATATTTTATTTCCGGAAGAAAACCAAAGTTCGGTGACGATTATAGCCGGGGAGGAGAACATGGGAGCCGTGGAACATATCAGCTCATATATCGGGGAGCTTCCTCTGGAAAATGCGCTGGGCATCAGTTATGTATACGGAACATACAGCAGGAAGCTGCTGGTATTCTGGTTCCTTGTTTTCTTTCTGGGAGGACTTATGGCGGGGGAAACGATTCTGCACGCATTGTCCCGGAAGACATGCCGGAAAACCGAATAAGAGCTTAAAGCGCGTGCAAATGTCTCGCAAAATCACATAGAGACGCGATTTTGGCTTTGCGGGAGGGGCTGTATGAACTGTTACCGGTTGTTACAAAAAGTGTTACATAAAGTAACCAAACTTGTTCTTTAATTCGTTGACAAATATTTACAGTAGGGAGTATGATAAAAGTATTAGTATATCATATTGAAGATTATGAGGTGATAGTATGGAAACGAGGCAAAAGGGGTTGCAAAAAAATGTACTTATTGCGATAGCGGCAGCTGCAGCAGTAGTGATAGCGGCGCTGGTGCTGGTGTTTGTACTTAGGGGAAAGGAAGAAACATACCGCTCGATCAAGATTATAGACTTGTACGGCGGCGTTACAATCGAGAGGGAGGGAGTGGGCACTTTGACCGCCTCCTCCAATATGAATCTGATTTCGGGGGACGCCGTGAAGACGGATCAGGACGCATATGCCGTGCTTCAGCTGGATTCGGATAAATACGTAATGCTTGCTGAGGCCGGAAGCATGACGGTTACGGCGGATGGGGATGAGACCAACAGCAGAACGGCGATCCGGCTGGATGCAGGAAGTGTCTTGAACGAGATTCAAAATCCGCTGTCAAACGGCTCTTCCTATGATATTGTGACGCCCAGCGCAACCATGTCTGTCCGCGGCACCGTTTTTGAGGTGCGCAAGAGCCAGACCGATGCCGAAGGCAGCATTGAAGTATTGGTTTATGACGGAAAGGTAGCCGTGGGCTTGGAGGGCAAGGAGCCTGCCCTTTACGAAGCGGGAGAATATACACAGTTTACGGCGGACCAGAATCCGCAGTTTATAATTGAGAGAACTGAAATTACAGAGGAAAACTTGAATCCGCAGTTTATGGAGCGGCTGGAGCAGATTCATTCGGAGAGCAGAGAATTGAATCTGGGTACGGCACAGCTGGCTTCGGCACAGACCCAGAGCGGTGCGGAAACGTCCGGACAGACTGCGTCGCCCGAACCTACTGCGGCACCCGAACAGACTGTTGCGCCTACACAGGCGCCGGAGCAGACCGTGGCTCCTTCGGGAACCACAGCGCCTGAATTTAATGTCCCTGTGGCGACGCCGGCGAGAACGCCTAAGCCTCAGACAGGCAGCGGGGCTTCCAATGTGACCGCTCCCAGTGCACCTGTACCTGCAAGTCCGACCGTGGATACGGAAGGACAGGATCAGGACGATGAAGATGACAGCCAAGACGAGACAGACTCTGATAATTCCGGTAACACACAGCTGCCTGATCAGGATATCGGAGACGACAACAATACGGGAGACGACGGAAACACCGGGGATGATAATAATACGGGAAATGACGGAAATACCGGAGACGACGGAAACACCGGAGATGATGGAAACACCGGAGACGACGGAAACACCGGGGATGATAATAATACCGGAGACGACGGAAACACCGGAGATGATGGAAACACCGGAGACGACGGAAACACCGGGGATGATAATAATACCGGAGACGACGGAAACACCGGAGATGATGGCAATACGGGAGACGACGGAAATACCGGAGACGATGGCAATACGGGAGACGACGGAAACACCGGAGATGACGGAAACACCGGGGATGATGGCAATACCGGAGACGATGGCAATACGGGAGACGACGGAAACACCGGAGATGACGGAAACACCGGGGATGATGGCAATACCGGAGACGACGGAAACACCGGAGACGATGGAAACACCGGAGACGACGGCAATACCGGGAATAAGCCATGGGATAATATATGGAATTTTATAGACAGCTACAACATATGGCAGGCATATACCGCAGAATATTATCAGCAGGCGGTTTCCGAAAATCTTGCGTCCGGAACTGCGTGCAAGGTGATCTACTATATTCCTTATATAGCAGAGGCGGAGGACAAAGGTGAAAACCGCTATACTACATTGCAAAACGATGCTCCTGATATTTATCGGATTGAGGAAACATCTGTGGGAAGCCTTCTGCCCGAACCCGAAACACCTGTGGGAAAGGTAGATCATCAGGAAGGTCATTCTTTGGAATTTGTGGGATGGTGTCTGGAGGACGGCACTATGTGGCACTTTGACGTGGACACCGTAAAGGCAAATATGTGCCTCTATCCTGTATGGGTGGACAGTCAGGGAGAGTATTACTATCCTGTAATCTGCCGCTCAAAAGAAGTATGGTGCTATTATTGTAACAGTGTGAAAGAAGGAAGCCATTTGGAAGGGCTGATTCTTTCCGATACATGGGACGCGGTTTTCCAAGGCTGGGAGACTGTAAACAGAGGTAACGCCGTTTGGGATGTCCACACAGATGTAGTGGAAGGCATTGTTGAGTCGCTTAAGGCGTCTTGGAGTAAGTAATATATGAAACCGGTCGTAAAACACCAATTGAAAAAACCGCTGGCAGTCTGCATTGCAGTACTGCTGGCGGGCTTTATCACATTTCTGTCACCCTTTCTTAAGATGCAATATTGGTTTGCAGACAGCATGTTCATAAGAGAGCAGGCTGTGGATAACCGTATCAAAATCATCGGTATTGATGAGACTTCCTTACAGGAAATGGGACCCTTTGCAGATTGGTCCAGACAGCAGGCGGCGGATCTGCTGCAATTCTTTGATCCGGAGTATGCCCCTGCGGTAATTGCTTTTGATATCAATTACTTCGGAGAGCGCGATCCGGCAGGAGATCAGGCGCTGGTGGAAGCCGTATCCCGATTTGACTATGTGGTTATGGCGTCTTATCTGGTGTATGATAAGAGGCTGGAGCAGACGGATGCGGACGGCCTGAAAATGAATACTTTATACATAAGGGAAATCGAAAAACCTTTTGCGGCGCTTCGGGATGTCAGCAGACAAGGCTTTACAAATGTTATTCAGGATCAGGACAATTATGTCCGCCGCTCTTTACTGACGGGATCCTCCGAAGGAGAGACAGAGTATAACTTTGCCTATGAAACATATCGTTGCTATATGGAATCACAAGGCCGGGAACCTGTGGAACCGCAGCTGGGCAGCAATGGCAGTTACGGTTTTGATTATACTGCGGAACCGGGGATGTATGAGATTTATTCCTATGCGGATTTGGTAGCAGGCAGATGTGACCCCAAGGTATTTAAGGGAAGTATCGTATTGGTAGGGGCGTATTCGGCAGCTATGATGGATCAGTATATGGTGCCGGCTGCCAGAAGTACGGTTATGAACGGAGTGGAAGTACAGGCAAATCATGTGAACGCTCTGATAGACGGGAGAACTTTTACGGAGCTTTCGCTATGGAGCAGTATGCTGATTAACGTTCTGGCTACTTTGGCATGTGTGCTGCTTTTGCTGTACGGAAAATTCGGCGTCGGTGTGACAGGCTGTGTGGCAGTGCTTCTTGCCGCTCCCGTAATATCCCGGATTTTGTATCAGCAAGGCATATATTGGAGATGCTTTCTGCTTTTGCTGACAACGATTGTGCTGCTGGCATTAAAAATTCTCACGGGATATGCTTCGGAACGGATCAGAAAGCATCAGATTTTGAGTGTATTTAGGACATACATGGCGCCCCAAGTGGTAGACGAATTGAGCAAGCAGAACAATTACCGCATTGAGCTCGGCGGAAGAAGCCGTGATATTGCAGTATTATTTGTGGACATTAGAGGATTTACTTCACTTTCAGAGGGATTGTCACCCGAGGAAGTAGTGGATATCTTAAATCTCTATCTGGGAAATGTGACCAATGCAATATTTAAAAACGGCGGAACTCTGGATAAGTTTATCGGCGATGCGGTTATGGCAATCTATAATGCGCCTCTGGATGTTGAGGATTATTGCGAAAAAGCCGTACAGACGGCATATGATATCATAGAATCCATGAACAGAGTGAATCAGGAACTCAGGGAAAGCCACGGACGGGAAATTGCCTGCGGGGTAGGTGTTCATTGTGGAAAAGCCGTGGTGGGAAACATCGGATGCCAATACCGGATGGATTACACGGCAATCGGGGATACCGTCAATATCGCCGAGAGACTGGAAAGTCTGGCAAAGGGCGGTGAAATATTAATCAGCGGTGAAGTATACGGCAGGGTGAAAGAACGTTATCATGCGGAGCCTATAGGCGAGCAAAGCCTGAAAGGACGGCAGGATAAAGTAGCAGTCTATGTTTGTGCCGCTGAAGCGGGCAGGGAGGTATGACATGGAACAGGGACAAGCAGAAAAGATACTTGAAATGGGAATACAGATTACATCGGAGCGAAACTATGACGAGCTTTTGGCAAAGATTATAGATTGCGCCATGGAAACTACAAATTGTGACGGGGGAACTCTGTACTTATATGAACAGGAACAATTGCAGTTCTGTATAATGAAGACGAAGTCTCTGGGAATTAACCAAAAAGGAAAAGCCACGAAGTCTTATCCGCCCGTGCCTATGAATGAGAAGAATGTTTGCGCATATGCGGCGCTTCACAGGAAGCTTTTAAATATTGAGGATGCCTATAATTGTCAGGAGTTTGATTTCAGCGGCCCCAGAGAATATGACAAGCTGACGGGATACAGAACCAAATCTATGATGGTTTTCCCCTTGGTGAACCATGAAGAAGCCTTAGTGGGTGTAGTGCAGCTGATCAATGCTTTAGACGGGCAGGGTGAAGTGGTGCCTTTTAAAGCGGAATATGAGAAAGTACTGCAATCTCTCGGCTCACAGGCAGCGGTAGCGGTATCCAACATGCGGTTTGTTCAGGAGATCGAGCAGCTGATGATTTCCATTACTCAGGTATTTACGGATGCTATCGACACTCGGATTCCATATAATTTTTACCATTCCAGAAATGTTTATCTGTATGTCCAGCTGCTTGTGGATTATATTAACGAACAGCATGAGAAAGGATTGGGAGAGAAGTATTTTGAGCCTTCCGTAAAGTCTGAGCTGCTGATGGCGGCATTGATGCATGATATCGGCAAGCTTGTCATTCCCAACGAGGTCATTGACAAGACCACCAGATTGGGGAATAAACTCCCTCTGGTGTTGGAGCATTTTGATCATTTATCCGCCCTTTATCATATTGATTTTTTGGAGGGCCGGATCACCAAAGACGAATGGATTACAATAAAAAATGAACTTTTGGATGCCAGAGTCAGAGTGGAAGAGCTGAACCGTAAGCCGAAACTGTCTCAAGAAGATGTTGAGTATGTGGAAAATCTGGCATGTAAGAATTACACCAATACCAGCGGAACACAGATCGGATTTCTGAGCTTATATGAGGCGGAATGTCTGGAGGTTCAGACCGGAAACCTGACAAGGGCGGAGAGAGATATTATCCGTTCTCATGTGAAATATACTGAGAAATACTTAAAGAAAATGAATTTCGGAATGAGATACCCCCATTTGATTCAATGGGCGGGCGCGCACCATGAAATGCTGGATGGCAGCGGTTATCCGAGAGGGCTGCGGGGAGACGAGATTCCGTATGAGGCTCGGATACTGACCATTATAGATGTGTTCGAAGCGCTGACAAGTTCCGACCGGCCCTACAAGAAAGCCATGGAAGAGAGTAAGGCATTGGAGGTGCTCAACGGCATGGCAGAGGAAGGGAAGCTGGACAAGGAAATTCTAAGGTTGTTCAAAGAGGCATTGGAGCAGAAGGAGGATAAGCTGCAGCTTTTTCACCAGATAAACGAATAAGATTTTGGAGTATTTGTGCGGAAAAAGCAGGCGAGTAAGATAGATATGTTTGAAATTATTCCTTCATTGGGGCATATAGAAGAATATATGGCGTTGGCCCGGCAGTATGGGCTGGCATTCGAGTACAATGATTTTTTTGCGCCGGAATTATTGGATGACAGCCATGCGCTAAAGGAACGTATCAGGACATACAAAAGTTTGGGGCGTCCTGAGAGAGTGGATACACTGCATGGGGTTTTCTACGATATTTTACCCTTTAGTTATGACAGCGGTATACGGGAACATAGTATTTACAGAATGCAGCAGTCCATGGAGATAGCGGAAGAATTGGGCTGTAGGGGAGTTGTATTTCATACGAATTTTTCTCCCGATTTTCTAAATAATGAAAAGTACAGGCAAAATTGGCTGGAATGCATGAGGAAAGTAATCATGCGGCTGCTCTCTTCCGGCAGCTGTGATATCTATCTGGAAAATATGTTTGACCAGTCTCCTGATGAATTGGCAGAAATATCCGCATCATTGCAGGAGGAAAGCAGATTTGGTGTCTGTCTGGATATTGCTCATATGCGTCTGGTCACGGATCAGCCGAGGGAGTGGTTTCGGGCATTGGCTCCATATATCAAACATTTTCATATGAATGATACACATTTAAAGTATGATGAACATCTTGCAATGGGGCAGGGGAGCATTGATTGGAAAGAGATAGAAATGCTGCTGGAGGAATTCCGGCTGAAGGACAAGAGCAGGCTTATTGAGGTAAGCGGGCTGGATAAGATTCGGGAAAGTCTCCAATACTGTCAAGAGACAGGAATCATAAGACAGTGACAGTCATGAAGAAGAAAAGAGAGTATGAAGTGCACAGGTGGGATTGAAGCAAAACAGTTTTAAGAGGAAAAGAGAGTATGAAGTGCACAGGCGGGATTGAAGCAAAACAGATTTAAGAGGAAAAGAGAGTATGAAGTGCACAGGCGGGATTGAAGCAAAATAGTTTTAAGAGGAAAAGAGAGTATGAAGTGCACAGACGGGATTGAAGCAAAACAGTTTTAAGAGGAAAAGAGAGTATGAAGTGCACAGGCGGGATTGAAGCAAAATAGTTTTAAAAGGAAAAGCGGTTTTGAAGTGTATAGCCGGATGGAAACATAATAGTCAAAATAGAATAGTCTCCGAACGGAAATGGTATTGAAGAGAAGAGGCGGAACTGGAATGGGCAGCATATGGATATTCAAAATGTATTGAATCAGGTAGATAGTTTCTTTGAGGAAAATAAGGGAGAAGAAGCAGAAAGGTTGATGCGGGACTCCGTAGTGCAGGCGGTTCAGGAGCAGGATGATAACAGCCTTCTGCAGCTGCTCAACGAGTTAATCGGTTATTACCGTGAGGCGGGGCAGGCAGAAAATTCATTTCAGATGGCCGAGCAGGCCATTGCACAGGCAAAGAGAATGGGGCTGGAAGGTACTGTGCCCTACGCTACCACGCTGTTAAATGCAGCAAATGCTTACAGGGCCGGGGGCAGGCTTCAGGAATCGCTGGAAATCTATCAAGAGGTTCAGGAAATCTATAACAGACAGTTGTCGGAGGATCATTTGTTCGTGGCAGGCCTACAGAACAATATGAGTCTCTTGTTTCAGGAAATGCGTGAATATGGCAAAGCAAAGGAATGTCTGTTGAAGGCATTGGAAATTGTGAAAGCAAAAGAAGCGCTCTATGAAATCGGCGTGACCTATGCCAATCTGGCTTCCACCTGTGTACAGTTAGGGGAGCTGGAGGAGGCGGAGAGTTGCGCTGTTTTATCAATGGATACTTTTCGGAAGGCAGGTGTTATGGACAGTCATTACGGTGCGGCGCTGGCGGCAATGGGGGCTTGCCATTATAAAAAAGAGGAATATGAGAGAGCCGGAGATTATTATCGGCAGGCTATGGAGCTGGTGGAAAAGGGAGTGGGCAGAAACGGAGCGTATTACAGGCTGAAAGAGCATGTAGAAGCTTGTGAAAAGGCCGCTGGGAAAGGACTTGCCATTGCCCGGGAATATTATGAGACATACGGTGAGCCCATGCTTCGGGAAAAGTTTCCGCAGTATCTGGACAAGATTGCCGTAGGACTGGCAGGCAGAGGTTCGGATTGCTTCGGTTATGATGATGTGTTTTCCAGAGATCATGACTGGGGTCCGGAGTTCTGCATTTGGATAACGGAAGAGACCTATGAGCAGATCGGGAAACAGCTGGAGGAAGCATGGCAGGAGCTGCCGAAAGAGTTTAAGGGATACAGATGCGCCCGCCATGTAAACGACAGGAATCGGCGCGGAGTGCTTGTGATTTCCGATTTTTACCGGGAGCTGACGGGAGCAGCGCGCTATGAAGAAATCAATTGGAAGACGACTGCCGACAGTTCTCTGGCGGCCGCGGTAAACGGAGAGGTATTCCGTGATCCGGAAGGGAAGTTCACTGCTTTTCGGGAAAAGTTGAAGCAAGGATATCCCGAGAATATTCAGCTCTTAAAGATTGCGGAGAACGGAGCAAAGTTCGCGCAGGCTGCACAATATAATTATGGCCGCATGAAGCGGCGTGGGGATGACTTGACGGCCCGGATGATGATGTGGGAAGGTATTTGCTATGCCATGAAGCTCCAGCACTTTATTGAAAACCGTTATCCGTTACACAATAAATGGCTGCGCAGAAGTCTGGAAGAATCGGAGGCGGGAAGAGAATTATCTCTATTATTACAGCAGGTGATTCAGGAAGCGGATCATTTCCGAAAAGCAGGAACCTTGCATTCCGTGAACGGCTTTCAGGATGCAGCAGCCGCACAGGAAACAGGAAATCCTCAAGAGGCAATAGAGAGAGTGGGGGCTTTCTTTGCCATGGAAATGTACGGAATGGATATCATCAGTGATATTGAACCTTATCTGGACGCTCACAGTGAGGAGTTGGTGTACAAGGCTTCTCTGGCGCTGAAATCGAATCAGGAGCTGGTGGAAGACATTGCAAAGCTGGAGTTTGAAGCATTTGATAAAGTTCACAATGAGGGAGGGCGTGCCAGCTGCCAGAACGACTGGTTTACCTTCTCCATTATGAGAAAGAGCCAGTATCAGACATGGAACAGAACTATGCTGATGCAGTATTTATATGATTTTCACAGAGAGTATAACCGGGGGCATAATCTCATTGAAGAAAAATACGGCCGCATGATGGAGAGTACGGCTCCTGAGAAATATGCGGAGATAAAAAGCCATTTTCCCGAGCTGACCGAAGAAAAGCAGAAGATTATCGAGCAGATCTGCGGTATGCAGGTGGGCTGGATGGAAGAGTTTGCGGCGGAATATCCGGCGCTGGCAGATAATGCCCGCAGCATCCATACCACAGAGGACAATCCTTTTAATACATCCTATGAAACTTATCTCAGGGGAGAACTGGGAACCTATTCCGACAAGATGCTGGAACTGTACGGCAGATACATTGTGGAATATGCCAGAAACCATAAGAACCTTGCCCATGATATCATGCTGAATAATGTCAGGATGTACGGCTACGGCAGCCTGAAAGAGGCGGAACAGAAGACGGATGCAGCATTTAAATAGGCCGGCTAAGGGGACAAAGCAAATGAAAATTCCTTCCCTGAGGCAGGCGTTGAAAAGAAGAGTCGGAACTGGAATAATAAACAGACTCGAAACGGAATAAGGAGGCCGCAAGATGGCAGGAACAGTTGAGATTAAAGATACTTTTTATGTGAACGGGACCCCTTTCAAAATTATTTCCGGAGCTTTCCATTATTTCAGAACGGTGCCCGAATACTGGCAGGACCGCTTGGAAAAATTAAAGGCCATGGGCTGTAACACGGTGGAGACTTATATTCCGTGGAATCTCCATGAGCCGGAGCCGGGAGAATTTTGTTTTGACGGCATACTGGATGTGGAACGCTTTATCCGGCTGGCACAGGAGCTGGGATTGTATGTGATTATCAGGCCGTCACCCTACATATGCGCGGAATGGGAATTCGGCGGTCTGCCTGCGTGGCTGTTGAGAGAAGAGGGTATGCGGCTGCGGATCAGCTATGAACCCTATTTGAGACATGTGGAAGCCTATTACAATGTATTGATGCCGAAAATAGCTCCTTGGCAGTTTACCGAGGGCGGTCCTGTTATATTGATGCAGGTAGAAAACGAGTACGGCTATTTTGCAAATGATAACGGATATCCGGAAGAAATCCGCAGACTGATGGTGGAAAAGGGAATCAATGTGCCCTTGCTGACGTCGGACGGACCTTATCCGGAGAGCCTTAACGCCGGCAGATTAAAGGGTGCATTGGCCACGGGAAACTTCGGTTCCCGGACGGAGGAGCGATTTGCCGTATTGGAGAAATATACGGAGGGCGGTCCTCTTATGTGCACGGAATTTTGGGTGGGTTGGTTTGATCATTGGGGAAACGGCGGCCATATGCGAGGCAATTTGGAAGAAAGCGCCAAAGACTTGGATAAAATGCTGGAACTGGGTCATGTCAATATTTATATGTTTGAGGGCGGCACCAATTTTGGTTTTATGAACGGATCCAATTATTATGACGCATTGACGCCCGATGTGACTTCTTACGATTATGACGGAGTGCTCACAGAGGACGGACAGATAACGGAGAAATACCGCAGATATCGGGAAGTTATCGGAAAGTATACTAAGCTTCCCGATGTAAAGCTTTCCATGGAGATACAGAGAAAAGCATACGGAACGTTAACCCTGCAGGAGAAGACGGGGTTATTTGCCAACTTGGATAATCTTAGCAGCTGCCGGGAGAGCATATACCCTCAGTCTATGGAGCAGCTGGGGCAGAATTACGGATATATTTTGTACCGTTCTGCCTTGGACACGGAGGAAAGTCTGGATAAGATCAGACTGTGGGAGGCAAACGACCGGGCAAACATCTGGGTGGAGGATCAGCCGCTGCTCACGCTCTATGACAGAGAGCTTTTGGAGGAGCATGAGCCGAAATACTCCATCCGGAAAGGAGACAGACTGGATATTTTGGTAGAAAATATGGGCCGTGTCAATTTCGGCCCCCGGATGGAGAAGCAGAGAAAGGGAATCTGCCAATGTGTCCAGATCAACGGCCATATGCATAACCACTGGCAGCAGTACCCTCTGCCTTTAGATCATGTGGAGAGGGTGGACTTCCGGCGTCCATATATTGAGGGGACTCCGTCCTTCTGCCGATTTGAGTTTGAGGCGGAGGAGCTGGGAGATACCTTTCTTGATTTTTCGGGATGGGGCAAAGGCTGTGCGTTCGTGAACGGATTTCATATCGGAAGATTTTGGGAAATCGGCCCCCAGAAACGTCTGTACATTCCTGCTCCCTTGCTGAAAAAGGGAACAAATCAGATCATTTTGTTCGAGACGGAAGGAAAGGCGGCGGAGACCATAACCTTGGCGGATCAGCCGGATATCGGATGAATTTTTGCACATACTATTCTTGCAGAACATGCATAAGAAAGGAGTATGTGCAGTATGGATATTAATAATGCAAACGGTCTGGCGGCCGGTACACTGGGCATGACAGATATACCGCTGGGATTTGGATTTGCTTTGGCAACTAATGAACATGCGATGAGAAACTATGCGTCTCTCTCGGAGACGGAGAGAGAGCATTTGATTATGCGTTGCAAGGATGCGAAATCCAGAGACGAGATGCAGAAGATTGTGGATTCTTTGGTAAGTGACACGGACGTAAGCGCAATCGCCGCGGAAGAAAGGGAAAAGCTTAGCTAAATGTATGGGCACACTTTTGTATTGTCCGAAACGAAAGAATAGAAAAGATACTTTACCTGACAGACGGCGGAGGGCTTAATACCATCCGCCATCTATTGTTATAATCTGTCCGGTCATGTAAGTGGGAGCTTCCGAAATCTGTAGGATCAGTTTTGCCGCCTCCATGGGATCTCCCAGCCGGTCGGAAGGAATTTCCGCTTTCAGTGCATCCATATCCTCCGGCGAGAGACAATGGTTCATAGCGGTATCCATAACGCCGCAGGCAACGGCATTGACTTGTATATTGCTGGGGGCAAGTTCCTTTGCCAAAGCTTTGGTAAAGCTGTTTACGCCTCCTTTTGACGCAGAGTAGGCCGTTTCCATGGAAGCTCCTACATTGCCCCAGACGGAGGAGACATTAATGATCCTTCCGCTGTGCTTTTGAAGCATGAGGGGGATGGCGCATTTGCAAGTGTAAAAGCAGGAATCCAGATTTACGGAGAGCACACGATGCCATTCTTCCACGGTCATATCGGTGAGAAGGCCGATATGGGCCGTTCCGGCATTGTTTACCAGTACATCCAGCGAGCTTATTTGGGAAAAAAGCCGTTCCACATCTTCGTAATTTCCCATGTCCGCGCGGACGGGAATGCAGGAAATATGATATTCCGCCTGTAATTTCAAGGCTGTACTTTCCAGCTCTTTCATGGAATTACAGCATGTGATATAGAGCCGGTATCCCTTTTGGGCAAAGAGTCTGGCGGTGGCTTTACCGATTCCTCTGGAAGCGCCGGTGATGAGCGCTGTTTTCGGTTCGGAACTGTGTTCGGAAGTTTGTGTTTTCATAGGCTGCCTTTCGTTAATAGACAGCGGTTTCGCTCACGGCTGTCCAAGGGATTAATCTATTCGCTGTGGTTTGATCACGCAAAGAGCGCGTGAAAACGCCTCGTGGTGGAGTGGGGGTGTAAAGCAACCCGCTGTGTAACAGTTCAGGCAGGTCACTGAACCGTTACAAGAATGCGCACAAAACGCGGAAAGAATGCGTTTTGGCGCCCGCATGTCTCGGGTTTATCACGCAGAAACAGCGTGAAAACACCTTGCGGCGGCAGCGAGTGAGCAGTAATCTACTGTTTCTGTATGAGCATAGTATACCACGTCCGGCATTGCTTTTCTATTCTAAAAGGATTATACTTGTGTATTGACCGGAACATTTTTTATGTAAGACGGTTTGAATCCGGACGCATATAATGGCTGCTGTTCACTCCGTGACCGGCAGCACAAAAAGCGCATGAAAACGCCTCGCGGCGGCAGGGGTGTAAAAAGTAACATATAATGTGCGAAAGCAGGCACATAGAGATTTCCGGTGCTTATGTATATAAAGGAGGATTCCATATGTATGATTTGATTATTATCGGTTCCGGTCCTGCGGGGCTGTCTGCTGCAATATACGGAAAGAGGGCGGGGCTTAACCTGCTGGTAGTGGAGAAGGCGCCCATGAGCGGCGGTCAGGTTCTAAATACTTACGAAGTGGACAATTATCCGGGAATGCCCGGAATCAACGGCTTCGATCTGGGAATGCAGTTTCGCGCTCATGCGGATAAGCTGGCAGTGGAATTCCGGGAGGGCTGTGTCACTTCCATAGAAAATCAGGGTGATAAAAAGCTGGTGACGGTAGAGGGAGAACTTTTGGAAAGCAAAACGGTAATTCTCGCCTCCGGCGCGGAACATGCGCATTTGAATGTGCCCGGTGAGGAGAAACTGTCCGGAAGAGGCGTGTCTTATTGCGCTACCTGTGACGGGGCTTTTTTTAGGGGCAGGACGGTGGCTGTGGCAGGCGGAGGAGACGTGGCTTTGGAAGATGCCATTTATCTGGCGGGTATCTGTGAGAAGGTATATCTGATCCATCGAAGGGATGAACTGCGGGGCGCGCAGGTGCTGCAGCAGGAATTGAAGGCGCTTCCTAACGTGGAATTCCTATACAGCCATATTGTCACGGAAATCCAAGGGGAAAATGAGGTGGAGAATCTCCGGATCAAAAATTTGAAAACAGAAGAAGAATTTGATCTGGTCGTGGAAGGAATTTTTGTGGCTGTGGGAATCCGTCCCGATTCGACACTGATAAAAGATATGGTTGACTGTGATGAAGGCGGTTATGTTTTGGCGGGGGAAGATTGCTCCACAAATGTCCCCGGCTTATATGTGGCGGGAGACATCCGTAAGAAACCGATCAGACAGATTGTGACGGCAGCAGCGGACGGTGCCAACGCAGCGGTTTCCGCCGGAAATTATGTTAATAAAAAATAGAAAAATTTAAGATTTCATAAAGAAATGCAAAAAAAATTTAGAAAGAGGAATCCCGCTTTTTTGAAGGGATTCCTCTTTAAAATGCCTGAAAACCGCGTAAAATAGCCACTTTGTTTAAGAATAGACGATTTATAGTCAAGGTTGACAAAGGAGGAAATAAGTGATATATTTGTTAACGGACGTAATAATTTCGTAACAAATCAAGTGAGTGTTTTTAGATACGAAGGAGATAACAATGAATTTGAAAACGATCAGAATGACAGCCTGTGGATTGGCAACGGCACTTGCCTTTTCGGGAATGAGCCTGACAGCGGAAGCAGCCGGCAGGTCATCCGTATTGTCCAGCGGAGGAGTAAATCTTGCACTGAACAGAGGGAACAGTTTAACTGAAGTTTCATCGGATTCGATAATGCCTATCGAGGCAATCATTGAGTGGGCGGCGGCCGAGGAGGTCGGACTGGTTATTCCGGAAGCCGAGCCGACAGAAGAGGATCTGTTTCGCAATTTGGTTATTGCACAGGTAACAAATTATGTGAACGTCAGAAGCGTTCCCAGTGAAGAAGGAGAAATCGTAGGTAAACTTTATAATAATTCCGTAGGTACTTTTATCAGTGAGGAAAACGGGTGGTATCAGATTACTTCCGGCAATGTGACAGGATATGTAAAGGGAGAATTTTGTGTGACCGGTGAAGGTGCCGTTGAGCTTGCCAGACAGGTGGGAACCAGAATTGCAAGAGTTAACACCACAACCTTAAAGGTTCGCTCGGAGCCTAGCTTGGAAGCATCCGTTCTGGGCCTGATTCCGCTGGAGGACGAACTGGTGGTTCTGGAAGAAACGGAAGGCTGGGTAAAAGTGGACGTAGAAGAAGGTATCGGATGGGTTTCCACCGAGTATGTTGACCTTCACAGCGAGTTTGTTCAGGCAGAGTCCAAGGAGGAGGAAGAAGCCCGTCTCGCTAAGGAGGAGGAAGAGCGTAGGAGAGCCCGTGAAGCCGCAGCAGCAAGAGCGGCGGAAAATGCTGCCAACAGTGGAAGCAGTGCACCTGCTCAGACATATGTAGTCAGTGGTGACAGTGAAATGGGTTCTGCAGTTGCAGAATATGCTTTGCAGTTTGTAGGCAATCCGTATGTATACGGAGGAACCAGCCTTACCAACGGTGCAGACTGCTCCGGATTTGTAATGAGTGTATATGCTAACTTTGGTGTCAGCCTGCCTCATTCCTCTTCGGCGGACCGCAGTCAGGGTGCGGCGGTAGACGGTATCGGCAATGCACAGCCCGGAGATCTCGTATGCTATTCCGGCCATGTAGGATTGTATATCGGTAACGGACAAATTGTCCATGCATCCAACTCCAGAACCGGTATTATCGTTTCCAACGCCGATTACAGAAAGATTCTGGCAGTGAGAAGAATCTTCTAAACCGAGAAAAGTGTTCCGGCGAAAAGTAATGCAGAAGGACATATGCGATATAGAAAATATGAAAACAGGCCATACCTTGGGGTGTGGCCTGTTTTTTATGCACAGAGGTGCGGAACGGAATTAAGCAGCTTACGCTGCCCGCACCTCGCGCGGCGAGCAGGGGAAGATAAATCTTCCCTACTCGATTAGTTCCATGCAGAGGAAATACGTTGTATTTTCATATTGTTACAAGCAGAATTGTTTTCAAATTTGATCTTATTGTGTAACTATTTCTGATATTATCTTTCGGAATAAAAGGGCAATATTATTATGATATGTGCAATTGTTACAATTATTTTATAAAGATTAATATATCGATTAAACCATAACCAAAAAGGGGTAATAGTTATCCACAATAAAAAGTACACAAAATAGGATAAAAACACTTTATACACCGATTTATACACATTATCCACCGGTTTTTAATGCACATATTATTCTGATTTATAATTGAAACAGAAACACTTGTTTTGTGAAATAGTAATAAAAAATGCATTTTGGACAAAAATGGAATAAAACTCTCTTGACATGCATAATGTCAAAAACATGTAAATAATATGTTAAATTGTTGCATAAGCCCAGATAAATATGTTATAATGCAAATACAATAATAAACCGAAAGGGATGATGGCATGAAATTTGTAATCGTAGGCAGAAATATTGATGTAACACCCGGTTTGAGAAATGCGGTAGAAGAGAAGATCGGCAAGTTGGAAAAATTTTTCAACCCTGATACGGAAGCACACGTTACCTTGAGTGTTGAAAAGGAGAGGCAGAAGATTGAAGTAACCATTCCCGTAAAGGGAAATATCATTCGTTCCGAGCAGGTAAGCAATGATATGTATGTCTCCATTGATCTGGTGGAAGAAATTATTGAAAGACAGTTGAAGAAATATAAGAATAAAATTGTGGACAAGCAGCAGGGCAACGGGTCTTTCAGTAAAATGTATGTAGAAAACGATTATATGGACGATGAAGAGGTTAAGATTGTCAGAACCAAGAAATTTGACATCAAGCCCATGTATCCCGAAGATGCATGTATTCAGATGGAGCTGTTGGGACATAACTTCTTTGTATTTATCAATGCAGAGACAGATCAGGTGAATGTGGTATATAAGAGGAAGGGTGATACATACGGCCTGATTGAACCGGAAGATTAAGGGAAATTGATGCAAGGGAATATTTTAACTGTAAATGAGCTGCTATAGTAATGAAGGAAGTGCCTAAGGATAACTTGGCACTTCTTTTTTGGCCGCATATTTCATATATTTTTCTAACGAATATTCCGGAGCGGTTATGGACATAAGAAAACGGGAAAAATATCTGTATCTTATAAAGAAAGGAATTTTGATGGAATGCCTGCTGGCAATGGTGCTGGCAACATTGGTTACGGTAAAGCGGAATACGTATGACAAGGAAAGCGCCAGCAATGCCGTGCTTACCATAGAAGATGACTATATCAAGTGGGTGGATTTTACGGTATCATACGAAGCGTTGTGCAAAGCCTATGAGTGGGATGTGGATACTCATGGAACAGAGCATGAGATCTGCTGGATTGAACTTTTGGCTTACACGGCGTCACGGACGGGAGGCAGCTTCGGCAAAGATGCCTTAAAGATTATGGACAAAGGGGCAAAGGCGCTTTCACAAGGAGAAGAAACTATAGAGAGTTTAACGGCAGATATGAAGTATTATACATATTATAAGGAAGCTTATGATGCGGTACTGGGAGGTCTGGTAGGCGAGTATCGGGAGGAGTGTGTGGATGAGGCCGGAAATGTCAGTTATGTGGACAAATATGGCCTAAAAGGATATTTTCCTCTGGCAAGAGGGTTTGACTATACACATTATGATGATTTTGGCGCCGGAAGGAGTTACGGATATCAGCGGAGGCATCTGGGGCATGACATGATGGGATTGGTAGGTACACCTATCATCGCTGTGGAATCGGGGACGGTGGAAGCTTTAGGGTGGAATCAATACGGCGGCTGGCGTATCGGCATACGAAGCTTCGATAAAAAACGTTACTACTATTACGCCCATCTCCGTCAGAATTATCCATACGCGGACTGGCTGGAGGAAGGAAGCGTGGTTACGGCCGGAGATGTCATCGGATACATGGGGCATACCGGATACAGCACCAAGGAGAATGTAAATAATATTGAAGTGACGCATCTGCACTGGGGGCTGCAGCTTATTTTTGACGAGTCCCAGAAGGAAGGAAATAACGAGATTTGGGTTGACCTCTATCCCTTGACACGTTTTCTGGCAAAGCATACTCAGCCTGCGGTAAAAGTGGAAGGGACAAAGGAGTGGGTGAGAACTACGGATATTGTGGATCCGGCGGTGGAGGAGTATGAGACGGGGAAGGCCGATTTGCCTTGACGGTCATTTATTCCCGGAGAAGCAAAGGGGAAAATGCGGCGTACTCTTCTCCGGGCTGCTGCCCCAAGACTGCCTTTTGCGCCGCTTGAAAAAACCCACCAACCGTACCATGCAGCGGCGGTTTTGAATCTTTGGCTGACTGCAATTTCACAAATGAGATTTTATTCTTGTATATTCTCATCATAAAACCAATAAAATTCTTGTACCGTTCTCTGCTTTCAGCAATATCAAGTCGTAGTCAAACAGACAATGCCTAATAGCCGTCTTGCCTGAATATCCATCTGCAGCGTTAGATTTCCTGAACGCGGCCACCGTTACGCCGTTGGAAATCTGCCTTGCAGACTGAAAATTCATCTGCGCCAATGTATCAAAAATTAATGATTCGTTGTACGAAATGCTATTTTTGCTCCTGCATAAATTGATAGGAATCGTTTCGGAAAAAATGGAAAGACAGAGTTTGGTAATGGATATAAGGACAGAAAAAGAAGACTTGATTTTACTAATATTCTATAATAAAATAATTGACATAATGGTATAAAATATCTAAAAGAATTACAAGGAGGCAGCAGGCTGTATGCGGAGATGTATTTTAGTGGTGGACGATGATGTAATGAACTTGAAACGGACGAAAATGATTTTAGAGAAGCATTATGATTTGGTTCTGGCGGAGTCAGGGGAGGAAGCTCTGGATAAACTGAAAGAGGAATGCATTGATTTGATTCTTTTGGATATTGCAATGCCCGGTATGAACGGTATTGAGACCTTTCAGCGCATGAAGGAAGATAAGGTGGAAGTACCGGTGATCTTTTTGACGGCATCGGGGGATGAGGACGATGTGTTAGCGGCGCTAAGTCTGGGGGCAGTTAATTATTTGAAAAAACCGTTTCTGCCAAAGGATCTTCTGGAGCGGATTGCAAAGGAGTTTGAGAAATAATGAAAGCAGAAGCGCAGATAAGCATGCACCTGCTTATGGCCAGCACTCTCAGTATCCTGAGTATGCTGTTGGGTGTGATCATACTGGTCAGGCCATGGGAAATGTGGATGATCCCGCTGATGATTATCAGCTGTCTTGTGGTATGGTGGCTGCATATCGGAAGGATCGGGTCGGAAATACTATATGAAAATATATGTTCGGGATTGCTTATAATTGAGCTCTTTTTTCTGGGCGTGCATGAGTCCAGTCTGTTTGATATCCCATTGGCGACCTGTGCCGCACTCTTATTTTTATCCCTGTTAAATAGAAAACGGCTGTTGTATTTGGCGGCTTTTATGTATGTGCTGCAGATTTTATACCATTTTCTGGTTTTTGATACGATTAATGCAGCGATGAATGAGGAAGATCTGCTCCGGTTGATATTAGGTGCAGCAACGGTTCTGGGATCGCTGATGGTGACAAGGTATAGGATTAACCGCAGACAAGGGGAGAGGGAAAAATATGAAAGCATGCAGGAGCAGCTTGCCATAGCAGTGCGGCAGAATGCCGAATTCCTTTCCAATGTGTCCCATGAATTGCGGACACCTGTCAATATGGTTATCGGGATCAGCGAAGTGGCATTGGGGAAAGAGCTTCCCTCTGAAATCAGAGAAGACATCTATTCCATTAAAATGGCTGGCAAACGTCTGTCCGGCTTGATCAGTAACATACTTGATTACACGGAGAGTGTAGAAGGGACGCTGATCGCCGTACAGGAATCTTATACGATCACCTCGGTGGTAAACGACGTGATTACCATAATATCCATGCAAAGCGGCAGCAGTAAGCTGGAAGTGGTCGTTGACATTGATCCGAGGATTCCGTCAGTTCTGATTGGCGATGCGGAGAAAATTACCCATATCCTTAAAATTTTGTTGGAAAACTCTCTGAAATTTACGGAAGAGGGGGGGATCTGTCTCTGCGTCGGTTTCCGCCGGGAAAGCTATGGTATAAATCTGATTATTGATATTTATGATACGGGCATCGGCATGGCCCCCTCTCAGCTGGGACAGATAAAAGACGATTTTTATCAGGCAGATTCCGGAAGTCAGCGTTATGTGGGCGGGCTGGGGCTTGGGATTCCCATTGCCCGGGGCCTGCTGCATTCTATGGGAGGCTTTGTCCATTTTGACAGCAAGGAGCAGGAGGGGCTGCAAGTACATATTGCCATTCCGCAGGGAGTGGAGGATGATACACCCAGTATTGTAGTGCCCAACGCATCCAAGATGTGCATAGCCTGTTATTTCCGCCCTGATAAATATGACCGTGATGAGGTCCGGGAATATTATGACAATATGATTCTCCATCTGGTGGAAGGACTGGGGGTTGAGGGGTATCAGGCACATAATTTCGAAGGACTATTGAAGCTGCAGCGTGAGCACCGGCTGACGCATATCTTCGTTGCGCAGTTGGAGTATATGGGGAATGCTCCGTATTATGAGGAATTGGCGGAGTCGATTCAGGTGGCGGTAATTGCGGATAAGGGCTTTGTACTGGATGAGGGCAGCAAGCTTTTAGTACTGCGCAAGCCCTTTTTTGCCCTTTCCATAGTGAATTTGCTGAGCGGCCAGAAGCGTGACAATAAAATAGAGGATGTCCACACCATCGGCCGCAGGCCCTTTACCTGTCCGGGAGTCCGTGCGCTGGCAGTAGATGACGAGGAAATGAATCTGGTGGTGGTCAAGGGAGTTCTTGGAAGCTATGGTATGCAGGTGGATATCTGTGGTAACGGAAGGACAGCTGTGGAGTGGTGTACTCAAAATAACTATGATATAATCTTTTTGGATCATATGATGCCGGGCTTTGACGGTGTGGAGACATTGCGGCGTATCAGAGAAGTCAATGACGGAATGTTTAGGAATCTGCCGGTAATCGCCTTGACGGCGAATACATTAAGCGGCGCCAGAGAGATGTTCCGAAACGAAGGCTTTTCGGAATTTATTCCCAAACCTATTGAGCGCGTTGTTCTGGAGCGGGTTCTGCGCCGGGTGCTGCCGGAGAGCTGTATCCGGTATGATACGGATCTTGCCGGTACCGGCTCGGAGGAGCAGCAGAAGGAAGCGGTCTCCGAAACGAAAGAACAGGCGGACAATAAGAATACGGATTCCGGTGTGCCGCTGCAGGAGGAGCCGTCCGGAGCAGATGCCGCTGCAGAGAATACTGTCCCGCCTTACGAGCCTTTGGTGACAGCCGGCATCAATGTAAGTATGGGATTGGAATATTGTAACGATGAGGAAGATTTTTATCGGGAAATGCTGCAAATGTTCCATGATCAGGCGGATGGGAAGCGGAAGGAGATTGTCTCTTTGTATGAAAGCGCTGACTGGGCGGATTATGCCATTAAGGTTCATGCGCTGAAAAGTACATCGCTCACCATCGGTGCAGAGGAACTTTCCGGACAGGCAAAGGAGCTGGAACGGGCAGGCAAGGAGCAGGATGTGGAATATATTCGTGAAAACCATCCGCTGCTTCTGCAGCTATATAGACAGGTTTGTGAGAGCATTGAAAAATATTTATCCTGATCAGGAGTGTCCGCTGAGACGGGCGAATGGGGGTAGACGTGTTAAAAAAATGGCTTGATATTATGTTTGACCATAAAGTCAGTTTAAGAGAGCGTATGTTCCGCCTTGTGACAGGCATCAGCATGGTCGCTTTGGTTTTTATATTGATTATGGGCAGATTTACGGCGAATATATTTATTATGGCGGGGAGCATTGCCTATATCTATCTGGTCTTGAAGTTCAGTATTCAAAAGGAATGTATTAATGCGGGAGCTACAGCCATAGTGGTATTGCTGCTTTTGCTGTTTCCGGTGGTCTTTTTTGCCGGAGGAGGGATTAACGGCGGAGTTCCGGAGTGGTTTGTACTCTGTTTCATTTATATCAGCGTTACACTGAAGGGAAAGAAGATGGTTGTGTTTTTCTTGTTGTGTACCGCCGAGACTATATTATGTTATTATGTGGCCTTCCATTATCCGGAGTTTGTTCTGCCCAATACCGAGGCTCAGGCCTATTTTGATTCCGTCCGTTCCGTGATTTTGGCGGGAGCTCTGACCAGTGTGCTTTTGCTGTTTCAGAATTATCTTTATGAAGAGGAAAATAAGATTACCATAGAGCAGAAAAAGGAGATTGAGGAACTCAATCAGGCAGAGAACCACTTTTTCTCCAGCATGAGCCACGAAATCCGTACTCCCATCAATACCATTATCGGACTCAACGAAATGATCCTGCGGGGGGACATTTCCGAAGACATCGCCGAGAATGCCAGAAATATTCAAGGGGCAAGCAAGATGCTGCTAGCGCTCATTAATGACATACTGGATCTGTCCAAGATTAAATCCAATAAGATGGAGATTGTGAATGCGTCCTATGAGACCGGAGTGCTTTTCTCTGAGATTGTGAACATGATATGGATAAAAGCAAGAGAAAAGGGGCTGGAATTCCGTCTGCATGTGGATCCGGCAATGCCCAGTATGCTTTGCGGCGATGAAGTGCGCATCAAGCAAGTGTTAATTAACCTGCTGAATAATGCGGTGAAATATACGAAGGAGGGTTCCGTTACCCTTTCCGTCCGCTGTGAGCGTCTGGGGCTGAACAGAGTGAGAGTCTGGTATTCCGTCGAGGATACGGGGCAAGGAGTGAAGAAGGAGAACATTCCTTACATTTTTGACGCTTTCAAGAGGGTGGATGAAAAGCGAAACCGTCACATTGAAGGAACAGGTCTGGGCTTAAGCATTGTCCATCAGCTGGTGGAGCTGATGGGAGGTAAGATCAGTGTCAACAGTGTTTATATGAATGGTTCAACGTTCCTTGTGATGCTGGATCAGGATATCATAAGCGAAAGGGAGCTGGGAACCTTTACCTTGACTTCCAGAATGAAGGCTCGAGAGGGAGAGCAGTATAAACACAGTTTCGAGGCACCGGATGCGCATCTGCTTGTGGTTGACGATAATGAGATGAATCTGATGGTGGTGAGTAAGCTGCTGTCGGATACGAAAATCCAGATCGACACTGCTTTAAACGGAGCAGAATGCCTGCGGCTGACCCAGTACCAGCATTATGACTGTATTTTGATGGATCATCTGATGCCGGAGATGGATGGAATAGAGTGTCTTCATGCGATTCATTCCCAGCCCGGAGGGCTGTGCCAGACTGTGCCGGTGATTGCACTGACGGCCAATGCGGGAAGCGCTGACCAGCAGCTTTACCGGAAAGAGGGCTTCAGCGGTTATCTGGCAAAACCTATCAGCGGTGCCTTACTGGAGGCTGCCGTGCTGCATATATTGCCTAAAGAAAAGGTGAAACTCAGCGAGGAGGCCATCCAGCCTGAGATCGGAAAAGATGTCCTGATATTTGAACAGACCAACAGAATTTCTCTGATGGTGACTACGGACAGTGTGTGTGATCTGCCGGAATCGCTTAAGAAAGAATTTGGCATACATGTCTGTCCATATTACATCCGCACCGAACAGGGACGTTTTCTGGATAATTCGGAATTATTGGTTGATGAGCTGCTTTCCCATATGGCCAAGGGGAAAAGCGGATTCTCTCAGGCGCCTGATGTGGAAGACTACGAGAGGTTTTTTGCACAAAGGCTGACGGAAGCCCAGAATGTGATACATATCACCATGGCAGAGCATGTAGGCAATGGTTATCACAATGCGGTGGAGGCGGCGAAATCTTTTGAGAATGTTACGGTGGTGGATTCGGGACATCTCTCCAGCAGCATGGGGCTTTCGGTGCTGTATGCCGCTTATATGGCAGAGCACCATGCCTCAAAGGAAGAGATTGTGGGGACGGTGAAAAGGCTGAGGCGGTATATTTCTTCCGCTTTTATCATTCAAGATGCCGATTCCATGTGTCAGGCAGGACAGGTTTCCAGAAAGGTACAGATTCTTTGTGATGCGCTGTTGCTGCATCCTGTCATTGCACTGCGAAAGAGCCGGATGACGGTGAGCAGCATGGAATTAGGGAATTTCAATCATGTGATAAGGGTCTATGTCAGGAAAGTTCTTAGAGATGCAAGGAATATCGACAGGCGGATCTTGTTCATAACCTATGCGGGGATGGACGAAAAGAGTCTGAAGTATATTCAGGATTTGGTGCATCAGTATTGTCCTTTTGAGAGGGTCTATCTTCAGAAAGCCTCCTCCGCCATTGCCAGTAACTGTGGTCCGGGTTCGTTCGGCCTTCTGTTTATGAAAAAAAATGATGTATCCATTTCCTTTTCCGAGACATACAGAGACGGGAAAAGGTATTGACCATAAGCTCTGTCTACGATCCGGGTTCCCGGAGGGAGAAGACGGGGATGAAACAAATAATAAAGATATGAAAAAGAAGAGCCAACAGGAGACACAATCTCCATTGGCTCTTTTTCTGAAGCGTTATGGTCAGAAATGTTAAATTATATTGAAAAGCAAAGCAATCCGGAAAGCCCGTTTGCATATTTTCACTGATTGCAAAGTCAGCACGGACAAAGTTTTATCATCTGCAATAACAGAGCCTATGGTCTAAGGCATTGAGGCCGGCATTAAACAGCCGTGTTCATTTTATGGAAAACATTGACTAATTTCAGGGAGCCGGATTGGGAACCGTATTGGTCTGCTGGGACAGGATCTCTGCAATTTTCTGGATTAGCTCATCCTCTTTTAAGCGGAATTTTATCTCCACTCGCCGGGAGGCAGCCATATCAATCTCACTCGTGCCCGCTACATAGATGGGGCTGCTGTAAGATCGGCCATTGATAGTTAATAGGGACTGCAGCTGCTCTATTTTTTCCTCGCTGAGGCCATTGGCCGGATTCAGGATGTAATCGGCAACCGAGCTGGCACGATCCGAAGACAAATCCATATTGTGCTGATAACTGCCGGAAGTGTCTGTGTGGCCTTCAATAATAATCTCGGCGATATAGTCCCGAAACTGGTCTTGCAACAACACATCCAGATACATGGGAATAATCTCTGTCAGGGTGGCTTTGCTGGCATCCGTTAAGTTGGCACTGCCATACTTGAATAGCACATCCGAAGAGAAACTGATGGAACCGTTCTGTGCATCCACTTTCATACTGGAATTGTTAAATCTGGACTGCAATTGTCCGATAATATCTGTTCTAACTCCTACGATGTCTTGCAGCTGGCTCCGGGTGGACTCCAGCTCTCCTCTGGCTACATCGATTTCCAGATAAGCAGCCGCCAATTGCTCCTGCGTCAGGGCGGCGGCATCGTAAGCCGCTTGCAGCTTTAACAGAGAATCTTCCAAGTCAAGTCTGGAAGCTTCGATTTCGCTTCGGTAATTGTCCAAATCAACCTTGGCCAATTCCAGTTCCTCTGTGGCTGTTTCCAGTTTTTGTTTTGCTGCGTTCAATTCAATCTGAGTCTGTTCCAAATCCGTAGTCTTCTGCTTATAAATCGCTAATGTAATGGCGATGATCAGAATAAAGATAAGCAGCAAAGCCGCCATCATATCCGAATAGGACTGCCAGTAACTGGGCTCCTCAAATGTTCCTTTCTTCCGATATCTTTTTGTCAATTTTGTTTCACGCCCTTTCATAATACGGCGGCACCGTTCTGAAAAAATGTGATACCGCCGCCTCTTTCCTACATGTCGTGTGTTTCCGCATAGGTGTATAGTTGATTGCTGATTTCTTCATTGATGGTGCTGCAGGTGGCGTCAATTCGCTCAGTCTGTTCCTTAAGCTGTTGGGCCATGGTTTCTTGTCTATCCATGGTTTCCTCCAATGCTCTCTGTAGAACACGATTTGCCTGTAAGAGTTCTTTGGTAGTTTCAGCCATAGTGCAGTAATTATCCGCATAGGTTTCTTGTGCGCTGCATGCCTTTTGCAAGGTCAGGCCCAACCTGTCAAAGTCCGCGCCCAAAGAGTCTTCCAGCTTGGCAGCGAAATTTTGTGCCATTCTGTCCAGGCTCTCTGCCTGTTCTCTGGCTTCCCCTCTTAAGAGCTCCAACATTTGTTTCATGGAGTTTGCCATATTGGCCTGATAAACCAGCATGGCCTTGGTGTTGTCGTCCGTATTGTTAATTGCAGGCTCTACGCATTCCCGGAAAGAGTCCAGAAATTCATGGAGTTTGTCGTAAGCGTCCGCCATAAGACTACGATAGGCAAACTGAAATACAAGGGAAAACAGGATGCCGTATACAGAGGTATGGAAAGCTACCTTCATACCGTCCAGCAACGGTCCCACATTGTCCGAAATGGTATAGATATCATTGCCGTTGAAGGATCCAAGTCCAATGGATAAGCCGATAAATGTGCCCAAAATACCCAGACCCGTCATAGTGCCGGAAATCGCTGAATTGTAGTAATTCATGCCCGTTTGGTTTATCATATCGTCGGTGAAATAATCTTCGATATCACAACGCCCCATAAGACCGTGTTTGGTCTGAAAACTGTTCATTTTCTTTTGGTAACGGTTAAAAGCATCATCCAAGACATCATCTTCAAAAATCTTTTTCTTGCTGCGGTATATTTCCCACAAATTATGGTTGCCATCGTCATAGGCTTTATAGATCTTATCCGTCTCGCTAAGGAGCTTATCTGTCATACGATTTAACCTGTTAAAGCTAAAAAAAGAAATTAGAAACAGGATACCGATCAGCAGCAGGAATATCATGTTAATCATCAAGTTGCTGAGGGATGTAACCTGTCCGGTAAATACTCCGTTGACGATCAGCACAAAACCCACCACAAACAGGTACACCGGCAAAAGAAAATAATACATTCTGTTTTTCATTGGTTTTCCTCCATTCCCTCTCTTTACAGAAAGGTTATATTTAAAACTGTTTTTATTTTTCCCCATCACGTGAATTTTAGCATATTCCATTTTTTCCAACAAGTAATTAGACAAAATGTTAATAAAAAATAAGAAACCTGTATTACTGTTCACTCCTTGACCAGTAACGCATACACAGAAAACGCAAAACAGCGGTTTCGCGCACGGCGTCCAAGCGATTATTCTAATCGCTTTGGTTTGATCACGCAAGTTGAGATGGGATCATAATTCCGCATGGAAGGTGAAAATGGGATGTGATAAATTAGAGTATAGCACATCAAGTCATATCAGTGCTGCATTTTCCGTTGGGGTAAACTGTGACAAGAGTAATGAAAATTTGCCTGTGGCGGTGGCTGAGTATGAGGCGGGGCAGGCGCAAACGATATAGCTGCCCCGGACAAATCCCTAACGGAATCTGTGGCCAGCCGGATATTCCACTCCTTCCGGAAGCGGATCCCATTCGCCTAATCCGAGGCTTTGTTTAAATTTTGCCTGTTCCATGGTCAAATGCGGCAAATCTCCTTCCAAATATTCCAGAAGATCGCTGATTCCTTCTCTGGTCACATTGTTTATCAGAAAAATGCGTTCACAGCCGGCATTGATCAGCCATTGTCTGACCATGGGAATATTAGCGTAGGGAGAATCAATCTTTGTAATAATACCGATGAGAGGACGAAGGATAAAAGAGCGAAGGCTTGCACTGAACAGATTGAAGGGTTCGTCAGCCGCCTGAACAATGGCTACTACATCTGCCTCAAAAGAAAAACATGCAAGTCCCACACTAAAGCGTTTGGATTCCGCGTATTCTCCCGGAGAATCGATTGTGTCATCCTCCGAACAGGTATATTGTGTTTTTACGTAATGAAGATCTTCGCCTTTGAGTGCCTGAGTAAGAGAAGTTTTTCCGGCTTCACTTCTGCCCATTAGAAATAATTTCTTCATGATATCCCTTCTTTAATTCTTATTGATTTCGCAAGTATGGAAGCCCAATTCTTCTTTAAAAAATCGTACAACTTCTTCCACTGCGGTCTGTACTTCAGACAGTCCGCCGGTGATGATCAGAGAACCACAGAAGCGATCCATAAAACCAATCTGCACATCTGAGCTTTTTATTGCAATATCTGCGGCTGCTATAACCGCCTCCCAGGGGGTAAAACGGATCAGACCGATGGATTCACCCGTATGGTCTTCACCTTCATGAACACCGATGTGCAGTCCCAGATTTTGATACACGCAGGACTGTGAGGAGCTTATGACATGAGCCAGACAAATCTCTTTTCCGGGAACCCGCAAACGTGTCATGCGCAGTTTTTTCCCTTTTAACCGTTCATAATCATCATGGAACAGTTTTCTCAGCAGTTCTTCCTTTGTTATTCGGACCATGGCTGCACTTCCTATCTCTTTGTGATCTTACAGACTACATATTCCAGCGTATCCCGGAAATAGTTCACAATTTCAGTCATAGCTGACATAACATCCGAAATCTCACCTGTAATAATCAGCGTTCCTGTAAACCGGTCCGCAAAGCCCAGATAGATATTCCCGCTCTTTACCGCAATATCGGATGCAATGACAGCCGATTCCGGAGGTGTCATATTCATGATGCCGATGGCAGAAGACTGATAATCCACCTGCGGGTTTAAGCCCAGTTTCTGATATATGATCGGTGCCGGACCGCCCATCACATGTGCGAATGTGATTTCTTTCCCAGCCACGGTTTCCTGTACGATTCTGATTTGTTCTTCTTGTCCGTTTGCCATCTGCCTAGTCCATTCCTTCCGCATTTTTTGCTGCATGAGTGAAAATAAATCTTTATAAAATAAATCATACTATCAGCAAAATTTTCTGTCAAGCCGCAATCCGATGTCGGAAAGGATAGGAAAGGATACCTGCGCAATCCGATGAAGGAAAGGGCACCTGTTGCAATCCGGTGAGGGAAAGAATGCCTGTCTAATCCGACGAAGGATAGGATGTCCGCCGCAATACATAATGAAGAAATGGATTCCACCCATGGCCGGGGAATAAACCGCTTAATCCGCTGTCCCAAACCGAAACGCTCTGCTTCGTTCCAGACGTTCCTTCATGATGCCCTCAGCGCCTTCCTCCGTAGGCAGGTAATACCTTTTATCTGTTAGACTTTCGGGCAGACAGGTCATGTGGGCCATTTTTTCCTTTGTGTCATGTGCGTAAATATATCCTTCTCCATAATGCAGTTCGTCCATGAGCCGTGTGGGAGCATTCCGGATCACAAACGGCACCGGCTCTGATAATTGGGTCAGGGCATCCGCTTTGGCTGTCTCGTAAGCCCGGTACAGTGCATTGGAACGGGGAGCCAGAGATAAATATACCACAGCCTGCGTCAGATTCAGGTTACATTCGGGCATTCCGTTAAAGTGACATGCCTGATAAGCGGCTACGGCAATCTGCAAAGCCTGATTGTCTGCGAGGCCGATATCCTCACTGGCAAATCGAATCAGCCTTCGGGCAATGAACAAAGGGTCTTCTCCGGCTTCCAGCATCCGGGCCAGCCAATACACGGCGGCATCCGGGTCGGAGTTGCGCATGGATTTATGGAGGGCGGAAATCAGATTGTAATGTTCTTCACCGTTTTTGTCATATAATAATGTCTTTTTGCCCAGACATTGTTCAAGCGTCTCTTTTTTTACGGTGACGGAGCCGTCGGGAGAAATTTCCCCGTTCAAAACTGCCATTTCCAAAGTATTAAGAGCCGTGCGTGCATCCCCGTTTGCGAAGGCAGCAATGACGGGGAGCAGTTCATCCTCCATATGGATATCCATAGAGCCGAAACCGCGCAAATCCGTCATAGTGCGGGAGAGCAGATCGGTCAGATCGTCGATATTCAACTCCTTCAGCACAAATACCTTGCACCGGGATAAAAGGGCGGAATTGATTTCAAAAGAGGGATTCTCCGTGGTGGCGCCAATCAGTGTAATGCTGCCTTTCTCTACATATGGGAGAAAAGCATCCTGCTGAGCTTTGTTAAAACGATGGATCTCATCCACAAAGCAAAGGGTGCGGACTCCGTAGGCGCGATTTTCCTCCGCTTGTTTCATAATTTCTTTTATCTCTTTCATGCCGCTTGTGACAGCGCTGAAATTTAAAAAGCAGAATTTTGTACGGTTGGCAATGATCCGCGCTAATGTAGTTTTGCCTACTCCGGGCGGTCCCCAGAAGATCATGGAGGGAATCTGATCCTGTTCCAGCATTTTACGAAACAGTTTTCCCTCTCCTAAAAGATGCTTCTGCCCTATGTAATCTTCCAAAGTCTGGGGACGCATACGGTCTGCCAGAGGCGTTGAAGCAAGGGAATGCGATTGCCGGGTTTGGGTATCGAAAAGGGATAACTGATCCATGGGATCCTCCTCAAAATCGTATTATTCAAGTGGTAGGAGTATTTGGGACAAGGCTTTCGGTGGATAGAAATAGAATAACATAGATATCTCAAATAATCAACAGGAAACAGAACGAATGTTCTGGAAATTACAATGGATGTTACTGTTCACTCCCCACATTTGACGATTGTGAAAAGTGACGAAATTTAAATTTTTTATATGTGGATAAATAAAGCAGACAGAAAAATGATGTTTATAGTTTTTCTGTCTGCTTTATTTATCAGAAAGTTATCCACATT
>CAJUTJ010000047.1 GCA_910589655.1 uncultured Acetatifactor sp. | reverse complement strand
ATGCAAGGCGGAGGAATGAGGCGTAGCGGTGGCTACGTCGATTGACGACAACGAAGCAGATGAAAAATCAGACAAGCCAAGGTGTCAGTTAATTAATATTCGTTGTACTAGTACTGCATTGCGGAAATAACGGTGAATATCGGGTGCTGAATTCATCGAAATTTCAGCAATGCACTACTAATACAGCGTTGCCGAAATCAGTCATAAATTTTGCCGCATTTCCATATTCTTAAATAGAAAAAGAATGTGGAGTGTGGCTTTATTATGTTAAGGGTAAAAAGAAAGATTGCCCTGATTATGGCGGTCGTGATCTGGATGCTTCCGATGATACCGGTAAAGGCGGAGGTGGCGGTTTCATCTCCTTCCGTTATTCTCATTGAAAGCTCTACAGGGCAGATAATCTATGAACTGAATTCCGCAGAACGGAGAAGTCCGGCGAGCATTACGAAAATCATGACGCTGCTGCTTACTTTTGAGGCTTTGGCCTCCGGGAAAGTGAGTTTGACAGATCAGGTGCTGACCAGCGAACATGCAAGTTCCATGGGCGGTTCCCAAGTATATCTGGCTGCAGGTGAGGTACAGACACTGGAGACCATGATAAAATGTATTGTTGTGGCTTCGGGAAACGATGCCAGTGTGGCAGTGGCGGAGCATATTGCGGGCAGTGAGCAGGCATTTGTGGATATGATGAACGAGAAGGCGGTGGAGCTTGGAATGGTGGATACTCATTTTGAAGACTGCTGCGGGCTTTCCGATTCCGACGGTCACTATTCCTGCGCAAGGGATGTGGCCATTATGTCCAGAGAGCTGACTACCAAATATCCCGATATTTTTAACTATACGACGATCTGGATGGAGGACATCACCCATGAGACACGACAGGGTGTCACAAACTTTACATTGAGCAGCACTAATAAGCTGCTGAAACAGTATCAGTGGGCAACCGGGCTGAAAACCGGCTCTACCAGCAAGGCAAGGTTCTGTCTGTCTGCCACTGCAAGCAAGGACGGCATCGATTTGATCGCGGTTATCATGGGGGCGCCGGATAAAGACATAAGATCTCAGGACGCACAGGCGTTGCTGACATACGGTTTCAGCGTCTGTAATCTGTACATAGACGAAAATAAGGATGTTCTGCCGCCCTTGGCTATAGACGGAGGCGTGCAGGAGGAGGCGGCCGTAAGATATCAGGGAGAATTCCGGTATCTCGACGTAAAAGGCAGTGATTTAAGCCGCGTGGAAAAGGTGTTTGATTTCCCCGAGACGATTCCGGCTCCGGTAGAAGAGGGGGCGGAAGCGGGAAAGGTGAAATACCTGCTGGACGGCGCCGAGCTGGGCAGCGTACCCGTTCTCTTTGCCGAGAGCGTAGAGAAAGCGGGCTTTGGTGACTACTTTAAAAAAGTAATGGGATATTTCCTGCTGTGATGGTATAATGATTCCATATAATAAAATACAATTCGATGGGAGTAGTAATGGCAGACATAATTGTTTCCGTAATCTGTGTGATTGCAATTATTTGTATTTGGTTTATGTTGTATGACAGCAACCGTTTTGCCGTCAGAACATATGAGATAGAGGACGAAAGAATCCGCAAGCCGCTGCGTGCAGTCGTGCTTGCGGATCTCCACAATAAATGTTACGGGAGAGAGAATGAGAGACTCTTGGAGGCGGTTAATTCCTGCAAGCCGGATTGTATTATCATAGCGGGGGATATGCTTACCGCCAAGCCCCGGAAAAGCTTTGGGCCGGCGCTGCATGTCTTGGAGGAGCTGTCCAAAGAGTATCCCATTTATTATGCAAACGGTAATCATGAGCACCGTCTGAAGCTGTACCGCTCGAATTACGGCGATATGGCGGAGCGGTATGAAGCCGCTCTCCGGGAGATAGGGGTGGAGCGTTTGGTCAACTCCCATACTTTCCTGCGGGAACACGGGATTGTGATCTACGGCTCGGAGATAGACAAGACCTATTACAAGAGATTTCAGGTGCAGCCCATGGATCGGAATTATCTGAAAAAACTTCTGGGAACGCCCGATTCCCATGTCTACAATGTGCTGATTGCCCATAATCCCGACTATTTCCCCCAATATGCCGGATGGGGCGCCGACTTAACGGTATCGGGGCATGTGCATGGCGGAATTGTGAGAATTCCCTTCTGGGGAAAGGGGGTTGCCTCTCCCGGCGTAAGACTTTTCCCGAAATATGACGGAGGGCTGTTCTATGAGTCGGATAAAACCATGCTGTTAAGCAGAGGTCTGGGCATACACACAATCCCTTTCAGGCTGTTTAATCCGGGGGAATTATGGGTGGTGGACTTTAAATCCGGTGACGGTTTCCGCGGACAATAACCGGCTCCTGCCGTACCCGCGGCCTGACCTCTGTTCTGCGTCCGAAGCCGGGAAAGGATGTCTCTTTTTTCGGCTTCGGGCAGAGACAGGACGCAAACCGGAACGGCATATTACAGCGAACGGTTTCCGGACATGCCTCGCAACGGAGGAGGAACGCTGGGACGGTATTCCGGCGCGGAACCGCAGCCGCGTTACTGTTCACTCCGTTCACGGCAACCTATGCACAGAAATCGCAAAACAGCGATTTCGCGCATGTCTGTCTCGGGTTTCACCTCGCGGAGACAGCGAGTGAACAGCAACGCAGCCGTCAGGATAGCGAATGTACGTTCTTTCTTGCATTATATGGGAAAAATCGGTACAATAATGGGCGGTAGACATAGAAAGGTATCTGTAAGAGCATGGCAATACCCGTAAAGCTTGAAGTGTTTGAAGGCCCTTTGGACCTGCTGCTTCATTTGATAGACAAGAATAAAGTGGATATTTATGATATTCCCATTGTGGAAATCACGGAGCAATATCTGGAATATATCCGGCAGATGGAAAAAAGTGACATGAATGTGATGAGCGAGTTTCTGGTTATGGCAGCTACGCTGATTGACATTAAGTGCCGTATGCTTCTTCCCAAGGAGGTCAACGAGGAAGGGGAGGAGGAAGATCCCAGAGCGGAGCTGGTGCAGAAGCTGTTGGAATACAAGATGTATAAATATATGTCCTTCGAGCTTCGTGACCGGCAGGTGGATGCGGCCAGAAATATGTACCGGGAGCAGAATCTTCCGGAGGAAGTGGCGGCCTACAGACAGCCTGTCAATTATGAGGAATTGGTGGGAGACATGACTCTGAACAAACTCCATGAGATCTTTAAATCCGTGGTGCGCAAACAGGAGGATAAGATTGATCCCATCCGAAGCCAATACGGCAATATCGAAAAAGAAGAAATCGATATGGATGCAAAGATGCTGTATGTGGACGCCTATGCCAGAGAGCATAAGAATTTCAGCTTCCGCAGGCTGCTGGAGAAACAGTCCAGCAAGATGGAGATTATAGTCACCTTTTTGGTGATTCTGGAGCTGATGAAGACCGGCAGGATCACTATCAGTCAGGAAAACATTTTCGACGATATTATCATTACGGCTCTTTGACAGATAAGCATAGACAAACAAGATATTTGCTGTGGGGAGCGGGTTTAGACAGCTTTTATATAACCCCTCCGGCAGAGCAGACATTCAGGAAAGGCACGGACAGTAAAATGGACAAGACCAAGGCGCAGGCAGTGATAGAAGCGGTGCTGTTTACCATGGGAGAATCTGTGGAAATCAGCAGGCTTGCCGATGTAATAGAAGAAGACGTAAAGACCACGAAAAGCATTCTGGAGGATATGGAGAAGAATTATGCCAAAAAGGGCAGGGGAATTTCCCTGATCTATTTCGACAAGTCCGTCCAGCTTTGCACCAAGGCGGAAACATACGAGTACCTGATTAAGATTGCCAAGGCGCCCAGAAAGATGACGCTGACGGACACGGTTCTGGAGACCCTTTCCATTATCGCGTATAAACAGCCCATCACCAGAGTGGAGATCGAAAGGGTCAGAGGCGTCAGCTGTGACCACGCCATCAATAAGCTTTTGGAATATGACTTGATTACGGAGCTGGGGCGTCTGGATGCCCCCGGCAGACCTTTGTTATTCGGAACCACGGAACAGTTCCTGCGCAGCTTCGGTGTGGGAAGTCTGGAGGAACTGCCGGAATTAAATCCCGTACAGCTGGAAGAATTCAAGCAACAGGCGGAAGCGGAAGTTCAGCTTCAGCTTGATGTATAGGACAAGGGAACGGCCTCATATATTATTAAAAATCTCTGAAGAAGTGAATGCGGATGAGAAAAAGTATAGGGGGCTTTTTTTGTGCCCTGCTTTTGACGGTAACAAGTTCAATGACCGTGTACGGAACGGAACAGAACACTTCGGATCCGGCCGGAAACATTTCCCTGTATGCCGCCGCGGCGGTTCTGATGGATGCGGATTCCGGCAGAGTGCTGTATGGCAAAAACGCGGATACCCCCATGGCAATGGCCAGCACCACCAAGATAATGACCTGTATTCAGATACTGGAGCATGCGGATCTCGACGAAATGGTTACGGTTTCCGCTTATGCGGCAAGTATGCCCAAGGTAAAGCTATACATAAAGCAGGGGGAACAATACAGGGTTGGGGATCTGCTGTATTCCCTCATGCTGGAGTCCCACAACGATACCGCGGTGGCGCTTGCGGAACATGTGGGAAGACAGTTTCTGCCGGAGGAACTGCGGGAAAAGCCGGTGTCCGAATATACCGCCGAGGAGAGCCGGATGGCGGTGGCGGCTTTTGCGGCGCTGATGAACGCGAAGGCGGTGGAGCTGGGCTGCGAAAATACTTGGTTTATCACACCCAACGGATTGGATGCCACGGAAACCTTTTCTCTTCAGGACGGAAGTACGGTGCAGAAGGAGCATTGCACCACTGCGGCGGAACTGGCAAGAATTATGGCCTATTGTATCCGGGAATCTCCTCAAAAGGATGCTTTTCTGAATATTACCCGGACAGGGAATTACAGCTTTTCCGCCAACGGAAGAAGCTTTTCCTGTTATAACCATAATGCTTTTCTGACCATGATGGACGGCGCTCTCAGCGGCAAGACCGGCTTTACCAATAAGGCGGGCTACTGTTATGTGGGCGCGCTGGAAAGAGACGGGAAGACCTTTGTGGTGGCGCTTTTGGCCTGCGGCTGGCCCAACAATAAAACGTATAAGTGGAGCGATACCAGAGAACTGATGGAGTATGGACTGGAACAATATTTCTATCGGGGATTTCTGGAGGAGGGAATCCGGTTCGACGAGAAACTGCTGCAGCCCGTTCCCGTGGCGAACGGACAGACGGACATTCTGGGAGACACGGCCTATGCCGAAATCGAAGTGGCAGGCAGGAGAGCTTTAGAAGACGGCGGCGGGGAAAGTATGGCTGACGGGGCAGGGGAAGAAAGACAGGGCCTCCTGCTCAGGGAGGACGAACAAATCAGAGTGGAATATCAGTGGGTGAAAAGCTTGGAGGCGCCGGTGGAGCGCGGTACGAAGGTAGGAACCGTCCATTATATTGTGGACGATACGGTATACTTAACGGAGGATATTGTGACGGCCGAAAGTGTGGAACCCATAGAGTTTGCATGGTGCCTGAGACAGATTGCCGGACGCTTTCTGATAAAAAAATAGAAATACCTTTAAAAAATGCAATTCGTGCTTTGCGAGTTGCTTTTTTTGTGGTATACTTTATTGGACAAAATCATCATGGAGATATCGCGTTTCTGCATTCCATGTTGTTGAGTTGTTTGTATCTATATATTATAAATGGAGGACTGAAAGCATGAGTACTACTTCAAAAGCGAGTCAAAGAATTGCAGCTTTACTCGATGACAACAGTTTCGTTGAAATAGGCGGACTTGTGATGGCAAGGGCTACCGATTTCAATATGAAACCAGACGAAACTCCTTCTGACGGCTGTGTTACCGGCTATGGAGTGATCAACGGTAATCTTGTGTATGTCTACAGTCAGGATGCATCCGTAATGAACGGCAGCGTCGGCGAGATGCACGCGAAGAAGATTACAAATCTCTATGATTTGGCAATGAAAACAGGGGCGCCTGTAATCGGCTTGATTGATTCCGCAGGTTTGAGGCTTCAGGAGGCTACGGATGCATTGAATGCGTTCGGGGCTATCTATATGAAGCAGACACTGGCATCCGGTGTGATTCCCCAGATTACGGCAATCCTTGGTTCCTGCGGCGGTGGACTTGCTCTGTTCCCCACTTTGACGGATTTTACGTTTATGGAAAAGAAGAACGCAAAGCTCTTTGTAAATGCGCCCAATGCGCTGGACGGCAACAACATTGCCAAGTGTGATTCCTCTTCTGCCGAATTCCAGTCTCAGGAGAGCGGTATTGTGGATGTGGTGGAGGATGAGGCTGCCGTCTTTACCAAGATCAGGGAGCTGATTGATTTCCTGCCCTCCAATAACGCTGAGGGAAGCGATATGGTGGAGTGCACCGACGACTTAAACCGTGTCAATCCCGAGCTGGCTAACTGTGTGGGAGATACTTCCATCGCATTGTCTGTTTTGGCGGACAATAATGATTTCTATGAGGTTAAGGCAGATTATGCCAAGGATATGGTGGTTGGCTTCCTGAAGCTGGACGGAGTGACCATAGGCGCCGTTGCGAACCGCAGCGAGGTCTGTGACGAGGAAGGCAAGACGGCAGAGAAGCTGGATGCGGTTCTTACCGTGAAGGGATGCGAGAAAGCGGCTGATTTTGTTTCTTTCTGTGATGCCTTTGATATTCCTGTGCTGACTCTGACCAACGTAAAAGGTTATGAGGCAACCGTTTGTTCCGAGAAAAATATTGCAAAAGCTGCGGCAAAGCTTACATACGCATTTGCCAACGCAACCGTTCCCAAGGTAAACGTGGTCATCGGCAAGGCTCTGGGAACTGCGGCAATCGTTATGAACTCAAAAGCAATCGGTGCAGATATTACCATGGCATGGCCCGATGCGGAAATCGGAACCATGGACGGAAAACTGGCTGCAAAAATTATGTATGAGGGTCAGGGTTCCGATGTGATCAATGAGAAGGCGGCCGAATATGATGCCCAGAAGCTCAGCGTCGGCAGCGCTGCCCGAAGAGGATATGTGGATCAGATCGTGGAAGCGGCTGATACCAGAAAATATGTGATCGGCGCTTTCGAGATGCTCTTTACCAAGAGCGAGGACCGTCCCGCAAAAAAGCACGGAACAGTATAGAAAGGGTGATTATAAAATGAAGAAATTTTTGGCGTGGATATGTATGATTGCCTGTATTTTCGGACTGACCGCCTGCGGTGAAGGGGAAAGCCTGTCGGAACGCGAGACGCAGAGACTGGAAAGAGTGCAGCAGACGGCAGCCATGCAGTATGCTCCCCTGTTTTTGGCTTACATGGATGATGCGGAGGCAGCGTCTTTTGATGATTATACCTTGGATGAGATCTCATATATTATGAGTAACAGTCAGATTAATATTTCCGGATATGTCATGAAAAGCGCTATAGAATCCGTTCATTCCGCAAAAGAAGAGATGGGGGCAGCCGTAAATATCGGTGAAGTGACAGCTCGGGTGGATGGTGATAAGATCATTGCGGAGATATCGATTGCAGGTGAGAAAAAAGATGCTGTAATGGAAATCATTTTCAGCAACGATAACTTTTTTGTAATCGAATCGGTTTCTCTGAATCCCGTTTCTTCCATGGGTGATTTGATGACTAAGGCGGCTCTTAATACAGTAATCGGTATGGGCACCGTATTTACCGTATTGATTTTGATCAGCCTGATTATCTCCTGCTTCGGCTTTATCCCTGCAATTCAGGCAAAGCTGGCTAAGAAAAAGCCTGTGGAGACGGTTGCGGAGAGCACTGCGGCAGCGGAGACGGCTCAGGAAGAGTATGTGGACGAGACAGACGATCTGGAGTTGGCAGCGGTTATCGCGGCGGCAGTGGCAGCCTGTGAGGGCGCGGCGTCTACGGACGGTTTTGTGGTACGTTCCATCCGCAGACGTGCTTAATATAAAAAGAGCAAGCATTGTTACGGCTCTGATTTGAGCGTTTGTTCAAGCGGGCATGGGGCATTGCAATTGAGCTTGTGAAACAAGACGTATGGGAAATAAAACAGAAAAGAAATAGGGATCTACGAGCCGCTGAGCGGCAGAATGGAGGATATAGAAATGAAGAATTATACCATTACCGTAAATGGAAACGTATATGATGTAACCGTAGAAGAGGGCGCGTCCACAGGCGCACCCGCAGCGGCAAAAGCGCCTGCTGCTCCTAAGGCAGCGCCCAAGGCGGCACCCGCAGCGGCACCTAAGGCAGCCGGCGGCGCAGGAAGCGTTAAGATCGAAGCAGGTGCGGCAGGAAAGGTATTTAAGATCGAAAAGAAAGTCGGCGATGCCGTGAAGAAAGGCGATGCCGTAGTTATTGTAGAGGCAATGAAGATGGAGATTCCCGTTGTCGCTCCCCAAGACGGTACTGTGGCAAGTATTGATGTAACTGTTGGCGATGCAGTCGAGGCAGGCGCGGTTCTGGCAACATTGAACTGATCTTGAACGGTTATAAAATGATAGCTGCAGAAAAACAACAGGAGGTCAACAAATGGAATATATAGGTTCTACGCTTAGCAACCTGATTCATCAGACGGCGTTTTTTAACCTCACATGGGGAAATTACGTTATGATAGCGGTTGCGTGCTTTTTCCTTTATCTGGCTATCCGGCATGAGTTTGAGCCCTTGCTCTTGACTCCGATAGCTTTCGGTATGCTGTTGGTCAATATTTACCCCGACATCATGCTTCATGCAGAGGACGCTGCCAACGGTGTGGGCGGCCTGCTGTACTACTTTTACAAATTGGACGAATTGGCGATCCTGCCCTGTCTGATCTTTATGGGTGTGGGCGCCATGACGGATTTCGGTCCCCTGATTGCCAATCCCAAGAGCTTTCTGCTGGGTGCGGCGGCACAGTTCGGTATTTTTGCCGCTTATTTCGGGGCTATTTTCCTTGGATTTAATGACAAGGCGGCAGCGGCAATTTCCATTATCGGCGGCGCTGACGGCCCTACTTCCATTTTCCTTGCGGGAAAGCTGGGACAGACAGGAATTATGGGGCCTATTGCAGTGGCGGCATATTCCTACATGTCGCTGGTGCCCATTATCCAGCCCCCTATCATGAAACTGTTCACCAGCGAGAAGGAGAGAAAGATCAAGATGGGACAGCTTCGTCCCGTATCCAAGCTGGAGAGAATTCTCTTCCCTATTATTATTACCATTGTAGTCTGCCTGATTCTTCCTACCACGGCTCCGTTGGTTGGTATGCTGATGCTGGGTAATCTGTTCAGGGAGTCCGGTGTGGTAAGACAGCTCACAGAGACCGCTTCCAATGCGATGATGTATATTGTCGTTATCCTGCTGGGAACTTCCGTAGGCGCAACCACCAGTGCGGAGGCATTCCTGAATTGGGATACCTCGAAAATCGTAGGTCTGGGTCTTGTTGCATTTATGTTCGGTACGGCCGCCGGAGTATTGTTTGGCAAGCTGATGTGTAAGCTCAGCGGGGGCAAGGTAAATCCTTTGATCGGTTCCGCCGGTGTATCCGCCGTTCCCATGGCAGCCCGCGTATCCCAGAAGGTAGGTGCGGAAGCAGATCCTACCAATTTCCTGTTGATGCATGCTATGGGGCCCAATGTAGCAGGTGTTATCGGAACCGCCGTGGCCGCAGGAACATTTATGGCCATCTTCGGAGTATTCTAAGCCGTCCGTATTTTGGCCGATGCCGGGGTGTCCGGCATGGATGATATGAGAAACACTTTATTCCCTTCATATGTTCTGTCAGTCTGCCGACATAGATTTTTAAAAGGCATAGATGCATGTTATGCAGGCTGACCGTGTGAATGGGATTGAAAATAATAACATGGAGGAAATTCGTAAATGTCAGAAATTGAAAAGAAACCGATTAAAATTACGGAAACCATATTGCGTGACGCGCACCAGTCTCTGATCGCTACCAGAATGCCTACCGAGTTCATGCTTCCCATTGTGGATAAGATGGACAAAGTCGGATATCATTCCGTAGAGTGCTGGGGCGGTGCAACATTTGATGCGTCTCTTCGTTTCCTGAAGGAAGATCCATGGGACAGACTCCGTAAGCTGCGCGACGGCTTTAAGAACACCAAACTGCAGATGCTGTTCCGTGGGCAGAATATTCTCGGCTACAGACCTTATGCGGATGACGTGGTAGATGCTTTTGTGCAGAAATCCGTTTCGAACGGTATTGATATCATCCGTATTTTTGACTGCTTGAACTACCTTCCCAATCTTCAGGAGGCGGTAAACGCTACCAACAGAATGAAGAAGCAGGAAGGAAGAGGCCATGCACAGGTAGCTTTGTCCTACACTCTGGGCGATGCTTATACACTGGAGTATTGGGCTGATACGGCGAAGAAGATTGAGGAGATGGGTGCGGACTCTATCTGTATCAAGGATATGGCAGGTCTGCTGGTTCCCTACAAGGCAAGCGAGCTGATCAAAGCCATGAAGGAGAATACCAAGCTTCCCATTCAGCTGCATACCCATTATACTTCCGGTGTTGCAGGCATGACATACTTAAAGGCGGTGGAAGCAGGCGTGGATGTGATTGACACTGCCATGAGTCCTTTTGCAATGGGTACTTCCCAGCCCGCTACCGAGGTTATGGTGGAGACTTTCAAGGGAACTCCTTACGATACCGGATTTGACCAGAATCTGCTGGCCGAGATCGCGGATTACTTCCGTCCTTACAGAGATGAGTGCTTAAAGAACGGCCTGTTGAATCCCAGAGTTATGGGTGTTGATATTAAGACCTTGTTATATCAGGTACCCGGCGGTATGCTTTCCAATATGGTGAGCCAGCTGAAAGAGCAGAATGCGGAAGACAGATATTATGACGTGCTGAAGGAGATCCCTCAGGTTCGTAAAGATCTGGGTGAGCCCCCTCTGGTTACTCCTTCCTCACAGATCGTCGGTACACAGGCTGTATTTAACGTATTGATGGGTGAGAGATATAAGATGGCTACCAAGGAGACCAAGGCGGTTCTCCGCGGCGAGTACGGTCAGACCGTTAAGCCTATGAATCAAGAGATCATCGACAAGGTTATTCCCGGCGAGACCAGACTCACAGGCCGATTTGCGGATACACTGCCCAGCGAGATGGATAAGCTGGAAGGCGAGATGAAGGAGTGGAAGCAGCAGGACGAGGACGTACTTTCCTATGCATTGTTCCCTCAGGTTGCAACCGATTTCTTCAAATATCGTCAGGCACAGCAGGATAAAGTCGATATGACTCAGGCTGATACTAAGAATGGGGCATATCCTGTATAAGTGTGAAGGAAATCACTAAGCTCGAAAAGACCTCGCTAAGTGATTTCACGCTCTGCGGAGCAGAGCTTCTTCACACGGAAGAATCGCTGGCGCGATTCTTCCAGACTTGCACCAATTTATAAATTGTTTGTGCCGCCGATGGCGGCATGTTTGGAAGTGTGAAAGGAATGAAGTTTCTCTAAGGTTGGAAAGAGGGGGTGTACCCCCTCTTTGAGCCCAACCTAAGAGAAACTAAGTCATTCCTGGAAGAATCGCTGATGCGATTCTTCCAGATTTGCACCGATTCATTGATTGTTTGTGCCGACTGTGTCGGCATGTCTGGAAGTGTGAAGGAAATGTTAAAGCAGTTCGAAGAATGCCAAATACGGGCATTCTTCGAACTCATTATTTATGCCGATTCTGTTGCATTAATAATTGAGTAATATGCACCTGCCTTTTGCGTTAGAGCGTGTTTGAAAATTCATTCCCGCCATCTGCGCGCTTTACTTCGCGGAATTCTTCATAGTATTTTGGAGTAAATTATGGAATTAAATATAAATCAACCTGCTTATTTCAAAGAGCATTATGGAGTGGATGATGAAGTATACAGGTTCTGTCAAAAAGCATATACATTTTTCAAAGATAAGGAATATAGTGATACTTTACATACAATTGGAATAATGCCTGCTGCGGCTCCGCAAGAAATTTTTGACAGCGGCAAATGGAAAGAAAGCACGCGGTTTCTTTGCCATAAAAGTGCTGTAAGTATAGCAATTAGAATGAATTTTGACAATTACTACAAAGCGGATAGTTTAGAGAAAATAGAGCAGAAAATTCCGCAAAACACATTCCGAAAAGAGAGTATTTATAAGAAAACGGTATCGTGAATGTATCTCGATGCCGTTTTCGCATAATAGAAATTGTGCCGTCAGTAGTTTGTGAATTGCAAATTATCTTTCCGGCCTTGGAAATAGGGAAGTATTTTATGCGAGAAAGTCCCGACCCCTCCCGCGAAGTCAAAATCGTGTCTTTATGCGATTTTGCGAGACAACTTCTTGTGTATCAATGGATTTTTATGGAAAGAACTATTGACAAAATGACAGAATTTCGGATAAGATAACGAATGTAATGTGATAAAGCGATACAAAACGGGACGGGGGAAGACATATGGCTCGCAAAGAAACCATTACAATCGACATGATTCTTGACACCGCGTTTGCCATGACCAGAGAGGAAGGTTTTGCAAACGTTACGGCGAGAAAGGTAGCGGCAAAAGCCGGTTGTTCTACGCAGCCGATTTTCCGCGTCTATAAGAATATGGATGAATTGTGGAGAGCGGTCTATGATAAGGCGGCGGTTTATTTCCGGAATTATTGCCGCAGCTTTCCCAAAACGGGAAAAAAGCCGTTTTTTAATCTCGGAATGGCATATATTTCCTTTGCCAGAGAAGAAAGCCGCTTGTTTGAGCTGTTGTTTGTCTCGGAGGGACCCTATAAAAAGGGAATGTATGAATTGCTGAACGGTCCGGAAAACAATGTGGTTCATGAAATTGCTCTTGCCAAAGCCGCCGGCTGTGCGGAACCCGGAGAATTGTTTACAAATATGTGGTTTGTCATCCATGGTGCGGCATGTATGACGATGACAGGGGACTGTGATTTGACGGACAAGCAGACCATGGAGCTGTTGGAGCGTTTATATGTAGCTTTTGCGCCGGTTCATTGACGTCCGTATTTGGGGCATGTCCGGCATGGAAAAGGGGATCTACGGAGAGTCTGATCTATGGAAAAGAAGTATGATATTTTCAGCAGAATATCAGAGCAATTTAATGAAATGAGCAAGAGTCATAAGATGATTGCCGGCTTTATTTCCCGGCATTATGATCAGGCGGTATTTATGACGGCGGCCAAACTGGGAGAGACATTGGGCATCAGTGAGTCTACAGTGGTTCGCTTTGCCGACCGGATCGGCTATGCCGGATATCCGGAGTTCCAGCGTGCGCTGGAGGAATGCGTAAAGGGGAAGCTGAGCGATCTTCAGAAAATGGATGCGAAATACGGAAACAGCACCCAGTCGGAGGTTTTGGCTTCCGTAATTGCGGCGGATATCGAAAAGCTGCAGCATACCATTGACCATCTGGAACCGGCGGCTTTTGAGTCTGCCGTGGAAACGATTCTCACGGCCGATACAATTTATATTATGGGACTGCGCAGTAATGAACCTCTGGCGGAGTTTCTGCATTTTTACCTCAATATGATCCGCGGCGGGGTGGTTCTGTTAAAGACCACCAGCGTCAGTGAGACTTTTGAACAGATGATCCGGATCAACGATAAGGATTGCTTTATCGGCATCAGTTTTCCCAGATATTCCATGAGGACATTGAAAGCCATGGAATTTGCCAGTGACCGCAATGCCAAAGTGATTGCCGTTACGGATTCCGCCAATTCTCCCATCTGCTTATATTCTTCCTGCAATCTGCTGGCAAGGAGCGATATGGTTTCCATAGTGGATTCGCTGGTGGCGCCTTTGAGCGTAATCAATGCTCTGGTGGTGGCGTTATGCCTTAGAAGTCCTCTGGAAGTGAGACGGAATTTGGAGATGCTGGAGGATGCATGGAATAACTATCAGGTCTATTTGAATGACGAGATTAATTTTATTGATGACGAACCGATTTTGAAATCCCGCGGGCAGTGAGCCAAGCGGCTGTGAGGCAGACATTTGACAAATGCCGAAAGGGTCACAATGCCATAGCGTCTTGTGAACCCATTGCGCTCTGCAAATTTTCGAAAAATTCCGGCAGGAGAGGTAAGAAATAGAATGGATCGTGTGATTGTGGTGGGCGGCGGAGCCGCAGGAATGATGGCTGCCATCGCGGCGGCCGACAGCGGCTGCAAAGTATGTCTTATAGAAAAAAACGAAAAACTTGGTAAGAAGCTGTTTATCACCGGAAAAGGACGCTGTAATGTGACCAATGCGGCAGAAGCGGAGACTTTTTTTCTAAACGTGTGTACCAACAGTAAATTTCTTTACAGCGCTTTTTACGGATATGATAATCACGCGGTGATGGACTTTCTGGAAAGTGCGGGATGCCCCTTGAAAATCGAGCGGGGAGAAAGGGTGTTTCCGGTGTCTGACCATTCCTCCGATGTGATTGCCGCATTTCAGAGAGAGCTGAAAAAACGCGGTGTGGAAATACTGCTGAATACGAGAGTGACAGATATTTTGACGCGTTTACGCGAAGAACAGGTGGCGGATCAAGCGCAGATTTCAGATTGCGGCGCAAACGGCCGGTATGGCGGTCATAGGACGTTTGAGGGAGTAAAGCTTTCGGACGGAAGGGTTTTATCCGCCGACAAAGGAATTATATGTACGGGAGGCATTTCTTACCCGTCCACAGGCTCCACGGGCGACGGTTATCGTTTCGCGGAGCGGACGGGACACAGAGTCAGAGAGTGCAGTCCGGCGCTGGTGCCTTTTCGCATTGCGGAAAAATGGTGTGGCGGGCTGTCGGGGCTGTCGCTGAAAAATGTATCCGTTGTGATGCTTTCGGGAAAGAAGCGCTTATATGAGGGATTCGGAGAGATGCTCTTTACTCATTTCGGTGTCAGCGGGCCTCTGATTCTCTCGGCCAGCAGCTGCTATCACGGTGAAAAGGATGCAAAGCTTTTTATTGATTTAAAACCGGCTTTGGATGAAGAACAGTTGGATAAGCGTATTCTTCGGGATTTCGAAGAAAACAAGAACAAACAGTTTAAGAATTCCCTCGGCGGACTTTTTCCGATGAAGTTGATTCCGGTTATGATAGAATTATCGGGAATACAACCGGAAAAGAAGGTAAACGAGATAACAAAGGAAGAACGAAGAGCGTTCGGGAATCTGATTAAGAAACTGCCCCTTACCGTGGAGGGGACAAGAGGGTATGAAGAGGCGGTGATTACCAGAGGCGGTGTCTCCGTTAAGGATGTCAATCCCTCCACGATGGAATCCAAAAAGGTAAGGGGATTGTATTTTGCCGGAGAAGTGCTGGATGTGGATGCGCTGACGGGAGGCTTTAATCTCCAGATTGCATGGTCTACGGGATATTTGGCGGGCTGTTAGAAAAATGCCCAAAACACGGCATTTTTCATCTTGATTTAAGTCGCGGCGGAGCAGCGGCAGGGAGGATTAATATGAGTTATAATATTGCGGTTGACGGGCCGGCAGGAGCGGGAAAAAGTACCATAGCCAAGGAAGTGGCTAAGAGAAAGAAGCTGATCTATGTCGATACGGGGGCGATGTACCGGGCTATGGCTCTGTTTATGGTCAGGGAGGGCGTAGATTTGCGGAATACCGACGAGGTGATTCAAAAGTGCCGAAAGGCGGATATCACGATTCGGTACGAGGACAATGTTCAGGTCGTTTTACTAAACGGTGAAAATGTCAATGCATATCTGCGCACGGAAGAAGTGGGAAACGCGGCTTCCGCCGTCAGTGTTATTCCCGAGGTGAGAAGCAAGCTGGTGGAATTACAGCAGCAATTGGCGGCGGACAGCGATTGTATTATGGACGGCAGGGATATCGGAACCTGCGTACTGCCCAAGGCCGATTTGAAAATCTATCTCACCGCAAGCAGCGAGGTACGGGCAAAGAGAAGATATGATGAGCTGGCAGCCAGAGGAGAACGCTGCGATCTGAAGAAAATACAGGAAGATATTGAGGAGAGGGACTATCGGGATACGCATAGGGAGGCTTCCCCGCTAAAGCAGGCGGAGGATGCCGTATTGGTGGATTCTTCCGAGATGACGGCCGAAGAGGTAATAGAAAAGATTATTTCTCTTTGCGGAAGAGAGGGATAACCGGATTTACACGGCGATTTGTGTCTGTATGCTGCCTGCGGCAAAATTGCATATGTGTAAAAAACAGTGCAGAAACGGAGACTTTTATGGAAATCAAACTTGCAAAATGCGCCGGATTTTGTTTCGGTGTCAAGCGTGCTGTGGATACCGTGTATGAACAGGCGGAAACAGGGAAAACTATATACACCTACGGACCCATTGTCCATAATGAAGAAGTGGTAAAGGATTTAAACAAAAAGGGCGTGAAGGTTCTGGAGGACAAGGCTGCGCTGGAATGTCTGGAAGGCGGAAGTGTGATTATTCGTGCCCATGGGGTGCCGGAAGAAATTTACCGTGTCTTGGAAAAGGAAAATTTGGAATGTATAGACGCAACCTGCCCTTTTGTGAAAAAAATCCACCGAATTGTGGAAAATGCCGGCAAAGAGGGCGAGCATGTCGTCATTGTGGGGAATCCCGCCCACCCGGAAGTGGAAGGAATTGTGGGCTGGTGCAAGGGCTCTGTTACGGTGTTGGAAACGGCGGAGGAGGCGGAAAAATTTGTGCCTCCGCAAGGCAAAAAAATACGCGTTGTGTCTCAAACGACATTTAACTACAATAAATTTGATTATATAGTTGAAATTTTCCAGAAAAAAGGTTACAATGTTACTGTTGCTAATACTATATGTAATGCGACTGAGGAACGACAGAGCTCGGCCAGAGAGCTTGCAAGAGAGGCTGATGTAATGATCGTAATAGGCGGTAAACACAGTTCCAACACCAGAAAACTGTATGAAATATGCAGTGAGGAATGTGCGGATACCTATTTTATACAGACACTGGATGATTTGCATTTAGAGCTACCTAAAGCTGTTCGACTGGTGGGTATTACTGCGGGGGCTTCCACCCCAAATAAATTAATCGAGGAGGTTCAAAATTATGTCAGAATTAACTTTTGAACAAATGTTGGAAGATTCAATTAAGACAATACATTCAGGAGAGGTAGTCGAAGGTACAGTCATCGATGTCAAGGCAGATGAAATCATCTTAAACATCGGATACAAATCTGACGGTATTCTTACCAAGAGCGAGTATACCAATGATTCAAGCGTAGACCTTACAGCGGTGGTTAAGCCCGGCGATACCATGGAAGTAAAGGTTTTAAAAGTAAATGACGGAGAGGGACAGGTTGTGCTGACTTATAAGCGTCTTGCTGCCGACAGAGGTAATAAGAGAATTGAGGAAGCATACAATAGTAAGGAAGTGCTGAAGGCAACGGTGGCACAGGTTTTGGACGGCGGATTGAGCGTTGTTGTGGATGAAGTCAGAATATTCATCCCTGCAAGTCTTGTTTCGGATACTTACGAGAAGGATCTGAATAAATATGCCGGACAGGAGATTGAGTTTGTAATCAGCGAGTACAATCCGAAGAGGAGAAGATATATCGGTGACCGCAGACAGCTTATCACTGCAAGAAAGGCAGAGCTTCAGAGAGAACTCTTTGAGAGAATTAAAGAGGGCGATGTAGTAGAAGGAACCGTTAAGAATGTGACGGATTTCGGTGCGTTCATTGATCTGGGAGGCGCTGACGGACTGCTTCACATTTCCGAAATGTCATGGGGAAGAGTTGAGCATCCGAAAAAGGTATTTAAGATCGGCGATCAGCTGAAGGTATTGATCAAAGAAATCAGCGGAAGCAAGATTGCGCTTTCTTTGAAATTCGATGATGCAAACCCTTGGAAAGATGCGGCTTCCAAATATGCAGTGGGCAACGTGGTAACGGGTAAGGTTGCAAGGATGACCGATTTCGGCGCATTTGTAGAGCTGGAGCCCGGTGTGGATGCGCTGCTGCATGTATCACAGATTGCAAAAGAACATGTGGAGAAGCCTTCGGATGTACTGTCAGTAGGACAGGAAGTTACGGCAAAGGTTGTTGATTTTAACGAAACCGATAAGAAGATTTCCTTGAGTGTAAAGGCTATGATTGTTCCCGAGACCACTGAAGAAGAGTCTGACGCAGATGTCGTATCGGTAGATATCGATGCGGTAATTGCGGCTCAGAGCGAGGAAGATGCAGAATAAAAGGCGGGACGGTAGATTGTCATGTCATATGATTATGTATATTTTAAGAAGGAGATACTAGCGCTGACATCGATAGACTTGGATTGTTATAAAGAAAAGCAGATGAAGCGCCGTATTGATACCCTGATTACCAAACATAAGATAGAAGGATATGAAAAGTATGTTGCCAAGCTTAAAACGGATAAAAATCTGTTTGACGAGTTTGTGAGTTACATTACTATTAATGTATCCGAATTTTACCGTAACCCCGAACAGTGGAAGCTGATTGACGAGGAAGTATTTCCGGAATTAATCAGAAAATTTGGCAAAAATCTCAAGATTTGGAGCGCGGCTTGTTCCACAGGCGATGAGCCGTACTCACTTGTGATGGCCTTGTCCAGATATCTGCCTTTAAACAGCATTAAGATATTTGCGACCGACCTTGATAAGCAGATTATTGCGAAAGCAAAAGTCGGCATATATAATGAGAAAAGTATCGCGTCCGTACCGGACGACCTGAAGAAAAAGTATTTTACAAAGGTCGGTCCTTCCTATAAGATTGCGGATGAAATCAAGGAGCGTGTTGAGTTTAAAGAACATAATCTGCTGAAAGATCCTTATCCGAAGAATTATCATCTTATTGTCTGCCGGAACGTATTGATTTATTTTACCGAGGAAGCAAAGGATGAGGTATTCTGCAAATTCAGTCGTTCTTTGGCTGACGGAGGCGTGTTGTTCATCGGCAGTACGGAGCAGATTATCAATTACAAGGAAATAGGCTATGAGAGGAAGAATTCTTTCTTCTACCAGAAGTCTTAAAACGTAAATACAGCTTACTTTTCTTGGACATGAAAAGCAGATAGGTGTATTACATATAATTAATACGAAAGGGCGGTTTCCTATCACTGTCCCGGTTGTAGGAAGCTGTTCTTGCTTCCTGAAATATAGTTTAATATTCTTGTAAAAACAGAAAGCGATTCATTACAAGAAACATTTCTAATAGCATATAACAATTCTATAAAAATACGTATTATTCTATAACAATAAAAGGAACCGATATCGGTTCCTTTTTGGATGTGGAAGAGCGGGTAATTCTAAATAGAGCGAAAGCCCTAATAGGAGAAAGCCTTAATAGGAGGAAGCCATCATGTTCAAAACATGGGAGGCATATTGGGAGAATGCCTGCCGGTTTCTTTTTAATTCGTCCGTCAATTCAAAGAACAGTTCGCGGCTCTTGTAATCCCTCTTGAAAAAGGGGAGAAATAACAATTCCCATTGTGGCAGATAACTTGCCGTTTTACGGGTATAGCAGTTTGCGGCCGAAGCAGGGATACGGTGGTTTTTGTCCACAAATTTTGCCACGGATTTATGTAGGGCAACATCTTCGGTAGGAAGATAATAATAGTCATGATAATTGGAGTAAAAATATTTTAATTCTTCTTCATAAATCGGCACCTTAATACATGCCTCCGCGCCCTCTCCACGGAAGTAGCATCCGCCCACGGCACAGGCGATGGATCTGGGGAGCTGGTTCTCTAAGGATAATGTAATCAGCAGCTCACGGCGTCTGTTCCCGTGTATGTCCTTATAAGAATTCGCCTGAACTTTTCTCGCTTTTACCGGTTCGTTAAATAAATCGTAATAAGTCAGCATAGGAAGGGTTTCCAGCATTCCCTTTAAGTCGTCCGCATTGTGAATCAACAAAGCATTTTCGGCAAATTCACTGGGATTTTTAACGTAATCTTGATAGATTCCGATTAATTCGCCGCCGTTAAAAACATCTTTGCGGTCAATGCCTAAAAACTGTTCCAGAGTCTTCTGCTTGCAGTTCGGCAGTTTGAGAAAATATTTATAAGGAACAATCCGCTTGTACAGATCTATGCCCTGAAAACCTTGAAAGGTATACGGAAGGGAGAGCTGTTCACATTTCTGTGTGATAAACGGGAGATCGAAATTATTGCCGTTAAAATGAACCAGATAACGGAAAAATTTTGCAAAATCAAAAAACGCCCGCAGAATAACGGCTTCCTGCTCATAATTTTCGGCAAGCCATTGTATGGTATGCCAGCTCCCGCTCTGATAATATGCGCACCCGATCAGATACAAATAGGAAGAACGGGCCGTAAAACCGGTGGTCTCAATATCTAAAAAGAGGATACGCTCTAAAGGCGCCAGTTTCTCTAGGGGATAGGAAATTCTAAAATTTTCGATAGTTTCTTTCGAAATCCTCATTACTGCCTCCAACTATTTTATGTTAATATGAACAATTATGCCGCTGATAAGGGCACAAACCATGATTGCCCGAAGCTGCCGCAGCCGCAGAAAGGAAAATTTGCGGTGTATTTGTCCGTGCTTTCCGCCGCTGTCTTTGCTTGGGAAATAGTTCCTGTTCACATCATTATAATAACACAATTTTTTATTTTGCAGTAGTATTTTATTGAAAAAAATAGTATATTTAAACTATCAGAAGCTGACAAGAGAGAAAGGACGAGAATTATGGCAAAATTTACGTTTGTAGGCGGTATACACCCTTATGACGGAAAAGACCTCTCCAAGGATAAAGCAATAACGAACCTTCTGCCCAAGGGCGAAGTGGTATATCCTTTGAGCCAGCATATAGGGGCGCCGGCCAAAGCGCTTGTAGCCAAGGGGGATAAGGTGCTGGCGGGGCAAAAGATAGCGGAGGGAGGCGCTTTCGTATCGGCTCCTATCTATGCATCTGTCTCAGGAACGGTAAAGGCGATTGAACCCAGACGAGTCGTTACCGGCGATATGGTCATGAGCATTGTCTTGGATAATGACGCCAAATATGAAAGTGTTGCATATGCCCCTGTGGTTTCCGTGGAGGACATGAGCAAAGAGGATATTATTTTCTGTATCCGGGAGGCGGGTATTGTGGGCATGGGGGGCGCGGGATTCCCCACACATGTAAAACTGTCGCCGAAAGAGCCTGAAAAAATAGATTATGTGATTGCAAATTGTGCGGAGTGTGAACCTTATCTGACATCCGATTACCGGAGAATGCTGGAGGAGCCCGAGAAGCTGATAGGCGGCTTGAAGATTATTTTGAGACTGTTCGAAAATGCCCATGGCATTTTGGCAGTGGAGGACAATAAGCCGGATTGTATAGATTTGCTGCGGAAGCTGACCAAGGACGAATCTCAGATCAGTGTAAAGGCTTTAAAGACCAAATATCCTCAGGGAGCGGAGCGGCAGCTGATATACGCCGCTACCGGCAGAAAAATAAATTCCTCCATGCTTCCGGCAGATGCAGGATGCGTGGTGAATAACGTGGATACGATAGTGGCAGTATACAGAGCCATCGCGGAAGGGCATCCTTTAACGGAGAGAATCGTTACGGTGACGGGAGATGCTATTGCGGATCCACGTAATTTCCGTGTGCCCATCGGTACCAGCTACAGTGAACTGATCGAGGCGGCGGGGGGATTTAAGGAACAGCCCGAAAAAGTGATCTGCGGCGGCCCCATGATGGGGTTTGCCATGTTTGAATGGAATGTGCCCACTACAAAGACATCCACTGCCTTGCTGGCATTGACCCGGGACGAGGTTTCCGCTATGGAGCCGGGGCCTTGCATTAACTGCGGAAGATGTGTGGAAGTCTGTCCGGGGCGTGTAATTCCGAGCAGGCTTGCGGACTATGCGGAGCATTTTGATGAAGAGGCATTTCTGAAAAATGACGGCATGGAATGCTGCGAATGCGGCTGCTGCAGCTTTATCTGTCCGGCAAAACGTCCCTTGACACAGGAAATAAAGGCCATGCGCAAGATTCAGCTTGCCAAGAGAAAAAAATAACCGGACTCAAACGGCTGCCGGAGAAAGAGCCGGAACCGAAATAAAACGGTATTGAACCGGAATAGAATAAAATAAAAGGAACTGGAATTAGGAGGAAGTGTCAGTGAGTGAACGAATGAAAGTATCATCTAACCCACATATCCGTTCCAAGGTGACTACCAACGGAATTATGCTGGCCGTAGCCGTTGCCTTGATGCCTGCTGCCGGCTTTGGAATTTACAATTTCGGCATAAGGGCGCTGTGGGTGATTCTTGTGACCGTAGCCAGTACGGTTTTAACGGAATTTTTGTTTGGACTGTATAAAAAGAAAACTTCTGTCTCCGATTTGTCTGCCGTGGTGACGGGGCTGCTGCTGGCTTTAAATCTGCCGGTAACAATTCCCCTCTGGATGGCAGCTTTGGGCGGGGTGTTTGCGATTTTGGTGGTAAAGATGCTCTTTGGCGGTCTGGGACAGAATTTTATGAATCCTGCTCTGGCAGCGAGATGTTTCCTGTTGATATCGTTTCCCACGGCAATGACTGCTTTCGAGTGCGATGTTTATACAGGGGCAACGCCGCTGGCCGCACTGAAAGCGGGGGAGCAGGTAAATGTTATGGATATGGTTCTGGGACATACCGCGGGAACCATCGGGGAGACATCGGTGGTGGCGCTGGCGGCAGGAGCCTGTATCCTGTTGGCGCTGGGCGTGATTGACTTGAAGATTCCGGGAAGCTACATAATTACTTTTCTGCTGTTTGCAGGAATTTTCGGCGGACAGGGGTTTGATCCCGCGTATCTGTCTGCTCAGCTGGCAGGCGGCGGGCTTATGCTGGGAGCGTTTTTCATGGCCACGGATTATGTGACAAGACCCATCACCATAAAAGGACAGTATGTGTTCGGTGTATTTTTAGGGATTATGACGGGGATTTTCAGAATTTTCGGGCCCGGAGCGGAAGGTGTGTCCTATGCGATCATTTTAGGAAACCTTCTGGTGCCTTTGATTGAGAAAATGACGAAACCGGTTGCCTTCGGTTATCGGAGAGGAGGTAAACGGGCATGAGAGAGAAAAGCGATGTAAAGACAATGCTCAGAGAGGCGGGGGTTCTTTTTGTCATTACATTATTGTCAGGACTGCTTCTGGGGCTGGTATATGAGGTGACGAAAGAACCCCGGAGAATTCAACAGGAGCGTGCCGTAAAAGAGGCCTGTATCGCCGTGTTTCCACAGGCAAAAGAAAACGGGACGGAGCTTGCCTTTGAAGTGCTTGACGTCACGCCTTCCCCGGCGCTGCAGGAAGAGCTGGCTCAAGAGAATGTGGAAATCGGTAAGATCTACAGTGCTTCTGACGGGGCAGGCTTTTACGGTTATGTGGTGGAGGCCGTTTCCACCAAGGGCTATGGCGGTGACATAGTGCTTTATGTAGGTGTGGGGGCGGACGGAACCGTGAACGGTGTGTCTATTTTGGAAATCAGCGAAACGGCCGGATTGGGCATGGAGGCTCCCAATGTACTGGTGCCGCAGTTTGAAGGCAGGAAGGTAGACAGCTTTGTCTATACGAAGACGGGCGCGGCACCGGGCACCAATGAGGTGGATGCCATTGCATCGGCCACAATTACCACAAAAGCAGTCACAAATGCCGTAAACGGGGGACTGAAAACAGCCCTTGAACTGTTGAAGGGAGGTGCGCTCCATGAATAAGGCTGGCGAAAGACTTTATAACGGTCTGGTAAAAGAGAATCCGACGTTTGTCCTGATGCTGGGAATGTGTCCCACACTGGCAGTCACGACTTCGGCCGTGAACGGTCTGGGAATGGGGCTTACCACCATGGCGGTTCTGGCGTTGAGCAACCTGTTTATTTCTTTGCTGCGCAAGGTGATTCCCGGCAGAGTGCGTATTCCGGCGTTTATCGTAGTGATAGCTTCTTTTGTAACTGTTGTGCAGTTACTGCTGGAGGCATATCTGCCGGCATTGAATAAATCATTGGGGGTTTATATTCCTCTGATTGTTGTAAACTGTATTATATTAGGCCGGGCGGAGAGCTACGCATACTCCAATCCGCCGATTCCCTCCCTGTTCGACGGTATCGGAATGGGATTGGGATTTTCCTTTGCATTGACTTGCATCGGTGCGTTCCGTGAGCTTTTGGGTGCGGGAAAGATTTTTGGCGTTGCACTGATGCCGGAGGGATTTGAACCCATCCGCATTTTCGGTCAGGCGCCCGGAGCCTTTTTCGTATTGGCGATGTTGGTGGCGCTGCAGAATTATATTAAGAACAGGCGGAAAAAAGAAGGAAAGCCTTATGAGAAGATCGGTTCCGGCTGCAGTGAGGACTGCATGAACTGTTCGTACCAAGGCTGCAAGAGGCGATTTTATGAAGCCGGTACCGAGAAGAGGGCAACGGCAAAGTCCACTGCGAAACGGGCGGACAGCGCCGCAAAAAAGATTACGGAACAGCCGGCTCAAAGCCGGCAGGACGGTACGACGAAGAGAAGAACGGAACAGCCGGTTCAAAGACAGCCCGAACCGACGGACGGTTTTGAATACATAGACTTGGTGGAGGAGGAGAAGTAAATGGATAATGTAAAGGATTTGTTAGTCATTTTAATCGGCTCCTCTCTGGTCAGCAATGTTGTTTTGAGCCAGTTTTTGGGGTTGTGCCCGTTTCTCGGAGTCTCCAGAAAAGTGAAAACGGCTGCGGGAATGGGCGGTGCGGTTATATTTGTCATCACTCTGGCAAGCTTTGTAGCAGGCGTTATTAATCAATTTGTGCTAATTAAATTTCAGGTGCAATATCTGGATACTATTGTGTTTATTCTGGTAATTGCGGCTTTGGTTCAGTTTGTGGAGATGTTTCTGCGCAAGGCTATGCCCTCCCTCTATGAAGCCTTGGGGGTGTATCTGCCGCTGATCACTACAAACTGTGCGGTGCTTGGGGTAGCGATCAACAACGAGCAGGCGGAGTACGGAATTCTTACGGGTATGGTAAACGGTTTTGCGACGGCGGTGGGCTTTACCGTTTCCATCGTGATTCTGGCCGGTATCCGGGAAAAAATTGAGTATAATGATGTTCCGAAATCCTTTCAGGGCATGCCCATCGTGCTGCTGACGGCAGGACTGATGGCCATTGCCTTTGTGGGATTTTCCGGATTGTTATAGAAGGAGGCTGACGCGTGAGTATAACTGGCATTTTCACTGCTGCCTTGGTGGTGGCGGTGGTAGGTATCTTTGTGGGGCTTTTTCTGGGAGTTGCAGGCATTAAATTTAAAGTTCAGGTGGACGAAAAGGAAGAAGCAGTATTGGCTGCCCTTCCCGGCAATAATTGCGGCGGATGCGGCTATGCGGGCTGTTCCGGTTTGGCGGCGGCCATTGCAAAAGGAGAAGCTGCCGTGAACGCCTGTCCTGTGGGCGGAGAGCCGGTGGGACGGCAGATTGCCGGAATTATGGGAGTGGAAGCGGCCAGCGCGGAACGGCAGGTGGCTTATGTGGCTTGTCAGGGTGACTGCGAGAAGGCTAATAAGGATTATGAATATTGCGGCGCCGAGGATTGCAGAATGGCGGGATTTGTGCCCGGAGGCGGAGAGAAATCCTGCAACAGCGGCTGTTTAGGCTACGGAACCTGTGTAAAAGCCTGCCCTTTTGACGCCATCCATATCGTAAACGGAGTGGCAGTGGTGGACCGGGAAGCCTGCAAGGCCTGCGGCAAATGCATTGCGGTATGTCCGAAGCATTTGATTTCCTTGATTCCCTATAAAGCGAAGCTCGCCGTAGCGTGTAGCTCTGTGGACAAAGGGCCGGTTACTATGAAGGCATGTGCCACGGGTTGTATCGGCTGTGGAATCTGTGTGAAGAATTGTCCCGGTAAAGCAGTGACAGTGACGGATTTTCATGCTACAATAGATCAGGAAAAATGCACTGCCTGCGGTGTTTGTGCGGAGAAGTGCCCGAAGAAGTCGATTGTGCATTTGTAATATGGACGGCGGGCGGACAGTAAAGTAGGAGAAAGAACCATGAGATTACCTGATGATTATGATGACCGTTCGGGGCTGACGCCCACGGTGGTGTCTGCTATTGTGGCAGTGACCATGTTTGTGGCGGTAATTCTTGTTGTGGTTTTGTTGATAAATCATGACGATAGAGGGAGCGGAAACCACAATGCGGTGCAGAGTACACAACAGACGCCACAGCCGGCTTCTTCCGGTATTGTGTATCCGGATACCGACGAGATTCTCTCGGGCAGCAAGCTGACGCCTGACGATCTTGATTTTTGGGATATGTACCCTCCTTCCCCTTCGCCCTCTGTGACACCGGAGCCTGCGGCGAGTTCGGAGGCGGTGCAGAGCGATCCGGCCACGGACGGAAAGCATACACTGATTCAATATTCAAACGGTAAGGAGGAATGGGTACTGATCAGTCCCTACCTGCCCAAACACGATTATGATTTTACCAAGCTGGTATGCCAGTCCGACCTGATGAAATATTATGAGGACGGCAAGCAGGTTTCCTTTGTAGGAATTGACGTGTCGAAATTTCAGGATTATATAGATTTCGTAAAGGTAAAAAAAGCGGGGATTCATTTTGTGATGATACGTGTGGGAGCCAGGGGGTACGGTACGGGCCAGCTCATCGTGGACGAATATTTCAGCGATAACATTAAGAGAGCCACGGATGCAGGACTTGACGTGGGGGTATATTTCTATTCTCAGGCCGTCACGGTGGATGAAGCTATAGAGGAAGCCAATCTGGTCATAGAGAATCTGGGGGAATATCAGATCACGTATCCCGTGGCGTTTGATATGGAGCTGATCGAAAACGATACCGCCAGAACGGATACGCTTTCCAAGACGGAGAGAACCGCTATCACAAAGGCTTTTCTGGATACGATTGCCGCTGCCGGTTACAAAACAATTATCTACGGCAATAAGCAGTGGCTGATCAAAGAGATTGATATGTCAAAGCTCACTGCCTATGATGTATGGCTGGCTCAGGAAGCGGATATTCCCGACTATCCTTACAAGTTTACCATGTGGCAGTACAGCAAGACCGGAAATATCGACGGAATCGCGGGATATGTGGATCTGAATATCAGTTTTATTGACTATTCGGAGAAATAGGCGGTTTAAAATCAATGATTTTTTGAGAAACTGCAATATCGGTATAAATATCGGCATATTTGCTGGGGGAAAGTCCTTCAATATAATTGGGCGTATATTTTTTGGCGACGCCGTTTTTCCTCAATATGTCGATGGCTTTGTTATAGGCAACGGCGGCTTCCCATTCGGAAGCGTAGCGGCCCACAATATAATTTCCTATGATGTGGATGCGGACAGTATAGAGATACTGTCCGTTTTTTTGCCGTTCCCGGCTCACACCTTGATAGACATTGATGATTTCCAGATTTTCGCGGCGGAAATCGGTGGGATCATTGTTGATGAAACGAAAATCCCTTCCCCTTTTTGCGTATGCCTTGATACCGTAGCGGGACAGTATACTGACCTGAAGACCGTAATCGGCAACAAAATAATGGCGGCCCCGGAGCATGATTTTGTGGGAAGAATAGTAAAACAGATCGTCTAAATCAAATTTCAGTACATGGGTGGGGGAGAGGTAGTAATAAAATAAACGCTGTCCCATGTAGATGGGATTGCCGAAATAGATTCCGTTGTCCCGGAAGTTCGTAAGGCAGACCCATTTTTCAAAGGGCAGCGGGGAGTCCTCCGTGTAATCTTCCAATACCGTCCGGCGGGCGTTTAACAGGCGCAGTCCCTCCAGATAAGCATGGTGGGCTCTCTCGGGATCTTTATAGCTGCCCAGACTGATGTGCTTGCGCCTGTATGTCAGGGAGGCGCGGTAATAAATCTGACCGTTTTTGCGGGCAGAGGGAAAGACTCCTTCGTAATGCTGTTCACCGGGGGGGCCGGAATGTTTCATACATAATTTCCTTTTCTGAGTATTCTATTTTGCTGCAGCGCCGGTTCCTTTTTCTAATGGCAGATTCCGTCATAACACAGCGCCGCTTGGGGCGCTTTTTTAGCTTACAGGAAATTCCGTCACAATGCAAAGTGCCGCTTGGGGCACTTTTTACTGACTGAAAAGTATTATACCATTTTTTACGGATTCTGTATAGCTTCATGGACAAGAGGGAAAGGATTTGGTAATACGATGGGAAAGTGATGTATGAATTATGACAGAATTGTTACATATTTTTTAACTCATCCTCATATACTGAATAGCGGACAGGCAGTGGAGAACTGCGTTATAAGTACGATTATTGGCAGCGGCAATAACGGGTGAACAATAATAAGGTGTCCGCCTTGTATTGAGAAAGGATAAAGAACTTATGTATAAAAAGTCAATAGGTGCATTGATGCTTTGCAATATGGTATTTCTGGCAGGTATGGTGTGTGTCCGCGGAATCGATCAGGCAAGGATGTTGACTTATCCCGTTTCCCAGATACGGCTAACACTTCAGGAAATGAATGAAAAAGCGGAAAGCATCGAGAGAGGCATCATAGAGAATGTGGCGGAGAGCAGGACGCTGGGGATCGCGGATCGTGCGGTTTCCGGACAGCGGGTGGTGGATTACTATGTCTTAGAGCAGGAACCCATGATTCTTTTGGAAGCCGACGAGCTGGAGGTTCTGCTCAGAATCGTGGAATCCGAGGCGGGCAGCGAGGACGAGGACGGCAGGCTTCTCGTGGCAAACGTGATTTTAAACAGGGTAAATAATGAAAAGTTTCCCTCCACGGTAACGGATGTTGTATTTCAACAGCAAAACGGGGTTGCCCAGTTTTCGCCTGTTTCCAACGGAAAATATTATCAGGTAGAGATCAGTCAGGAGACCTATGAGGCAGTGGAGCGGGCGCTGAATGGGGAAGATATTTCTCAGGGGGCTTTATATTTTGCCGCAAGGAAATATGCGGACAGCTCGAAAATGAAATGGTTTGACGATCATTTGGTCTATCTGTTTGAACATGGGGGACACGAATTTTTTAAATAGCCAACCTTGCGTCCCAAGCCATTTAATGATATACTATAACCGCGAATTTATTACTTACAAATAGAATGCCTGCAAAGGAATTACCGGTACAATGGGTTGTGCAGTTTATTTTGTATTCGAAAAGCCTGCAGGGAACGGAAAGGCATGGTTACTATCATGGAAGTGTTATACAGCAGTACGAGAAGCGGCGGGAATCCGGTGAAATCATCCGAAGCAATCTTAAAGGGATTGTCGGAGGACGGCGGTCTGTTTGTGCCGGATCATATTCCGGTGTTGGATAAGAGTCTGAAAGAGCTTGCGGGAATGACTTATCAGGAAGTTGCCTATGAGGTCATGAAGCTTTATCTCACCGATTTTACGGAAGAAGAATTGAAAAGTTGTATCGGCAGGGCTTACGACTCTAAGTTTGACACGGAGGTAATTGCGCCTTTGGCGGAGGCCGAAGGAGCGTATTATCTGGAATTGTTTCATGGGGCTACCATTGCGTTTAAGGATATGGCGTTGTCCATTCTGCCCCATTTGATGATTACCGCCGCACACAAGAACCATATCCGAAATGAGATCGTTATTCTGACGGCTACCTCCGGAGATACCGGAAAGGCGGCATTGGCAGGCTTTGCAGACGTGGAAGGCACGCGCATCGTCGTATTCTACCCTAAGAACGGCGTCAGTCCGATTCAGGAGAAGCAGATGGTGACCCAGAAAGGGGACAATACATTGGTTGTGGGCATTCACGGAAACTTTGACGATGCCCAGACCGGAGTCAAGAAGATATTTTCCGATCAGGAGCTGGCCCGTGAGATGGAAGAGAAGGGATTTCAGTTTTCTTCTGCCAATTCCATTAATATCGGCCGTCTGGTTCCTCAGATCTGTTATTACATATATGCTTATGCAGCATTGCTGAAAGAAGGGAAGATTGAGGAGGGTGAGGCCGTCAATGTGGTGGTTCCCACCGGCAATTTCGGAAATATTCTTGCAGCGTTTTATGCGAAGAATATGGGACTTCCCATCCGAAAGCTGATTTGCGCATCCAATGAAAACAAAGTATTGTATGACTTTTTCAAAACCGGTGTCTATGACAGAAACAGGGAGTTCGTATTGACCAGTTCCCCGTCCATGGACATTCTGATTTCCAGTAATCTGGAGCGTCTGATCTACCGTATCGCAGGAAATGACGGGGACAAGAACAAGGAGCTGATGACGGCTCTGGCCGGAAACGGAGCCTATGAGATTACTGCCCAAATGAGGGAGGCGCTGGCTGATTTTTACGGCGGCTTTGCCGATGAAGATCAGACCGCGGAAGAGATCAGACGGCTTTACAATGCCTGTGGTTATGTGATTGACACCCATACGGCCGTGGCTTCCGCGGTTTACCGGAAATATGCGGCGGAGACGGGGGATAAGACGAAGACGGTGATTGCCTCTACGGCAAGCCCTTTTAAGTTCACCAGAAGCGTTATGAATGCCATTGATGCCCAATATGATGCTATGAGTGATTTTGAACTGGTTGACGAGCTTTCGAAGCTTGCGAATGTACCGGTGCCTCAGGCCATTGAGGAAATCCGTACCGCGCCCGTGGTGCATGACAAACAGTGTGACGTTGATAAAATGAAGGATACCGTGAAGGAATTTTTAAAGATATAATCAGGGTAATGTTTACAGCCGGCAGGTTTGGAAGGGCAGTTTTTACTGCCGGGAAATCTGGGCGGCTGACTGAGGCGATTCCCCCGCAGCTTTGCTTCGTAATCCTTTGATGCCTTTATGCGTCGAAGATATATGGCGCTCTGCTGCGGGGGATTTGATAAGGGAAAAAGATGCCGGGGAATGGAAAAAGGAATTCTGTGCCGGAGTCGGCAGGAGAGGAAAGGAGAAGTTATGACGGCAGAAGAAATGTTAAAGAAGATTGACCACACTCAGTTGAAGGCGTATGCCACATGGGATGATGTGAAGAAATTGTGTGATGAGGCCATCCGTTACCATACGGCAAGCGTCTGTGTCCCGCCCTCCTATATCAAAGCCATCCGTGAGGCTTACGGGGAGCGGCTCACCATCTGTACCGTGGTGGGTTTTCCCTTGGGCTACAGTGTGACGGAGGCAAAAGCTGCGGAGACGGAGTGTGCTTTGAGGGACGGATGTGACGAGATTGATATGGTAGTCAACATCGGAGATGTGAAGAACGGGTACTGGGAGAAGGTGGAAAAGGAAATACAAACGCTGAAAGAGATCTGTGGGAACCGTATTTTAAAGGTCATTGTTGAGGCATGTTATCTTACGGAGGAAGAAAAAATTGCTCTGTGCGGCATCATTACCCGGACGGGGGCGGATTATATTAAGACCTCCACCGGATTCGGCACGGGCGGAGCCGCAAAGGAGGATGTGGAGCTGTTTCAAAAGCATATAGGCCCCAATGTGAAGATCAAGGCTGCCGGCGGCATCTCTACGCGGGAGGATTTGGAACTGTTTCTCAATCTGGGCTGCCACCGTGTAGGATCTTCGCGGACGAGTACTTTTTTCTCGGATTGTCCCTGATGATGCGGCGGGAGAGGATGGAACAGGTTTTATAAGGTTGAGAATTTCTTTGGCCGCCTGCAAGGCGGAAGAATGGAGATTGAGATGGAAAATCAAGTGATTAGAAATCGTCTGAAGGCGTTGAGAGAGCTTATGAAGGGGGAGGGCATCGACTATTATATGATGCCCACGGCGGATTTTCATAATTCGGAGTATGTGAATGATTATTTTAAAGTGAGAGAATATTTTTGTAATTTTTCGGGCTCTAACGGAACACTGCTGGTATGGCAGGAGGGAGCGGGGCTTTGGACCGACGGACGGTATTTTATTCAGGCCGAACATGAGCTGGAGGGAACCGGCGTGGAGCTGTTCCGGATGCTGGACGACGGGGTTCCCGCCATTGAGGATTTTCTGGAGCAGCGTATGGAGCAGGGCCAGACCTTGGGCTTTGACGGCAGGGTGCTCTCCTGTAAGGAAGGGCGGAAACTGGAAGAGAAGCTGGCGGAAAAGAAAATTGTGTTTGCTTATGAAAAGGATCTCTCGGAAAAATTATGGAAGGACAGACCCGGATTTCCTCAGGGAAAGATCATGATCCTGCCGGAGAAGCTGGCGGGGAGAAGCACCGAGGATAAACAGCGCGACGTAATGAAAAAGGTTTCCGAGGAAGGGGGGAACAGCTTCCTTTTGACGAAATTGGATGATCTGATGTGGCTCTTTAACATCAGGGGCTGCGATGTGGAATGTAATCCCGTGGCTATGTCCTACGGTTATCTGACGGAGAAGGAAGCGGTTTTGTTTATCCAAAAGAGCGTGGTGGATGAGTCTGCGTCAAAGTATTTTGCGGAAAAGAATATTGTGGTGAAGGATTATGCGGAAGTTGTGGACTACTTGAAGGCGCTTCCGGAGGGCGGAAAGGTTCTGGTGGATGACCGTCACTGCAGTTACACCCTGTACAAGACTCTGGCACGAAAACAGACACTTGTGGAAAAGAAAAATCCGACGGAATTGCTGAAGGCGGTAAAGAATCCGGTGGAGCTTGCCAATATGGAAGAGATTTATCTGAAAGACAGCGTGGCTTTGACGAAATTTATTTACTGGTTGAAGACCAATATCGGCAGTCAGGAGATTACGGAGATCACGGCGGCGGATTATTTGGAAAAGCTTAGGAGGGACATTCCGGAATGTGTGGATCTCTCGTTCCCGTCCATATCTGCCTATGGCGCCAATGCGGCCATGATGCATTATGAGCCTACCGCCGACAATCATGCGGTTCTGAAGCCGGAAGGACTTTACCTGATTGATTCCGGCGGACAGTATATGGGGGGCACCACCGATGTGACAAGAACCGTTGCGCTGGGAGCCGTATCCGATGAGGTAAAGAAGCATTACACGCTGGTTGCCGCAGGTATGCTGCAATTGTCCAATGCCCATTGGATTTACGGCTGTACCGGAAGGAATCTGGATATACTGGCGCGCCAGCCGATCTGGGATATTGCCATGGACTATAAATGCGGCACGGGTCACGGTGTGGGATATATTTTGAATGTACATGAGGGTCCTCAGAACATGCGGTGGAGATTTACGGACGACATGACGGAGGCTGTCATTGAGGCGGGTATGGACATCTCCAACGAACCCGGCATTTACGTGGAGGGAAGCCACGGCATCCGCATCGAGAACATTATGGTGGCGGAAAACGACGTGAAAAACGAATACGGACAGTTTATGCATTTTAAGACATTGACATGGGTTCCCATCGACATGGGCGCCATTGATGTGAAATATATGAGTGAAGTACAGAAGAACATGTTGAGGGATTACCAGCAGAAGGTATATGAAAAGCTTTCTCCTTATTTGACGGCGGAAGAGGCGGAGTGGCTGAGACGGGAGACGGAAGTATGAAAGGAATGAAGTTTCTCTAAGAATCGCTTGCGCGATTCTTCCGGCCTTGCACCAATTCATTAATTGTTTGTGCCGACTGCATCGGCATGTCCGGAAGTGTGAAAACATCTTCCGGCGGCGGGTGAACTGTCACACGAAGTAAGTTACTGTTCACTCCGTGACCAGTAACACATGCACAGAAACCGCAAAACAACGGTTTCGCGCAGGTTGCCCTCGGGTTTGTCACGCAAAAACGCATGAAAACGCCTCGCGGTGGCGTGGGTGTGAACAGTAACCGAAGTAAACTTTTTATAAAATCCTTCCCATTTATTGACTTTTTTTTACCGTCATGTTAAAGTTATAACGACTAAAGTCTATAGGAATTTACTGAACCCCATGCAACGCCGATTGAATTGTCGTTTAGGAAAGTATGGTGGTTTAGTGCTGTATAGAAACCGCATCGGTGGTGAGGTTTCCTGTACGGCAGACTTGAGATTTTCGTGCGGCAGAAGCACGAAATCACCTCACCGCCGGAGCGCGGGGAGTCGCTTTTATAGTAATAGAAATCATAAAAGAAAAGAGGTAAAACGCGAGATGGCAGAAATCAATTTAAGCAAGTATGGCATCACCGGAACTACGGAAGTAGTGCACAATCCTTCCTATGAAGTACTGTTCGAGGAGGAGACCAAGGCTGGTCTGGAAGGCTTTGAAAAGGGTCAGGAAACTGAGCTTGGCGCAGTGAATGTTATGACCGGAATTTACACAGGCCGTTCTCCCAAAGATAAGTATATCGTTATGGATGAGAACTCTAAGAATACCGTATGGTGGACTTCCGATGAGTATAAGAACGACAATCATCCCATGTCAGAGGAAGTATGGGCAACCGTAAAGGATATCGCACAGAAGGAACTCTGCAATAAGAGACTTTTTGTTGTGGATGCATTCTGCGGCGCTAACAAGGATACCCGCATGGCAGTACGTTTTATCGTGGAAGTTGCATGGCAGGCTCACTTCATCAAGAATATGTTCATCCAGCCCAGCGAGGAAGAGCTGAACGACTTCGAGCCTGATTTCGTTGTGTATAATGCTTCCAAGGCAAAGGTTGAGAATTACAAGGAGTTGAATCTGAATTCCGAGACTTGCGTGGCTTTCAATATTTCCAGCCGCGAGCAGGTTATTATCAATACATGGTACGGCGGCGAGATGAAGAAGGGTATGTTCTCCATGATGAACTACTATCTGCCCCTGAAGGGTATCGCTTCCATGCACTGTTCTGCAAATACCGATATGAACGGTGAGAATACCGCTATTTTCTTCGGACTTTCCGGTACAGGCAAGACTACTCTGTCTACGGATCCTAAGCGTCTGCTGATCGGCGACGACGAGCACGGCTGGGATGACAACGGCGTGTTCAATTTTGAAGGCGGCTGCTATGCTAAGGTTATCAATCTGGACAAGGATTCCGAGCCCGATATCTACAATGCAATCAAGCGTGACGCTCTCTTGGAGAATGTTACCGTGGATGCATCCGGCAAGATTGATTTTGACGACAAGAGCGTAACCGAGAACACTCGTGTTTCTTATCCGATTAATCATATTGAGAACATTGTACGTCCCGTTTCTGCCGCACCGGCAGCTAAGAACGTAATCTTCCTGTCTGCGGATGCATTCGGCGTACTTCCTCCCGTTTCCATTTTGTCTCCTGAGCAGACACAGTACTATTTCCTTTCCGGATTTACCGCTAAGCTGGCAGGTACGGAGCGTGGAATTACGGAGCCTACACCTACTTTCTCCGCTTGCTTCGGTCAGGCATTCCTTGAACTGCATCCTACAAAGTATGCGGAGGAGCTGGTTAAGAAGATGCAGCAGAGCGGCGCTAAGGCTTATCTCGTAAATACAGGATGGAACGGCACCGGCAAGAGAATTTCCATTAAGGATACCAGAGGTATCATTGATGCAATCTTGAGCGGAGATATCAATAACGCTCCTACCAAGAAGCTTCCCATCTTCAACTTTGATATTCCTACGGAGCTTCCCGGTGTGGACACCAATATTCTGGATCCTCGCGACACTTATGCAGATGCTGCTGAGTGGGAGACCAAGGCAAACGATCTGGCAGACAGATTTGTAAAGAACTTTGCTAAGTACGAGGGTAACGATGCCGGTAAGGCACTGGTATCTGCAGGTCCTCAGAAGTAAGAAAAGCTCAATGCTCTGTTGAAATATTGAGATAATATGTGGCCATCGGCGTAATACCGATGGCCATTTTACGTGCCTTTTTTGCAAACACGTTAAAAAAACCGGTCTTCCGATAGAAGAAGGCCGGTTTATGCATGAAGCGCAACTATGTGTATTTGATTAGTTATTCGGAACATCACCGGAGTAAAGCTCGGTACCGTCAGCTGAAATAAATGTAAAACGTGCACCGTCAAGCTTAATACCATAGGACTCCTCGAAGGTCGTGAACAGATTTTCAACAGATGCCTTATTCTGCTCAATAACAGGATCAAACGCTGCTGCAATCTGCTCGGCAGTTGCACTGCTGTAATCGGAGCCGCTGGGAAGGTGATACTCATAAACGAATGTATTTCCGTCGGCAGCTAATGTAACGGACATGCCGGTGGATGCCAGAAGGGAATTGGTAGCTTCCTCGGCAGCTTTTGCTTCTTCAGTAGTAATCCACTCTGCTAAGGTGGTAGTACCCTTGGAGCCGCAGGCCGTGAATGTCAGGACAACACTGGCAACAAGAGCAAGAGCAAGTGTCAACAAATTTTTTTTCATGATAGTTTCTCTCCTTATATATTTATAGATTTGAATGACAAAAAAATGATAGCACCCGAAAATAAAAAGTTCAATGGATAAAGTTACTAAATAAAGATACAAAATCCAAAAATTGCTGTTGTATTTTGCCAGTGGTTTCGTTATAATAATAGTAACCTGAAATGTGCGATAACTCTTGTTTATTTTTGAACCTACATTTACTTTAAACGGGATTCCTATATCGCCGGCTGGCTGTCAAGCCCTCACTTGTTTACAAGGATTGGAAGGGAAGGCAAAAGGTCGGTTGCGGTGACCCACCTAGCATTGCTAGGAGTCAAAAAACAAGAGGCGGCATTTTGGGTATTTGACAGAAGAAAAGAGCAGTCCATAAGGGCTGCTCTTTTGAGGTGTTTTGGGATTGCGGGAGCATGTAATGCGCAGCAATCCGTAGTATCAACATCATTATATAAGGAGAAGACGGTTGAAGAGAGACAGAAATGAAAACGGGTTGACAAAATCCCAAAGGATGCAGCTGAAAGCATTTATCTGTATGCTGGGACTTCTGTTATTATTGATCTTACTGCTGGGGAAATTTGTATCCTTGCTGGTACATAGGGAGAGCGGGCCTGAAGAGGCGCCTGTAACTCCTTCTCCTCATATCCCGGTGGTAAATGTGCTGACAAACGTATGGATCCTTGATGTGGGAAACGAAGAATTAGTGATTTTCCGGGACGGGGTGCGGGAAAGCTATCCTTATGGCACTGTGACGGAAGGAGCGCAGGAGGATCTGGGCGCTATAAGGTATGGTCCGGATATTTCCGTCAGGGAGCAGATTGCGGATGTGGTTCTGACAGACGGTGCAGTGACCGGAGTATTTGCAAAAACAGAAAAAATCAACGGCAGAATCCTAAGCGCCGACGAGACGGGAATCGAGATAGAGGGATATGGCAGATATCCTTTGGACGAAGACTATAAGGGCTACCGCTTGTATGACGAGCTGATTATGTGTACCGTCAGCGACATATGCTTCGGCTACAGCTTCACGGACATTGTGTTGGACGAAGGCAGTGTCTGCGGTATCCTGCTTGCAAAAGAGGAGGCTATGGAATACATCCGCGTACTGTTGAAAAGCGGAGATTACGGCGGAAACCTTCATGAACAGCTGGTTATAACCGGAGATACGGATTTTACGGTTACATATGGCCCTTACGGAAACAGGATGCAGGAGACCTATCAGGCAGGGGAAGAAGTCACCATTGAACACGGCAGCAGTTATTTTGACGGAGACAGAGTGTGGGTCAGACCGGAGGTGCTGACAGGAAGGCTGATATTGAAAAATGTAGGAAGAAGCCAAGGAGTGCCTTCCTACCGCGGCACAATGGAGCTTCTCGGTACGGATGACGGAATTGTGGTGATCAATGAGGTTCTGCTGGAGGACTATCTATACAGTGTGGTTCCCAGTGAGATGCCTTCCAAATATCCTATGGAGGCTTTGAAGGCGCAGGCGGTCTGTGCAAGGACTTATGCATACGGTCATATGGAACATGCCGGATATCCTCAGTATGGCGCCCATGTGGATGACAGCACTTCTTATCAGGTATATAACAATATAGTGGAACAGGAGAGTACCAGCACTGCGGTGAAGGAGACGTACGGACAGCTGCTCCTGACACAACAGGGAGAAACGGCAGGAACCTACTATTATTCGACCTCCTGCGGCATGGGTACGGAAGCTACGATTTGGAAGACGGAGGCAGCGGCGCAGATCGACTACCTTCACCCGAGGGCTTTAAATCCGGAGGGAGCGGATCTGGGAGATTATCTGAAAGAGGAGGGACATTTCAAGGATTTCATCAGCGGAAGCAATCAAGATGATTTTGAGGCGGACGAGAGCTGGTATCGCTGGAGCTATGAGGTGGAGCAGCTGGATACGGAGGAAATGCTGAAAGTACTGCAAAAAAGATATGACGCCAACAGTAAGTTGGTTTTGACACTGGTGGACGGGGAATATGTCAGTCAGGAAATAGAAGAATTAGACGTGATCCGGGACATTTATGTGGAGAAGCGCGGCAGCGGCGGCGTAGCGGACGAATTGATAATAGAGACAAAGGAGCATACTTACAAGATAATTTCCGAGCACAATATCCGTTATGTGCTGAATAACGGAGGGAATAAGATATCTCGGCAGGACGGCAGCCAAGTGGCAAGTCCCAACCTGCTTCCCAGCGGCTTTTTTGTAATAACGACTGGAAAAGAGAAGGGAAATGTGGTAGGATATAGCCTGATCGGCGGAGGTTTTGGCCATGGCGTGGGCATGAGCCAGAACGGCGCCAAGGAGATGGCAAAATCAGGATACAGTGCACAGGAAATATTATTATTTTTTTATGACGGCTGTCGGCTGGAAAATATTTACGGTACGGAGGGTGAAAGTGATTCGTAAAGCGTATTTGATCGGGCGGGACTTCACCGCACATATGAGAAAACAGAATATCAGCGCCTATGCTGCCAGCATAGCTTTTTTCTTCTTTTTGTCGCTGGTGCCTATGTTGATGACCATCTGTACCATTATACCATATACGCCGCTGACGGAGGAGAATCTGGTAACGGCGGTGACGGATATTACCCCTGACCGGATTGATCCTTTGGCGGAAAGCCTGATTGCGGATGTCTATGACAAATCGGCAGGTATTTTATCCATAGCGATTTTCGCTACCATATGGTCTGCCGCAAAAGGGGTTATGGCGTTAATGACGGGGCTGAATTCCGTAAACGGAGTGGAGGAAAACCGTAATTACTTTGTAGTCAGGGCTGTGGCGTCCCTGTACACAGTGGTGATGCTGGTGGTGGTGATTTTGTCGCTTTTCCTGATGGTTTTCGGTGATCAGCTGGTAAAGCTGGCGCTCCACCGGATTCCCCAGCTGGAAGCGGTGGTGTCCTTTGCTATGAATTTCCGGTTCATTCTGGTGTGGGCAGTGCTCACATTGCTTTTTGCCGCCATTTACACCTATGTGCCGGATGTCAAGATGGAATTTAAGGAGCAGATACCGGGAGCCGTTTTTGCGGCGGTGGTGTGGAGCGTTTTCTCTTGGGGATTCTCTATTTATGTCACTTACGGTAATTCCTATGGTATTTACGGAAGTCTGTCCATTATAATCATTGTGCTGCTGTGGATGTATTTTTGTATGTATATTATTATGATCGGGGCTTACATGAACCGTTATTTCAGTCCGGTGAACAAGGTGCTTGTGCAGCATTTTTAGCAATTGTCTGCTGCAAAGAGTTCACGGCAGTATCTCAACTCATTGCAGGAATGCCTGAAAGCAGCGGGGTGGAGAGTGGAAGGATTGGGAATTTAGGCCATGCAGGTGGAAAGAATGCGTTTTGGCGTCCGCATGTCTCGCAAAATCGCATAGAGATGCGATTCTGACTTCGCGGGAGGGGCTGTCTGAACTGTTACAGGAATTTCCGCCGGAGCTGAATATTTTTTGGCAAGGGCTTGACTTTTTCGGAAGGAGCCGCTAAAATAAAGGACAATCGGAAAATGAAAAGCATAGATGGTGTATAGTAAGGGTTCATTTCCATGCAGAGAGAGGAAGTCGTCGGCTGAAAGCTTCCTTATGTTCGGATGACGCCTTGAATTTCCCACCGGAGCTGCCGGAGTGAAAGCCTTTCTGAATACGGAATTGCCGTTAGCTTCGGACGGATGGCGCACGTTACGCGTAAATGAGAGCCGCATATCCGGATGGACGGATGGCGGAAGCAGGGTGGTACCGCGGATAATTTCGCCCCATGCACAGAAATTGTGCATGGGGTTTTGCTATGCACAGCCTTTGCAGAGGAAGATAAATTTTCCTTCACCGATTGGTGAGGAAAATGCTGTTGTGACGATTGTTTCACAGAAGCAAGTGGGTCTGAAAAGCGATAGCATGTATTTAGGAAATGTTGTAAGAAAAGAACGGAGGAAAGCTTAATGAATGACAGATTGGCAGGCATCAAACAGGAAATCCTGAACGGAATTGACCAACATGCCGGTTCAAGGGCGGCGGCTTTTGAATTGAGGAAGCAGTTTCTGGATTCAAAGACCGGTAAAATCGGACAGTTGATGAAGGAAATGAAAAGCATTGCGCCGGAGGAGCGCGCCGGTTTCGGCAAAAATATCAATGAGCTGAAAGAGTGGGCGCAGCAGCGTTTTTCCGAATTGGATGAAAAGCTGAAGGCAAGGGAGCTGGAACGCAGATATGAGTCCGAAAAAATTGATGTGACAATGCCCGCTCAAAAGGCGGAGACGGGAAATCTGCATCCTATCACGCAGATGAGAAACCAGCTGATTGACGTGTTTGCCGGAATGGGATTTGAAATATATGAGGGCACGGAAATCGAAAATGATTATTATAATTTTACGGCACTGAATACCCCTAAGGATCATCCCGCCCGTGATATGCAGGATACCTTTTATCTTTCTCCCGAATTTCTTCTGCGTACCCAGACTTCTGCGGGACAGATCCATGTGATGGAGAGCAAGAAGCCGCCCATTAAGATTTTAGCCCCCGGAAAGGTGTTCCGCTCCGATGACGATGCCACCCATTCGCCTATGTTCTTTCAGATGGAGGGGCTGGTGGTCGACAAGAAGATTACACTGTGTGACTTAAAGGGGATGCTGGATGTATTTGTGCGGAAAATATATGGGGAAGACACTACGACACGGCTCCGACCTTCTTATTTCCCCTTTACGGAACCCTCCGTGGAAGTGGATGTGAGCTGTTTTGAATGCGGAGGAAAAGGCTGTAAGCTCTGTAAGGGAACCGGCTGGATAGAGCTTTTGGGAGCTGGGATTGTGAATAAGAAAGTGTTGGAGAACTGTGGCATTGACTCCGAGGAGTACAGCGGTCTGGCCTTCGGTATCGGCATTGACAGGACGGCAATGTTTAAATACGGCATCAATAATATTAAGCTGCTTTTTGAGTCGGATCTGCGCGTCTTAAGGCAAATCAATGACAATTAAAAAAACACAAAAATATAATCCCGAAACGAAAGGATCCAATGTGCTTTTGGGCACATGAAGGATTTCCGATGCGCAAGCGGCAATTGGATAGGAGGAAAAAGATGTTAGTACCCTTAAGTTGGTTAAAAGAATATGTAGAGATTGATATCGCTCCGCAGGAGCTGGAAAAAAAGCTTTTTTCCTGTGGCTTTGAAGTGGAGGAACTGACGGAAGTCGGAAAAGAAATCAATAAAGTCGTGGTGGGGCTGGTGGAAGAATGCGAGCCCATTCCCGAGACCCATTTGCATGTATGTAAAGTAAATGCGGGAGCACACGGGACTTTCCAGATCTGCTGCGGTGCGGACAATGTGAAGGCGGGGGGGAAATTCCCCGTGGCGCTGGTCGGAGCAACGGTTTATATGACTGCTAAGGATCACAAGACGGTGGAAGGCACTATGACCATCAAAAAAGGAAAGCTCCGGGGCTACGAATCCGAGGGAATGCTTTGTTCGGGTGTGGAGCTGGGTGTCAGTGAGAACATGTATCCCGGTGCAGGTTATAACGGCCTGCTGGCTTTGCCGGAGGATTCTGAGATCGGTGCGGATGTAAAGCCCTTGCTGGGACTGGATGACTGGATTTTCGATATTTCTATCACGGCAAACAGGCCGGATTGTCAAAGTATATTGGGAATTGCCAGAGAAGTGGCGGCTGTTCTGGACAAGGATCTGAAGCAGCCTTCCATGGAGTATACGGAGACTGAGGCAGAAAAGGAAGGGTTTTCCGTTACCGTGGATGCGCCCGATCTCTGTCCCAGATATATCGGACATTATGTATATGATGTGAAAATCGGGGAATCACCTCTCTGGATGAGACGCAGACTGGCGCTGGCAGGACAGGATGCCATCTCCAACATTGTAGATATCACTAATTATGTTCTGCTGGAAATGGGACAGCCCATGCACGCTTTTGACTGTGATTATCTGGAGGGCAATGCCATCAACGTAAGACGTGCCGGGGAAGCGGAAAAGCTTGTAACATTGGATTCTCAGGAGTATACTTTAAATACCAATAACCTTGTAATCTGCGACGGCGTGAAGCCTGTGGCCTTGGCCGGCGTCATGGGAGGGCTGAACTCCGAGATCCGTGATACTACCACGGAGGTTATGTTCGAATCCGCGAAATTTATGCGTGACAATATCCGCAAGACTTCCAGAGCTCTGGGCAAGCGTACCGACGCCAGTGCAAGGTATGAAAAGGGTGTGGATGAATATACTACGGTACAGGCCATGAAACGTGCTTTGCACCTGATTGAGGAACTGGGCTGCGGTAAGGTTTCCCGTACCCATGTGGACGTCAATACGGGAAATTCCGTTGAGCCCAGAGAGATGAAGGTGAGCGTCAAAAAAGTGAATGACGTGCTCGGTATTGACGTGCCGGAAAAAGAAATATTGAGAATTATGGCGAATCTGAAGTTTGCTCCCGTGATTTCGGGGGATGAACTGACATTACAGGTGCCCCCGTACCGCGAGGATATGGACTCATATCCGGATGTGGCGGAGGAGGTTATCCGGATGTACGGTTATGACCATGTGATTCCTGCTTTTATGCCGGATGCAAAGGTTACAATGGGAGGGCTGAACCAGAAGCAGAAAAAAGAACTGAAATTAAAGAGGGCATTGTGCAGCGAGGGCGCTTATGAGTGTATTCATTACTCCTTTTTCTCCCCCTCCGATCTGGATTTGCTGAGGCTGCCTCAGGATGCTCCGGAGAGAAATGCCATCCGCATCTTGAACCCTATCAACGAAGAGCTTTCTCTGATGCGCACTACATTGGCGGCATCCATGCTGAATGCCGTTTCCAGAAATCAGAAAAAGGGAAATCTGCAGGGTAGATTGTTTGAGGTGGGCAGTATATTTATTCCGAAGGAGCTGCCTTTAAAGGATTATCCTGACGAAAGAGATACCCTTTGTATCGGTATTTTCGGAGAGAAGGAAAGCTTTTTCACTTTAAAGGGATTGGCGGAAAAGGTGGCGGAGACGCTGTTTGTGGATTTTACCTACGAACCGGTGAAAAAGCCCTTTTTACATCCTTATCAGGGAGCGGCAATATTCTGTGAGGGAGAAGAGATCGGCTATCTGGGAAAGGCGGCATATGAGGTCAGTGAGAGCCTTGATCTCAGGAATGACGCTTACCTTTTGGAAATTGATTTGAAGGCTCTTGAGACAAAATATGACAGAAAAGCTTCTTTCACGCCATTGCCTAAATTCCCTGAGGAGAGCAGAGATTTGGCGCTTGTGATGGATAAGAAAGTTACCTGCGGACAGGTGGAGGAGCTTATGAAAAAGTCTTGTTCCCGTATCAGAAGCATCAAGCTGTTCGATGTGTATGAGGGCGAGCAGATTCCGGAAGACAAGCGCAGCATGGCATTCACCATCGACTTTGTTCCCGGAGAGGAAGCTTTTGAACAGGACTCCGTAGAGCGCTTCGTGAAAAAAATTCTAAAAAACCTAAAGAACCAACTGGACATTGATTTAAGAAGTTAGGAACGAAAAAAACCCCGGAGCGAAAGTGCCCGGAAGAGATTTTCAGCTGTAGTAAAACAGATGAAAATATCTTCCTGAATGGGGGCACTGAGCGTAGGGAACAAAAAAATTCCGGAGCGAAAGTGCCCGGAAGAGATTTTCAGCTGTAGTAAAACAGATGAAAATATCTTCCTGAATGGGGGCACTGAGCGTAGGGAACAAAAAAATCCCGGAGCGAAAGTGCCCGGAAGAGATTTTCAGCTGTAGTAAAACAGATGAAAATATCTTCCTGAATGGGGGCACTGAGCGTAGGGAACTAAAATAGGAGGCCAGAGGCAATGGAAAAGAAGAATATATGGGAGACTTTTGATGCAAAGCATTTAAAGAAGCTGGAAAATCTGAATCTGGAATACAGGAATTTTCTGGATAACAGCAAGACGGAAAGAGAGTGTATTGACAGCATTGTAAATGCCATTGAAAAAGAAGGCTACCGTGAGCTGGAAGTGCTTATTGAGAATGGTGAGAAACTTGTTAAAGGCGATAAAGTATACAGTGTATGGATGAATAAGTCCATTGTTATGTTCCGCATCGGTGAAAAGCCAATGGCGGAAGGCATTAATATTCTGGGAGCACATATTGACAGCCCCAGATTGGATATTAAGCAGAATCCGCTCTATGAGGAGGGAGGATTTGCCTATTTGGACACTCACTATTACGGCGGCGTAAAAAAATATCAGTGGGTTACTATTCCTCTTGCCATTCACGGAGTAGTGGTGAAGAAGGACGGCACCACGATAGAATTGAATATCGGTGAAAATGAGGAGGATCCTGTTTTCTTCGTCTCCGATCTGCTGATACATCTGTCTCAGGAACAGCTGGAGAAGAAGGCCTCAAAGGTAATCGAGGGTGAGGCTTTGGACATAATCATCGGTAATAAACCCCTTGTCATTGATAAGAAAGCAGAGAAGGGAAAAGACAAGGAACATAGCAAGGCGCGCGATAAGGAAAGCGAAAAAGAACATGCAAAGGAAACCGTAAAGGCGGGTATTCTGAGCATATTAAAAGAAAATTACGGAATAGAAGAGGAAGACTTTATTTCCGCCGAGCTGGAGGTGGTTCCTGCAGGTAAGGCGAGAGAAGCAGGCTTTGACCGCAGTATGATTTTGGCTTATGGGCAGGACGACAGGGTTTGCGCATTTACTTCCATGCGTGCCATGTTGGATGTAAAGGATTCCGCCAGAACTGCCTGCTGTATTTTGGTAGACAAGGAAGAAATCGGTTCCATGGGTGCTACGGGAATGCAGTCCAGATTCTTTGAAAATGCCGTGGCGGAGGTGATGGAGCTTTACGGTGAGTACAGCGAGCTGAATGTGAGAAGATGTCTGGCCCACAGTTGTATGCTCTCTTCCGATGTGAGCAGTGCTTTTGACCCTTCTTTTGCCTCCAGCTTCGATAAGAAAAACGTGGCGTATCTGGGCGGCGGAATGGTATTTAACAAATTTACCGGTTCCAGAGGAAAGAGCGGATCCAACGATGCCAACGCAGAATATCTGGCGCATCTGCGTAAGGTTATGGCGGATAAAAAAGTAAATTTCCAGACCGCGGAGTTAGGCAAAGTGGATTTGGGCGGCGGCGGAACCATCGCATATATTCTGGCGTTGTACGGTATGAATGTAGTTGACAGCGGTGTGGCAGTGCTGAATATGCATGCTCCTTGGGAGGCAACCAGCAAAGCGGATGTCTACGAAGCATACAGGGGCTATAAGGCATTTGTGGAAGAAGCTTCCATGTAAAGCGGAATGAGAGAGACCGGTGAGGTGTGATGCGGAATTTACATGAAACAAGATGTAAGTTTTCATAAGAGAGTAAATGCGAGGGAAGAAACAGTGAGTACGGAACTGAAAAAATCGGATTTCTATTTTGACCTGCCACAGGAACTGATCGCACAAGATCCGCTGGAGGATCGCTCCTCCTCAAGGCTTTTGATTCTGAACAGAGAATCGGGAGAAATATCCCATCATGTGTTCCGGGAAATAATTGATTATCTGAATCCGGGGGATTGTCTGGTGCTGAACAACACAAAAGTAATTCCCGCAAGGCTTCTGGGAGAGCGAGAAGGCACCGGTGCCCATGTGGAGGTGCTTTTACTGAAACGCCGTGAGGATGATATCTGGGAGACATTGGTAAAGCCCGGAAAAAAATGCCGACCCGGTACAAGACTGGTGTTCGGTGACGGTCTCCTGAAAGCGAAGGTATTGGAGACGGTGGAAGAAGGCAATCGCTTGATCCGCTTTGAATATGAGGGGATTTTTGAGGAAGTGCTGGACAGGCTGGGGGAGATGCCGCTGCCTCCCTACATTACCCATAAGCTCCAAGATAAGAACCGCTACCAGACGGTATATGCAAAATATGAGGGTTCCGCCGCTGCACCTACCGCGGGGCTGCATTTTACCGAGGAATTGTTGCGGCGCATTGAGGAAAAGGGCGTTAAAACAGCATATGTGACCTTGCATGTGGGGCTTGGAACCTTCCGTCCCGTGAAGGAAGAAAATGTTTTGGAACATCATATGCACTCAGAATTTTATCAGGTATCGGAGGAGACGGCCCGTACAATCAATGAGGTAAAGGAAAGGGGCGGAAGGGTAATCTGTGTGGGAACCACCAGTTGCCGCACCGTGGAAAGCGCTTCGGATGAAAACGGACAGGTACTGTCCGGCAGCGGCAATACCCAGATTTTTATCTATCCGGGATATCGCTTTAAAGTACTGGACGCCCTGATCACCAATTTCCATCTGCCCGAATCCACGCTGGTAATGCTGGTATCTGCTCTTGCGGGAAGAGAGCGCGTACTGGATGCCTATGAGGAAGCAGTGAGGGAGCGTTACCGATTTTTCAGCTTTGGGGATGCCATGTATATTGAATGAAAACTACAAACATGTTTTGGCCTTTTCGCTTGGCCGTATTAGGAATATGCGCAATTATCAAAGAGAAAATGCAGACAGACAAACGAGACAGGCTTCAAAAAATAAGGACAGCGGGGCAGGATAATGTTCCTCTGTTTGTTATTTTACCTTTTATAATATTATAGGAAAATCAGTATTTTCCTGATATAATGAAGCGGCTGGAACACGCTCTAGCGCTGATTGTATGGGCGAAATCGCTGTTTTACGATTTCTGTGCATAGGCTGCTGTGAACGTATCAGCACTTTTGCTGACCTGCGCACTGGTTATAGCGCCTGTCGGCAATATTTTTTCCACCGTGGCTACCGCGTCCGGCAATTACAGTGAGACAGTGAGGGTTTGTGGTAGTGGCCAAAGAAATACGCTGACAAATCATGTGATATCATGTGACAGGCCGGATATTTCTGATCGCTTTAGTTTGTTATGCAAAAAACGCGCGAAAACGTCTTGCGGTGGGTGTGAAAAGAAACTATTATAGTCGCTTTTTTGTTAAAATCGAGAAGTGTATCTTGACAGAGATATGAGAGAACGTTATAATAAAATAGTGTTTTACGTACAAAGCGGTGTTGAAAGTGCCTTCGACACCGCTTGCTTTTTGAAGATGCGGTTAAACTCCCATGCAGCCGGCTGCGTTGTCATACATCAAAACCCGTAAATTCAGCCGATGCGCACAAAATGGGCAAGGGAAGTTCATTTTGGCGCACTACCGTCTCGGTTTTTGAGTAAAGAACGCACAAAAGGTTTTGGGGCGTGGTATTGGTGACGGGGAACTTTACGGTAGAAGAGAGGATGTTACTTATGGAGGAAAGAATGGACGAAAGAAGAAAAAATAAAAGGACGAATATGCCATCCAAGCTTGTCATTAAGCGTTTGGACGGAGATGATGACAGACAGGTTTCCGTTGTAATTACGGATGTATCTAAAGGCGGCATCGGATTTGAGTGTACGGAACGGCTTCAAGTGGGGGAGGTATATGAGGCTTTCCTCAAAATTTGGACAAAAGAAGTGATTCATGCGATTCTCAGAATCGTCCGCATGAACCAAAAGGGAGAAGGATATTCTTACGGTACGGTATTTGTAGGGATGCCGGATACGGAATCGGCCAGAATCGAAGTTTATCAGGCGTTTGAAGATGCAAAGAAGAATCAGTAAAAAAGTAGTTGTTTCGCTGTTTGCAGGCATACTTTTGGCAGTGTTGTATGCAATTATTTTCAGCTTTTCGGCGCAGAATGCGGAACAGTCCGGTTCCCTGAGCCGGACTTTCTCCGAAAAATGTGTGGGAATGTTCCGCTCCGTTTCGGGCAGACAGTGGAGCCATGCCTTGATTGTGCAATTGGCGGAAGCCATAGAGCATCCCATAAGAAAGCTGGCACATTTTTCCGAATATGCCCTTATGGGAATTTTGGTGTATGTGCTGTGGAGCCAATGGATGAAGCGGGGGAGAAGGCTGTATTTTCTTACCGTAGTCTGGGTAGCCCTGTCTGCGGCGGCGGACGAGATTCACCAGCTGTTTGTGCCGGGAAGGTACTGCAGCTTTAGAGATGTCTGTATCGATACCTGCGGCGGAGTCTTCGGCATGCTGCTCTGTGTTCTTACGGCAAAGCTTTTTTCCGGAAAAAAGCTGCGAAAACAAAGGAAAACTGCCTTGCCGAAATAAGATTTCCCCACTCAATTACTTTCGAACCTGAGGAGCATATCCCTCTGCCTCCAAGCTTTCGACAGCGGTCTGCAGAGAGGCTTCTTCGTAAAATTCCAGCTGGAGTACACCATCCTCGGTTTCCCGGTTATGGGTAATGCCGATATTTTTAATATTGATATTTTGCTCCGACAGCAGTGTCACGATACGGGCCAGTGCACCGGCTCTGTCGGCGATGTCCACACTGATGAGGAAGGAGCGTTTGATAGGGCCGCTGGATGCGCCGGTAAAGGAATCCCGGTATATACGCGCGCCCTCAAAGAATTCATACAATTTCTCCTTGTCACTGCTGTCCAATATGCGTTTTAGGTCAGTGAGTGCATCTATATAGTTTCCCAGCAGCATTGAAATATTAGATGTGTTTGTGAGACAGATCTGCTGCCACATTACTGCGGAGGAGGAAGCGATTCTGGTGATGTCCTTGAAGCCTCCTGCGGCGATCATTTTCATGATGCCGTCTGCCGAATCGCTGTCTTTCACCAGATTGACCAGAGAGGAAGCGGCCACATGGGGCAGGTGGCTGATTGCTGCCGTCACATAGTCGTGCCTTTCGCAGTCCAGAATCAAAGGTATGGCGCCCATATCCTCTACCAGTCTGCGGTAGCCGTCCAGCTTTTTTTGCGGAACCGTGGAAGTGGGCGTCAGAATATAATAGATATTTTCCAAGAGAGCGGCTTTGGAGTTTGCAAAGCCGGTCCGTTCACTGCCGGCCATGGGATGTCCGCCGATAAAGCAGTGTTCCAGTCCGGCATTCCGGACGGCGGCATGGATGGTGTTTTTCACGCTTCCTACGTCTGTCAGCAGACAGTCCGGAGAAATGATTTCTTTCACCGCCGCCAGATTGGCGTCGTTTTTCTGGACGGGAGCGCATAAAAAAATATAATCACAGCAGGAGAACCGCCGGTCAATGCTGTCGGCGGTTTCGTCAACGATATGCTGTGCCAGCGCCAGCTTCAGCGAATCGGCGTTTAAGTCATAGGCGATAATCCGGATATGGGGGACAGACTGTTTTAGTGCTTTGGCGATAGAGCCTCCGATCAATCCGAGACCGATAAAGCCGCATGTAAGTTGAGACATAATATTCCTCCTGACAATTTATAAAGGGTTGAGAACCTTTTTTGATATTTTACTATGAAAGTATTGAATCTTGCCTGCGGAAAACGCGAGGCGTTTCGTGCTCCCTTGCACGAAATCCCGAGACTGCTGTGCGCCAAACCCGCTGTCCTTACGGGTTTGTGTGCATCTTCATAGTAAACCCTCATACTTT
>CAJUTJ010000046.1 GCA_910589655.1 uncultured Acetatifactor sp. | reverse complement strand
GATTATTTCATATGCAAGGCGGAGGAATGAGGCGTAGCGGTGGCTACGTCGATTGACGACAACGAAGCAGATGAAAAATCAGACAAGCCAAGGTGTCAGTTAATTAATATTCGTTGTACTAGTACTGCATCACTCACATTTCGCCAAATGACTTGCCTGAAAATAAATGATACAGTACTCCAGTGCTCCATCCAGTCAGGAATTGGATTTTGGAGCTGTATAGTTCGTGCTAGGCAAAATTTCGACGGCAGTGCGGTGGCATTGTCTAGGGAAACGCTGATTAAATCATCGTTTCCTTAGAGCCTCTGGCGGATGCGCACGGATTTGCAGCAGTTTATGCTGCTCCGCAGCGCAAATCCGGCGCGGGAAACGCTTTAATCAGCGTTTCCCTAGAAATTTTAACAACGCAATGGCGCGAAACAGGCTGCTCCAAGGTTCAATTTCCGGCCGGATGGAGTACTGGCTTATTCCCGTTAAGTCTGCCTTACAAAAAAGGCAAACGGGCATTTAACATAAAATAACTTGGCATTCGTTATACGGTTTCCTATTTGGCACAATCATACAGGACATCTGTTTCTCGGCTTACCTCCTTCCTTACTTTGAAATTCCCCATGGTAATATAGATCGCCGGAGAAGAAATCCGGATTCCTACTTTTAACAGTCCCGCACGGCAGGTCATATTACGTATCTCATACACCGCTCTGGAATGCTCCCCGGGATGGATCACCACTTCTCTCATCTGTCCGTCGTTCTCGGCGAAAAGCCTGACATCCACACCCGTGGTATCCACGCCGGTAATCTCCACGGAAATTCCGTAACAGCCTTCCGCGTCCAGCATAACGTTGTTGACGATGCCAAAACGGAAATTCTTCACTGCCTGAACTTTTAAAGCGCCCATTTCAGGCAGAATGCTCAGAAACGTCCCCTCCTCCTTTTCCTCAATACACCAATCTTCCATTCCGTCGGAGCCTTCGGAAAAGCAGCCGTTGTGAAGGAGATTCTCTCCGCTTCTGATTCCCTCCGTGCCCACCGCGCCTTCGGAAGCTTTCAACTGCTCCTCCAGCCGTTTCCATCCCTCCGGCGCCAGCTCCATCTCTTCTCTGGTCTGCCGGAAGGCTTCCATTCCTTCCATGGCACATCCGTTTTCGTCCAGCAGTCCCATATTTTCATTCCAGCCGCCCCTGTCCCCCTCAGGCACACAGATCGGCTCCCAATAATAGACTCCTCTCCCCATCCGCCGGGGAAGCTCCGCCACAAGATGCATCACATACTCCAATACTTTCCGCTGCCCCGCCGGAGTGGCATCCATACCGCCGATGCATATCTGGTCTTCGTCTATAAAACCCTTGTCACTCTTCCTCCACGCATATGCCGTCTCTACGATAAAAATGGGCTTTCCGTAATCCTCTGTCAATCTATGCATGGAATCCCGCAGATCCAGATATGTCCCATGCCAGAAGGGATAATAAGACAGACCTATGAGGTCAAAGTCTTCCAATCCGGCTTCAAACGCTTTTTCAAACCACTCGTGGAGCCAGCTGTATCTGCCGCCCTGATCCAAATGAATCATAACCTGCATCTGCTCCGGATCCGCCACTGCCCTTGCACCTCGGATTCCTGCATTGACCAGTTTCACCATTCCCTCATAGTCGGGCAGCTCACCCTCCGGAAACAACAGTCCGCTTCTGATTTCGTTCCCGATCTGTACCATATCGGGAAGCAGCCCTTCTTCCTTCAGCCGCATCAGCGTATCACCGGTAAATGTGTAAACGGCTTCCTCCAACTCAGAAAAGCTAAGGTTTTCCCACGCCTTAGGCTTCCGCTGATTAGCAGGATCCGCCCAGAAATCGGAATAATGGAAATCCAACAGAAAACTCATACCGTTTTCTTTGATTTTTTTTGCCATTTGGAGCGTATACTCCAGATTGCAATAGCCCTTTGCATCCGGCACACACTCCGGTTGGTTCCAAAGCCTTAATCTGACGGCATTGACGCCGTATTTTTTCAGCAGCTCAAAAGGAGAGATATCCGAACCGTCCCTGTCCTTTACCTGCATCCCCTCAGACAGACTTTGAGGCAGCGATGAGATATCCATTCCTTTGTAAAAATCCAGCATAAAAATACCTCCCTATTCCGTTCCGATTCCATAGTCCTACAACTGCACCAAGGTATTCGTTCCCGGGTAATCGGCCTCCGGCCACGCTAACACTGTCACCCGGAATTCCGCCGGCCTGTCCGGCCGCGCAAAGCCCTGTGCGCGTCAATCCCCTATACGATACCGTTTGTTGACTTTCTCAGCAGAATTTCAAAATCCATAATAGTCTTTTTCCGGTAATCCTTTCCGAGAAGGAAACCGATCATTTGTCTGGCAATCATGTTCCCCACCTGTCTTGCCGACACGTTCACTGCAGTTACGGAAGGGGTAAAGCAGTCCAGATTGTGACTGTTGTACAGAGAAGCCACCGCCACATCCCTCGGAATCCTGTAGCCTTGTGACTGAAGGCTGGACATAATCTTAGTGCAGATAATATCGTCCCCGCAGATAATGCATTCCACCTTTTTTGAAAGCACATCTCCGATCAGAGAATCCAGAAGCTCCGGATTCAACATACCTGCATAAATAAACTGATTTTCCGGTGTAAGACCGTTTTTTAACAAAGCACGGCTGAACCCGCTGTGTCTGCTCCTGTTTACCCTGTAATCCATTGTATCGACAATCAGGGCAAACTTGCGATACCCGCTGCCGATCAGAATCGTGGTCAGCCTCTCCGCCGCACCTTCATTGTCCGTATCCACCTGTATAATGTCTTCATCGCAAATACCGGTCAGCCCCACGGGAAAACCGACCTTGGTGAGATACTGTACTGCCCTGTCGTCGTTCAGGCTTCTGGTCAGAATAATGCCGTCCACCTTTTCCTTCTCTACCAACGCACGGATGCCGGACACGTCATTTGCAGTACCGCTGGTAATCAGCACATCATAATCCATCAGGGTGGCTGTCTCACATATACCCAGTATACATTCCTGAAAATACGGGCCGCCGTTTAAATATACATCCGCCGGTAATATCACTCCCAGATTTTTAGTGGGAAGCCTCGTCACTTTTTCATATTCTATCCGGCATTCCTGCCGCTTGGCATAATCCATTATCTTCTTGCGGGTTTCGTTCCCTATCCTGCCCTTACCCGACAACGCTCTGGATACGGTGCTTTTCGAAACCCCTAATTCTTTCGCCATTTCCTCAAGTGTCATATTAACTCCCATGTCACCGCCTTGCTGTGACTCACAATCCCACAGAGCGAAAGCTCCGATGAAAAGTGCCGTGTTTTCAGGCATTTCTCTAACTGCTTTAGCAGTTTGGGAAACATAGAACTTCTTCGCAAATGCCCTCTGGCATGAGCGCAAATTGCAAAAACAATTAATAGTTCTTCTCACATTACTACTGATTTGAGAAAAAAGGCTGCCGCATTACCGGCAGCCCTCTCTGCAAATCTGATTATTGCTGCTTGGAAGCAACATATTCTGCAGCCTGTTTTTCAAGCTCAGCAATGATATCGCGGATACCTGCCGTCTCCATTGCTGTCCTGAAATCCTCCAACGCTTTATCTACATCGGGTACAAGTCCATTGATCAGAGGATCACAATACGTAGAAAGCGCAGCGTCCACGGATGACATTTGAACGGTGACATTTGTGGAATCAAAGTTGAAACCGTCATAAATATGCTCGCCCTTTACGTTGTTATCCCAGCTTTCCAGCATTGCATCGTAAGTATCATCCAAAGGAGTTCTGTCTTCTTTATACTCGGTTCTCTTGATATCGGCATTCATCCAACCCCAGTTACAGTTGGCGTCAACACCGTAACCTTCCAGAGTAATTACCTTAAACTGATCATCACCGATTGCTTCCCAATGCTTGCCCTCAATGCCGAATCTAGTCATATCGTTGATAACGGGATTGGTGTAAAACTCATTTAATACCATCATTGCCCTCTCGGGATGCTGGCTGTTTACATTGATGGCCATACCGTTATTGATATAGGAATTTACCTTCTTAGGCCATGCAGACACAGGATCCGCCAAGGTAACATTCCAGCTCGGATTTTCCTTGTTAGCCTGCTCCGCATAATTTCTACAGCTTCCCAGATTCCAGATCATTCCTGCCGTTCTGCCGGTTAAAAGTCCTGTCTGTCTCTCATCGTTGGAGCTGAGGATATCCTGTGACCAGCAGCCCATATCGGCAAGCTCCTTCATCTGGTGGCAGTAATCGGAAAAGCCTTCCCAGTCAAGAATATATGTAAAGCTCAAGTCGGAAGGATCCTGAGTATTGTACAGGATCAACTCACCACCCTTAGGTGCGCCGCCGGTAACGGTGTAACCTTGCGCCTGAAAATACTGATACCATGGGCCGCCCTGACTCGCATACTGTCCGTCCGCCGCACACTTTTTATAAAAATCAATCAATTCGTCCCAACTGGTAATCTGGGAAACTCCGTATTTCTCCATCAAATCACCACGGACAGCCAATACATCCTGTCCAAACTCATTCTGGTAATTGGGAACCATGTACGCAATGCCGTCAATCTTTGCCTGACTCCACGCAATATCGGGTACGACATTCCAAATATCAGGAGCATACGTCTGAATAAACTCTTCCGTCATAGGATAGAATCCACCCATGGCCACGGTAGGCTCATAATGTCCCCAGCTGGAAGCCGTAAAGATCAGGTCAAAATCCTCACCGCCGGAGAAAAGCAAAGAATATTTCGTATCGTGTTCGCCCCATCCCATAAATTCCACCTTCACGGAACAGTTCAGCTTCTCCTCTAAAATCTTATTGATCTCACCGTAAACCTCATCAAAATCCGGAGTTCTGTCTCCCAGCAAATACATGGTCAGGTCAACATGTTCGGAGGTGTCTATTACCCCCCCTGACCCGCTTCCTGACGCACCTTCATTGCCGGTGCCCGCTCCGCTGCCGTTTGCCGCCGAACTTCCGTTAGATCCGCTGTCCCCGCCGCAGCCTGCCAGCATACCTGTTGCCATTACCGCACTTAAAGCCAGCGCGGCCGCTCTTTTCATGCTCTTTTTCATAGTAGCCTCCTTAAATGAATATATGTAATTAGTTACCGATTACCGCTATCTGTCTACAGCCCCGTCACAATAACACTAATAACACCAACAACACTAACAATCCATGCAATAGTGCAAGACCGTCATGCCGCCATCGGCGGCACAAACAATTTATGAACTGGTGCAAGGCCGGAAGAACGCTGTTCTTGCGTTCTTCCCGGAATGACTTAGATTTTCTTAGGTTGGGTACAAAGAGGGAGTGTTTACACACCCTCTTTCCAACCT
>CAJUTJ010000045.1 GCA_910589655.1 uncultured Acetatifactor sp. | reverse complement strand
TATCCCTGTTTGTAGATATAGCATCAATGGTGTCAGCCGATATCACAGAAATACTGAAAAGTAAAGTTAACGACTGGATAGCATCCCAGCCAATATTTATTCAGGCAATGTTCGGTAATTTGTGCTGGGAAAGTTGAGTGAGTTATAAGAATTAATATGTTTAATAAATATGAAAGAGTCAAAATAGAATTGATATTTTGACTCTTATGTTATTTTTAATGATTGTTATTGATTCAAGGATTCTGTGATATTCTGTATTACTTTCTGTAAAAAAGAGTTTGTTATTTCATATATTAGGTCTAAATTCTGATCTTTTGACATTAATCTTATATTTTGTTTCGAGTTCAAATTAGAAAAAGAAGAATATTAACGCAAGCACAGAAACCGCTTCACGGTGGCGTGAGGGTTAAAAGTAGCAAAAATAGTGACATTAAAACATGTGATATATTATAATTATTGACATTTATGACATAATATAATAAAATTAAAATAAACTAATATATAAATGGAAATTAAAAACGGAGAGTAAATTATTTTGATATGAAAACTCCAAGATTGACGCGCGGAAATCTTTGATTTGTTGTTTCTGTATACTTAGAATAAGCAAAATAGTAACTCATTTGAATTTTTAGCAAGATATTTATAAGAATTTTTATACATGAAAGTGAAGAGAGGAGAGGAGGGATAAGGTTGAATAAAAATGCGTATTCAACTATTGATTTGAGTGCGCGCCGCAGCGCGCAGATGGGGATAAATATAGATAGTGAATAGAAGCAAAGGAGGGGGATGTAGAATAAATAGAAATGTGTGAATTGGGAATGTGGATAATACTTTTGAAAGGGGAAAATTTATGAAAAAAAGAATTTCAATATTATGTGTAGTGTGTATGTTGTTTGCCTTCAATTTTTCTGGGAGAGTATATGCATCTGAAATTAATAATGAATTATCTTATGTAGTGGAACGAGTAAGTAATTTTCTTGCAAAAACAGGTTATTTGGCAGTGGATTCTATTATGTTAAGCAATCCAATAGTGCTAAATCATTCTGAATTTGAGAATTCGCAAAATATGTATTTTGTGTTTGACGGTGATAAAATTATAGGGCAAATTCTTGTCAGTAAAATAGATGAAGAATTTTATTCCACTCTTTCATATACTACATATAACGAAATACAACATGCATATGAACAAAAAATTCCGGTGGCACTATTTAGTGTGGATAAATGCCTTGTGGCAGAAGTAGGCGGCATAATTCATGTATTAAAAAATGCTGAAAACAGCGATACATCTTCTTTGATACAGCAACGATATTCTCTGAGTGAAATGTTGATTGAAAAAGTAACACCTGTTGAATTACCAGCGATGTCACGTTCAATATATCATTTTTTGAAAGTTGCACATGTAAATAATGAAAGTTCTCCACAAGGAATAGGGCTGTGCTGGGCAGCCTGTGTTGCTTCTAAAATAATGTATCAAACAAGTTATTATAATTTAACTGCTTCATCCGTTTTTAATAAATGCTGGGAAAGCGTAAATAATGATCCTAATAAAATACCGGAAGGACGTGATGAATGGTATAGCACGGCAGCTTCTTTATATGGAAGTTCTGTCACTATTGGAACGGCATTATCATCAAAAACTACAACCTCAAATATATTATCTAATGGTAAACCGATTATTCTTCACATTGAAGGTAAAGATGCAACACATGCGGTTATCTTGTGTGGAGTAGATGAAGATGCGTCATATATGGAATTTATCTTAATGGATCCTAATGAGGCAGGTTATGTATATTTATCGCTTCCCAATAATATTTTTAATAGTCCCAGTCAATTCTATTACGGGGTAGGCGGCGTATCATATACGCGTATTACAAGGTTTATATATTAGATGCAACTGTATTCTTATAATCAAAATAAAAGTATAGAACGTGGAGATAGTATGAAACAATGTGTGAAACAGAATATAATTTTCTTGATGCTGCTAACAGCAGTGTCTCTGTGTAGCTGTGGATCAAAACGGAGTATTTATAGAAATGAGGAACATCTTTATTTCTATAACGGTCAGTCATACAAAAACGACGGTGAAATTTTTCTTTCGGAAAAGGAAACGGAATATGTCGAATTAATTGAGGAAATCCCAGAGGGGATAGAAGGTGCAGAGTGGTATAATCAGTTCTATCAATACGCAGACTGGCTGTTGTTGGGAATCAATGGAGAACGATACTTTTTGCTGCTCCAATATTCCGAGAAGAGTAGAGAAGAGCATGAGAGACCTGCCGGAACACCAGCATATATTTATTACAATGATGAGTTATATGGTAGTTCGGGGGAGAAAGCATCTGAGGATATTATAGAAAGTATGGATGCAGTTGGTTTTATACAAAGTTTTGTGGATTCTTGTCCAAGTGAAGACTTTCAGGCCAATACATCTGTCTATGTGGGACATTTGTTGTTTGAGTATGAAGAAAAATTAGTGATAAGCGGTGATGGTGGAGAAGGGTATGCCGTATATACAATAGTTCAGCAGTAACGTTCAGTGTTACTGTTCACTCGCTGTCGCCGCAAGGTGTTTTCACGCTGTTTCTGCGTGATAAACCCGAGACAGACATGCTGTGCATAGGTTGCTGTGAACGGAGTGAACAGTAACGTTCAGTAAACCGAAATGGAATTAATCCGCGAAAGCGTATTGACTTTTGGCTGAATAGGGTCTATACTTCTTATTAGATAAATGATGAAGATTAAAGTAAGAGTGGCTTGCAAGCCACTCTTACTTGCTTGTAGAAAAAACGGGGGCTTTGTAATAATTTGGCGGAGAGCTGAATGGTAACGAAGCCTGCCGCCGGATCAGAAGGAGGCATATATGTCCCGTAGGGAAGAGTATGAGACAAAGACGGAGCAGTTACTTGCTCCCATAGCGGAAAAATGTCAGGTTTCCGTTTATGACGTGGAGTATGTGAAGGAGGGCAGCGATTACTATCTGAGAGCATACATTGACAAGCCGGAGGGTGTTAATATTCAGGACTGTGAAAATGTAAGCCGTGCTCTTTCGGACGCATTGGATGCGGAAGATTTTATCCCCGATGCTTATATCTTGGAGGTAAGCAGTCCCGGATTGGGCCGAGCTTTGAAAAAGGATAAGCATCTACAGGCCAGCATTGGCCAAGAGGTGGAGATCAAGCTGTTTAAGCCCATTGACAAATGCAAGGAATTTTCCGGCATACTGGAAAGTTTTGACGGGGCGGTCATTGTCATAAGGGAGGGCGAAGCGTCCAGAACTTTTCAGCGGTCCGATGTGGCACTGATTCGGCTGGCGTTTGATTTTTAAATGATAAATACAAAATGCTAATACACGATAACATAAAAGCTGCCGTCGTACACGGATTGGACGGCAGCTTACATTTGGCTGAATGCCGGAATGGAGGAAATGATGAACAAGGAATTGATGGAAGCACTTGATATTTTAGAGAAGGAGAAAGAAATCAGTAAGGAGACTCTGTTTGAGGCGATTGAGAACTCACTGCTTACGGCCTGTAAGAACCACTTTGGCAAGGCCGATAACGTGAAGGTGGAAATTGACCGTGAGACCTGCGACTTTCTGGTGTACGCCGAGAAGGAAGTGGTGGAGACTGCCGACGACGTGACGGACAAATGTGTACAGATTTCGCTGGAAGATGCAAGGGAGCTTTCAAAGAAAGCAAGTGTGGGAGACATTCTAAATGTAGAAATCAAATCCAAAGAGTTCGGGCGAATCGCCACTCAGAATGCGAAGAACGTGATATTGCAGAAGATCCGAGAAGAAGAGAGAAGCGTGATCTACAATCAGTATTATGAGAAAGAGAAGGATGTTGTCACCGGAGTGGTGCAGCGTTACATGGGAAAGAATATCAGCATCAATCTGGGCAAGGCAGATGCCGTGTTAAATGAAAGCGAGATGGTAAAGGGCGAGGTATTCAGACCCACCGAGAGAATAAAGGTTTACATTTTGGAAGTAAAGAGTACCCCCAAAGGTCCCCGCATTAATGTCAGCCGCACCCATCCCGAGCTGGTCAAGAGGCTGTTTGAATCCGAGGTTACGGAAATCAAGGACGGCACGGTGGAGATCAAGAGTATCGCCCGGGAGGCAGGAAGCCGTACCAAGATTGCAGTATGGAGCAATAATCCGAACGTGGATGCGGTGGGCGCCTGTGTCGGTATGAACGGCGCAAGGGTGAATGCCATTGTGGAAGAACTGCGCGGGGAAAAAATAGATATTGTAAATTGGGATGAGAATCCCGGACAATTGATACAGAACGCGCTGTCCCCGGCAAAGATTGTCGCCGTATTTGCGGATCCTGACGAAAAGACGGCAAAGGTAGTGGTTCCCGATTACCAGCTGTCTCTTGCAATCGGTAAAGAAGGACAGAATGCCAGATTGGCGGCGAGATTAACCGGATACAAGATTGATATTAAGTCAGAGACTCAGGCCAAGGATGCTCCCGGCTTCCGTTACGAGGACTATCTGGATTACGAAGAGGGAGAGTACGATGAAGACGAGGAGGATTCGGAAAGCGGGTATGACATAGACGAACCGGAAGAGGATTCGGAAAGCGGGTATGACATAGACGAACCGGAAGAGGATTCGGAAGGCGGGTATGACATAGACGAACCGGAGGCGGATTCGGAAGGCGGGTATGACATAGACGAACCGGAGGCGGATTCGGAAGACGGGTATGACGAAGACGAACCGGAGACGGATTCGGAAGACGGGTATGACGAAGACCAACCGGAGACGGATTCGGAAGACGGGTATGACGAAGACCAACCGGAGACAGACCGGAAAGCCGGATGCGAGCCGGAAGAGTACGGGGAATCAGGTGAGGAGTAAGAATATATGGCTAAGAAAATTCCTTTAAGGCAGTGTGTTGGCTGCGGTGAAATGAAAGGGAAAAAGGATATGCTGAGAGTCCTTAAAACGGCCGAAAATGAAATTTGTCTGGATGTTACAGGCAAAAAAAACGGAAGAGGCGCATATATTTGCAGGAGCAAGGATTGTCTGCTTCAGGCACGTAAAAACAGAGGATTGGAGCGCTCCTTCAAAATGAGTATTCCGAATGAAGTGTATGACACTTTGGAAAAGGAGTTTGATAATCTTGGGACAGAATAAAATATTTTCACTCTTGGGAATCGCTATGAGAGGCCGGAATCTGGTCAGTGGTGAGTACCAGACCCTTGAGGCGGTAAAGAAAGGTTCCGCTATGCTGGTAATCGTTGCGGAAGATGCATCCGATAACACCAAAAAATTATTTTCCGATAAGTGTTCTTTTTACAAAGTTCCCATTTTCAGGTACGGAACAAAGGAAAATCTGGGGCGGGCAGTCGGAAAAGATATGAGGTCATCGGTTGGGATATGCAACGAGGGACTGGCGGAAGCGATTATAAAACTAATAGAAGAAATAAAGTGAAAATGGAGGAGAAGGAATGGCGAAAATAAAGGTACATGAACTCGCTAAGGAATTAGATAAACAAAGCAAAGATATTCTTAAATTTTTACAGGAAAAAGGTATTGAGGCGAAGGTTGCCCAGAGCTCGATAGAGGAGGCAGCGGCAGAAATGGTGCGTAAAGCGTTTGGCGGCAGCGGAACAAAGGAGCCCCTTGGCAAGGATATGAAAGCGGGAAAGACCGGTTCTAAAGCAGAAACCGAAAAGGCAGAGACAAAAACCGGAAAGGCAGAGACAAAAGTGGAGAAGACAGATCCAAAATCAGAGAAGACAGGATCCAATGCCGGAAAGGCGGAGCCTAAGTCAGAAAAAGCAGGATCCAATGCGGAAAAGGCGGAGCCTAAGTCAGAAAAAGCAGGATCCAATGCGGAAAAGGCGGAGCCTAAGTCAGAAAAAGCAGGATCCAATGCGGAAAAGGCGGAGCCTAAGTCAGAAAAAGCAGGATCCAATGTGAATAAGGCGGAGCCTAAGTCAGAAAAAGCAGGATCCAATGCCGGAAAGGCGGAGCTTAAGTCAGAAAAAGCAAAATCCAATGCGGAAAAGGCAGAATCCAAAGGCGGAAAAGCCGAAAAAACGGAAAGAACTGAAGCCGCAAAGAGGAATAAGCCTGAAGGCGGGGCGGATGAAGATGCCCATAAAAAGAAAAAGTCAAAGATTATCTTTGTCAGCAATCCTCAAAATTCCAAGATGCCCGGTCAGAGCAAGTCTCAGGGAGGGCAGGGCAGACAACAAAACAGCCGTAACGACCGCAATGACCGCAGACAGCAGGCTCCCGTCCGGCCCATTAAGCCGTTGACACCGCCGTCTCCCACTCCCAGTGTGCAGATGGTTCCCTCGAAGCCTGTGCAGCAGAGCAGAAAGAACAACCAGAATACGGCCTCTGCCCGGAATACGGATAAATTCCAGAATAGACAGGACAGACCGGAGAGACAGGATAGGCAGGACAGACCGGAGAGACAGGACAGACCGGAGAGACAGGACAGACCGGAGAGACAGGATAGGCAGGACAGACAAGACAGACCTATACGGGATAACCGCGGACAGGACAACCGGGGGCAGGACGGCCGCAGCGCACAGGACGGCCGCCGCGACGGCAGACCTCAGGGCGGCAGATCCGATCACGGACAGTATCAGGGAAGAGGGGGCTCGGGTTCAAATGGCAGACCTCAGGGAGACAGACAAAACGGATTTCAGAGAAACGGCAGGCCGGGTTCTGAAAACGGTCAGAATGATCGCCGTGGTCCGGGCGCTGGTTCAGGCGGCGGCCGTGGTTTTAATGGCAGTCAGAGAGATAATAGAGGAAACGGCGGACAGGGAGCCGGATCCAGAGATACGAGAGGCAGCAAGAGCTTTGTGGGAGAAGCTCCGGCAAAGGATATGGAAAAGAGGCGCGAAGAAGATAAGCGCCGTGCAAGCAATCAAGAGAGGGATAAGCGCTCAAGAAAAGACCATATTTACGAGGAGGATGAAGCAGTACGGAATAAGCCCGGCAGGTTCATCAAGCCCGAAAAGAAAAAGGAAGAAGTGGTTGAAGAAGTAATTAAGGTTATCACTCTGCCCGAAATGATTACCATAAAAGATCTGGCGGATAAGATGAAGCTGCAGCCTTCGGCCATTGTCAAGAAGCTGTTCTTAGAGGGTAAGATCGTCACCGTAAATCAGGAGATTTCCTATGAAGATGCGGAGAATATTGCCATGGAGTACGATATTCTCTGTGAGAAAGAAGTCAAGGTAGACATTATCGAGGAACTGTTGAAAGAGGAAGACGAGGCAGAGGATTCACTGGTAGAGAGACCTCCCGTTATCTGTGTTATGGGTCATGTAGACCATGGTAAAACCTCACTGCTTGACTCTATTCGTAAGACCAATGTCATCGACAAGGAGGCAGGCGGTATCACACAGCATATCGGTGCGTATACTGTCAACGTGAAGGACAGAAAGATTACGTTTTTGGATACGCCCGGACACGAAGCGTTTACCGCTATGCGTATGCGCGGCGCAAATTCCACGGATATCGCAATCCTTGTAGTGGCGGCAGACGACGGCGTTATGCCCCAGACCATTGAGGCAATCAATCATGCAAAGGCGGCGGGGATTGAGATCATTGTCGCCGTAAATAAGATTGATAAGCCCTCTGCAAATATCGACCGTGTAAAGCAGGAATTGACTGAGTACGAATTGATTCCTGCGGACTGGGGCGGAACCACGGAGTTTGTTCCCGTATCCGCAAAGTCCGGTGAAGGTATCGAGAATCTGTTGGAGACCATTCTGCTGACTGCGGACATTCTGGAGCTGAAAGCAAATCCGGACAGACGTGCCAGAGGTCTGGTGATTGAGGCCGAGCTGGATAAAGGACGCGGCTCCGTAGCTACGGTATTGGTGCAGAAAGGTACTCTCCATGTGGGCGACTTTATTTCCGCAGGCTCATGCCACGGCAAGGTTCGCGCTATGATAGACGACAAGGGCAGGAGAGTGAAAGAAGCAACACCTTCCACACCCGTAGAGATCCTTGGTCTTTCCGATGTTCCCAGCGCCGGCGAAGTATTTTTAGCGCATGATAACGATAAGACTGCGAAAAATTATGCGGAGACTTATCTGGCACAGAATAAAGAGAAGATGTTGGAAGATACTAAGACAAAGATGTCTCTGGACGATCTGTTCTCACAGATTCAGGAGGGCAGTTTGAAGGAGTTGTGTCTGATTGTCAAAGCGGATGTGCAAGGCAGCGTGGAAGCTGTAAAGCAGTCGTTGATGAAGCTGACCAACGAGGAAGTGGTAGTAAAATGCATCCACGGCGGCGTAGGCGCCATCAACGAATCCGATGTTGTGCTGGCCAGCGCTTCCAACGCGATTATAATCGGCTTCAATGTGCGTCTTGATGCCACTGCAAAAGCAACCGCCGAGCGCGAGGGTGTGGATATAAGGCTGTACAAGGTTATCTATCAGGCCATCGAAGATATCGAAGCCGCTATGAAGGGTATGCTTGACCCCGTCTTTGAAGAGAAGGTGATCGGCCACGCCGAAGTGCGCCAGATCTTTAAGGCATCCGCCATCGGGAACATTGCCGGTTCCTATGTATTGGACGGTATCTTCCAGAGAGGCTGTAAGATCCGCATTACAAGGGAGGGCAGCCAGATTTATGAAGGCCAGCTTGCTTCCCTGAAGCGTTTCAAGGATGATGTCAAGGAAGTGAAGGCGGGCTTTGAGTGCGGCCTTGTATTTGAAGGATTTGACCAGATTCAGGAACTGGATATCGTGGAAGCATATATTATGGTGGAGGTACCGCGCTAGGCAAGCCTTGCAGGGAGTGAAAGTGTCCCGTTAAGAGTATCTCCTAAGGGATGTAGACGCCGCTTCCTTTATAGGAGCATGAATAGGAAGCGGGTGTGGCCGTTCCCCTTATGGGAGTATGGGATGTAATTAATTCCCGTGAGCGGAAGGACGGTATTGCATTATCTGCTTTGTGGGGACACGTATGGAACAAGTAGTGGATAGAGAGGAATTATGAGGAAAAACAGTGTAAAAAATACCCGTATTAACGGGGAGGTACAGCGCGTTCTGGCTGAGATTATCCGGGGAGAGATCAAGGATCCCCGGATCAGCCCATGGACAAGCGTAGTGGCCGTGGAGGTGGCTCCTGACTTAAAGAGCTGTAAAGCATGGATCAGTGTGCTGGGCGGCGAGGAAGTCAGAGAGTCCACGCTTCAGGGGCTGAGAAGTGCGGAGGGATTTATCAAGAAGCAGCTTGCCAAGATTATCAATCTCCGGAATACCCCTGAAATAACATTTGTTATGGATCAGTCAATTGAGTACGGCATCAATATGTCCCGGAAAATTGACGAAGTCATTGCCAAAGACAATGAAAACAGCCGTGACGGCGAAGAATGAGGATTTATGAATGGAATGGAACTTATTGGACGAATGTAAAGATGCAAGGCGGATCGGTATCGGCGGGCATATCCGGCCGGACGGGGACTGCGTGGGGGCATGTCTTTCCATGTGCATGTACCTGAAAAAATGTCTGCCACAGGCACAAGTGAAAGTATTTTTGGAGAAGCCCGCGGACATTTTTCATGAGATAAAGGGCTTTGAAGAAATTGACAGTGAGTTTGGCGAGGAAGCTCCTTTTGACGTGTTTTTTGTGCTGGATTGCGGGGAAGATCGTCTTGGAAATGCCCGAAAGTATTTTCCGGCGGCAAAGAAAAGGATTAATATCGACCACCATGTTACCAATACAGGCTGCGGTGATCTGAATTATATCCGGCCGGAGGTGGGCTCTACCTGTGAACTGGTTTATGATCTGATTGACTGTGAGAAATTGGACCGGGAGCTGGCTATGGCATTGTATATCGGGATTATTCATGATACAGGGATTTTCCAGTATTCCAATACCACTCCCGCCACCATGGAAAAGGGAGCAAAGCTCATCGGCTATGGCTTTGACTTTCCGAGACTGATTCAGGAGACATTCTATCAAAAAACATATATTCAGTCCAATATTATGGGAAGAGCATTGCTGGAAAGCATTCGTTTTTTGGACGGAAGGTGTATCGTAAGCTGTATGGATCGCAAAACCATGCAGTTCTATGATGCGGAGCCGGAGGACTTGGACGGAATCGTAAACCAGCTGCGCAATATAAAAGGCATAGACTGTGCCATTTTCATGTACCAGACGGATGTTTTGGAATATAAGGTGAGCCTGCGCACCAGCGAAAAGGTTAATGCGGCCGAAGTGGCGGCCTTTTTCGGAGGAGGAGGCCATGTCCGTGCGGCTGGCTGCACCATGAGAGGAACCTTTCATGACTGCGTGAACAACCTTGCCGTACATATTGAGAAACAGTTGGAAAATGCCTGATTTATGGAAAGCGGATTCTTCCGGACTTACACCGGTTCATTCACTGTTTGTACCGCCGCAGGCGGCATGTTTGGAAGTTTGTATCTGTCAAATCTGTCTTATGTAGGAAAAGCAATCTTGCATTCGTTTTGCGGAAAGCGCTTTAGTGTCCGCCGTGTGCAGAAAATAAACGCCTTGGATGGAGGAAGCTTTGAACGGAATTATAATTATTGATAAAGAGCCGGATTTCACTTCCGCAGACGTGGTGGCTAAAATGCGTGGAATCTGCGGACAGAGGAAAATCGGGCATACGGGAACCTTGGATCCTGCGGCTACGGGGGTGCTCCCCATATGTCTGGGCAGCGGCACGAAGCTTTGCAGCCTTTTGACCGACAAGGATAAAGAATATATGGCAGAATTGCTTCTGGGCGTGAGGACGGATACACAGGATACCACCGGCCGGGTGCTGGAGGAGAACTCCGTGGAGGTGACGGAGGATGCGGTCAGGGCGGCCTGCCTGTCCTTTGTGGGCGATTATCAGCAGGTGCCTCCCATGTATTCCGCTCTCAAAGTAAACGGCAGACGGCTGTATGAGCTGGCCAGAGAGGGGAAAGAAGTGGAGCGTAAGGCCCGCCCGGTGACAATCCTTGCTCTGGAGATTCTGGAACTCAGGCTGCCCGTGGTGAAAATAAGAGTGGCATGCACGAAGGGGACTTACATACGGACTCTTTGTGCGGATATCGGAGAAAAATTAGGCTGCGGAGGCGCTATGCAGAGCTTACGGCGGACAAGAGTGGGAAAGTTCACTCTGGAACAGGCCGTCACATTGGGACAGCTTCAGGAACGGAAAGATTCGGGCAGGCTTGCCGAGGCGCTGCTTCCCGTGGAAAGCTGTTTTCGGGGATATCCCTGTCTCACGGTGAGAGCCGGAGCAGATAAGTTTTTGGAAAACGGAAATGCCCTTTACCCTGACCAGACGATAGAGAACCGGATTTACGGGCATCAGGAATGGGTGTGTTTTCATAGACCGGACGGAAGTTTTGCGGGGATTTACGCCTTTGACGAAACGGAAAACCGGTATAAACCGGTAAAAATGTTTTTGGAGAAAGAGTGATCAGTGCTTGGATATTATAGCAAATACTACTGATTTTTATTTGGACAGAGAAACTGCCGCGGCCATCGGGAAATTTGACGGCATACATATCGGACATAGAAGACTGCTGGAAGAGATCCGGGAGAAGAAGAGAGAAGGGCTTTGCGCCTGCGTCTTTACTTTCGATCCGGCTCCGGCGGTTCTTTTTGGCTTGTCGGACGGGAAAGAGCTTACAACAAAAGAAGAAAAGCATCTGCTATTTGAGCGTATGGGTGTGGATATTTTAATTGAATTTCCCATGAACCGAGAGACGGCGGCAACGGCTCCCGAAGCTTTTGCCGCAGAGATTTTGGCGGAGCGGATGCAGGCCAGATTTCTGGCTGCGGGAAGCGACTTGTCTTTTGGGGCGAAGGGTGCCGGAAATGCCGAGCTTCTCCGGAAGCTGGGGCCGGAGCTGGGATTTCAGGTTAAGACCATTGATAAAATCTGTCTAAAGGGGCGGGAGGTCAGCTCTACTTTCGCCCGCTGCTGTGTGGAGAAAGGGGATATGGAGCAGGCGGAGGAACTGCTGGGAATGCCCTATCCCGTGTTCGGAACAGTGGTAAAGGGCAATCAGCTGGGCAGGAATCTGGGATTCCCCACGGTGAACCTGCTTCCTCAGGAGAGTAAGCTGATGCCGCCCAAGGGAGTGTATTTCTCCCAAGTCCGCCACAGGGGAAAGCTGTACCGGGCGGTCAGCAACGTGGGGTATAAGCCTACTGTTACCGATGAGCATATTATGGGAATCGAATCCTATCTATATGATTTTAAAGAGGATATCTACGGGGAGCCGATAGAGGTTTACTTGCGGAAATTCAGCAGACCGGAGCGGCGCTTTGAAAATGTGGAGGCTCTGCGCAGGCAGCTGGAAAAGGATATAGAGGCAGGCTTGCGGTACAATATGTGACAATCCCGGCGCCGCCACAACGCAAAGCGGGATTCCCCGCTTTTTATATGGTTCAAATGATATATGCGGGCAAGCTCCCGGCAGTATATAAACCTACGGACTTTCATGCATGTCTGTATAGCTGACTGTATGAGGGTTTAGGAAGAATACGGTCGAATCATTGTAAAAATCTTAATAATTTCTAAAATTTGTATTGTAACTTTTTGTCTTTTCCCGTAGAATTAAAATAGTTGCCCTATTTTTATCGGAAATATGCATGCCTCCAAATATTGGCTGATCTGCATAGGGAAGTGAGCTGCACACTCTCTTATGAAGAGTGCAGAGGTATAATCACGGAATATCCGGCGGACGGGGCACGGAAAGTAACTTTTATAGTAAAGCAGCATGAAGGGAAGCGAAATATGAGTGCAAGTATTCTATTGTCAATGGCTGGAGGTTTGGGGCTTTTTTTGTTTGGTATGCGCGTGATGAGCGATTCCATAGAGAAGGTTGCAGGCGCTAAGCTCCGCCGGATTCTGGAGATTTTTACAACCAACCGTTTTACCGGCATGGTGGTGGGTATCGTTTTTACAGGTATTATCCAGTCGTCATCGGCCTGTACGGCCATGGTTGTCAGCTTTGTAAACGCCGGACTTATGAACCTGTATCAGGCTGCCGGTGTTATTTTTGGCGCTAATATCGGTACCACAATCACTTCACAGCTGGTATCCTTTAACCTGTCGGCATATGCACCGTTGATTCTGCTTTCGGGTGTTCTGGTGGTAATGTTCTGCGGGAAAGAAAAGGTGAAAAAGTTTGCGGAAATCATCATAGGCTTTGGTGTCCTGTTTTTGGGATTGAGCACTATGTCCAGCTCCATGGCCAGTATGCGGGAAGTGCCCGAGGTGGTAAATCTGCTGAGTTCTCTGAAAAACCCCTTTATGGCTACCATTGTGGGACTGCTTTTGACATCGGTTATCCAAAGCTCCTCCGTTACGGTCAGCATCGTGCTCTTGTTGGCCAATCAGGATCTGCTCTCCTTACATATTACCTTGTACATCATTTTGGGTTGTAATATCGGTGCCTGTACTACGGCGCTGCTGGCCTCCTTGGCGGGCAAGAAGGACGCCAAGAGGGCGGCTCTGATTCATTTCTGGTTTAACGTGATCGGTACGGTGGTTCTGTATATTCTTTTGTTTGTGGCAGAGGAGCCTGTGACAAACCTTATTTGGGCGATTTCGTCGGACAACGGCCGTTTTGTGGCCAATGCTCATACGATGATTAAGATTTTTCAGGTGGTGGTGCTGTTTCCCTTCTCCAAATGGATCGTTAAACTATCGGTTCTCTGTGTGCCCGGAGAGGACAAGAAAGTGGGCTACCGCGAGAGCTATCAGTTGAAATATATCGGAGACAAGGTGGTGTTCAACCCTGCCACCGCAGTGGTGGGAGTGATGAAAGAGCTGGATCGTATGGCGTCTCTTGCCAATGAAAATCTGAATCGTGCCATGAACGCTTTGATCACGCTGGATGAAGAGGATATTGAAGAAGTGTATGAGGTGGAGAAGAATATTGACTTCTTAAACCATGCCATCACTGATTATCTGGTGAAAATAAACCAGACCACTCTGCCCATTGAGGATTTGAAGAGTCTGGGTGCGCTGTTCCATGTGGTGAACGACATCGAGAGAATCGGCGATCATGCCGAAAATGTGGCGGATGCCGCCAGACAGCGGAAGGAACAGGGATTGGTTTTCAGCAAGGACGCGCAGAGGGAAATGGGCGAGATGCTGGATATGGTAAATAAGCTGATTCAGTATGCCATAGATATGTTCGTCAGAAGCGACGAAAGCCATATGCAGGATATTATCGCTTTGGAGGACAAGGTTGACGATAAAGAAAAGGAACTGCAGAAGCTTCATGTGCAGCGTCTTTCCAGAGGAGAGTGTACGCCTGCGGCAGGCATGGTTTTCTCCGATATCGTATCCGGCTTGGAGAGAGTGGCGGATCATGCCACCAACATTGCTTTTTCTATTGTGACTGCGGAGCGGGAAGCGGAAGCAGAGACAAATTCATGAAAATTTTGCGTAACAGTTCAGCCATGCGCGAAACCGCTGTTTTGCGGTTTCCGTGTAGGCGTTACTGGTCACGGAGTGAGCGGTAACACTGTTACCTTTTTATAAATAAAAAGGTTTATAATAGAAATTTATGGAATCTGTTGACATATGGTGGAGATAAAGGTATAATTTGTTTTGCACGTAACAATTTTGTAACAATATTGTAATTTAGATTTCACAGTTAAAGGGATTTCATACATGAGACATTTAAAAAGTAAGAAGAAAATAGCAATGGTTTCCGCAGGATTGATATGCTGTCTTGCACTGGAGCAGCCTTTGGCTGTTTCCGCGGCGGAGGGGACAAGCATTTTACAGACAGCGGGCGTGGCGTCCATTTTGGAGACTACCCTTACCACGGAAGAATATAAAGAGAGGGCGCAGCAGGCACAGGGCGCTTCGTGGGGGTATACCAATATCGGTATTGCCAATGTGGAGAGCGGCAATCTGAATGTCCGGGAGTCCCCGTCCACCGACAGTAAGCTGGTGGGCAAGATGCCCAAGGATTCGGCTTGTGAAGTGGTGGAAATGCTCGACGGCTGGGCACACATTACTTCCGGAGAGGTGGAAGGGTACGTGAGCACGGAGTTCCTGTTTACCGGTCCGGAGGCAAAGATTGCGGCGGATGATTTAGCGCGTACCGTGGTGTTGGTGAACACGGACGGATTGAACGTAAGGGACGAAGCGAATACGGAAAGTGCGGTTTTGACACAGGTTCCCAAGGGAGAGGAACTGGAATATGTGGAGACGCTGGAGGGATGGATTAAGGTATCCATTGACGGCGAGGAGGCGTATGTTTCTTCCGATTTCGTCACGGTGGAGGAGAGGCTGGATACGGCCATCACCATGACGGAGCTTTTGTACGGACAGGGAATATCCGATATCCGCGTAGAGCTGGTAGAGTATGCAAAGCAGTTCCTCGGCAATCCTTACGTATGGGGCGGTACAAGCCTCACCAAGGGAGCGGACTGTTCCGGATTCGTACTGAGTGTATTTAAGAAGTTCGGCGTGCACCTGAGCCATCATTCCGGTTCTCAGGCCAAGGAAGGCACGAAGATCAGCGTATCCGATTTGAAACCCGGCGATTTGATATTTTATGCGAACAGCTCGGGAACCATCAACCATGTGGCAATCTATATCGGCAACGGGCAGGTGATTCATGCCAGCAGTCCTAAGACAGGTATTAAGATCAGTAATTATAATTACCGTACTCCCATAAGATGCGTGAGGGTTCTGCAGGATTAAACAGGATATTTAGGCTATGGAAAGAACGGCTTTGCAGTATGTGGAGCAAAGGCTGCTGTGATTTCGTTCTTTACATTTCCGGGAAGTTGTGATATTATGAGACAGTGCGATTTAGCCGATGCCCGGTTTTGGGAATCTCCGCCGAGGCTTAGTGTCAGGCGTTTTCGCACAGGAAATATATTGTTAGTATGGAGGAACGAAAATGATTTCGAAAGAAAAGAAAACGGCAATTATGAACGAGTATGCGAGGACACCCGGCGATACCGGATCACCTGAGGTACAGGTAGCGGTTCTCACAGCCAGAATTCAGGAACTTACCGAGCATCTGAAAGCTAACCCCAAGGATCATCATTCCCGCCGCGGTATGCTGAAGCTGGTAGGACAGAGACGTGGTCTTCTGGATTATCTGAAGAGAAAGGATATCGAGAGATATCGTGCTTTGATTGAAAGACTTGGTTTAAGAAAATAAGCAATGAGATAACGAGAGGCGGAAAGCAGCCGATATTCGGCACTTTCCGCTTGTTGTGCGTATTATGTGTTAAAAGTCCGTGTTCCCCTTGCTTGCATCAGACGAATTGCCGTCAAGGATTCTAAGAACCGGACTGTTGTTAGTCATGGGACAGAAGTAAGCCCGAGACCGCTGAAAAACGTAAGCCCGAAGGCGAAAGCTTATTCGAGGCGTGCTTTTTTCAGTAGTTTCGGTGTCTTCTGTTCCTGAAGATAGACAAGCCGATGTAACGGCAGAATGGAGGACTTATGTATAAGAGTTACGAAATGGAACTTGCCGGCCGTACCCTGAAGGTTGACATAGACCGTGTGGGTAAGCAGGCAAACGGATGTGCATTTATGCATTACGGCGATACGGTTGTGCTTTCGACTGCAACCGCGTCCGAGAAACCGAGAGAGGGAATCGACTTCTTTCCTTTGAGCGTTGAGTTTGAAGAGAAGATGTACGCAGTGGGCAAGATTCCCGGCGGCTTTAACAAGAGAGAGGGCAAGGCCAGCGAGAATGCCATCCTGACCAGCCGAGTAATCGACAGACCTATGCGCCCGCTGTTTCCGAAGGATTACAGAAATGACGTTACTTTGAACAATATGGTTATGAGCGTGGATCCTGCCTGCCGTCCCGAACTGGTAGCAATGCTGGGCGCTGCGATTGCAACCTGCATTTCCGATATTCCCTTTGACGGCCCCTGTGCCATGACTCAGGTAGGGATGATTGACGGTGAGTTTGTCATCAATCCTTCTCAGGAGCAGTGGAAGGTGGGAGACTTAAATCTTACGGTGGCTTCCACAAGGGAGAAGGTTATTATGATCGAAGCGGGGGCAAATGAGGTTCCCGAGGCGAAAATGCTTGAGGCTATTTATAAGGCACATGAGATCAACCAGACCATTATCGACTTTATTGACAAGATTGTTGCGGAGGCAGGCAAGAAGAAGCATGAATATACCAGCTGTGCCATTCCGCAGGAAATGTTTGACGAGATGAAAAAGATCGTCACTCCCGAGGAGATGGAGACAGCGGTATTCACCGATGATAAGCAGACCCGTGAGGAGAATATCCGTGTGATTACGGAGAAGCTGGAAGAGGCGTTTGCGGAGAACGAAGAGTGGCTTGCAGTCCTTGGGGAGGCTGTTTACCAATATGAGAAGAAGACCGTGCGCAAAATGATACTGAAGGACCACAAGCGTCCCGACGGCCGTGAGATTACCCAGATCCGTCCTTTGGCAGCGGAGGTAGATCTCATTCCCCGTGTCCATGGTTCCGCTATGTTTACCCGGGGTCAGACCCAGATTTGTAACGTATGTACGCTGGCTCCTCTTTCCGAACAGCAGAGAATCGACGGTTTGGACGAGAACGAGGTGGGCAAGAGATATATGCACCACTATAATTTCCCTTCCTATTCCGTAGGTGAGACCAAGCCCTCCAGAGGACCGGGAAGACGTGAGATCGGTCATGGCGCGCTGGCTGAGAGAGCGCTGATTCCCGTGCTTCCCAGCGAGGAGGAGTTCCCCTATGCAATCCGGACCGTATCGGAGACTTTTGAATCCAACGGCTCTACTTCCATGGCATCCACCTGTGCCTCCTGTATGTCATTGATGGCGGCAGGTGTTCCGATCAAGAAGATGGTGGCAGGTATTTCCTGCGGTCTTGTGACCGGTGACACGGATGATGACTTTGTACTGCTGACCGATATTCAGGGTCTGGAAGACTTCTTTGGTGACATGGACTTTAAGGTGACCGGTACTACGGAAGGTATTACCGCTATCCAGATGGATATTAAGATCCACGGTCTCACAAGGCCTATTGTGGAGGGGGCAATAGCACGCTGCCGTGAAGCAAGGCTGTTTATTATGGATACTTGTATGAAGCCCGCTATTTCCGCACCCAGACCTGAGGTAGGGCCTTATGCACCCAAGATTATTTCTATCCAGATCGATCCCGATAAGATCGGCGAGGTGGTCGGACAGAGAGGTAAGACCATCAATGAGATTATTGCCCGCACCGGCGTTAAGATTGACATTACGGACGACGGCAGCGTATCCGTATGCGGCACGGATAAGGAAATGATGGACAAAGCCTTGGAGATGATTAAGATTATCGTTACCGATTTTGAGGAGGGCCAGATTTTCAAGGGCAAGGTAGTGGGTATTAAGGAATTCGGGGCATTTATCGAATTTGCACCCGGCAAGGAGGGAATGGTTCACATTTCCAAGATTGCCAAGGAGAGAATCAACCGTGTGGAAGACGTACTGACATTGGGCGATACAGTGACTGTAGTATGCCTCGGCAAGGATAAGATGGGCAGAATCAGTTTCTCCATGAAGGATGTGGCACAGAAATAGAATAACGGTTCCTATGGAATAAAAGGGGCGAAATCCCCCTCCGGAAGCTGCTTCAAATCATTTGAGGCAGCTTTTTTAATAGAAATGAATCATAAAAGGAACAGAAACGTCTATAGTGGTGAGAGCATTCGGAACAATCCAAAAGTAATATATTATAAGACACAGGCACCGGAGGAGTGATACAGCCTCCGGCGCCTTTTTGAGTAACTGAAGAAGTTACTGTTCACTCGCTGTCGCCGCGAGGTGAAACCCGAGACAGACATGCGTGAAATCGCTGTTTTGCGATTTCTGTGCATAGGTTGCTGTGAACGGAGTGAACAGTAACCTGAAGAATGACGGAAGTCAATTGGGCGGGAATTTTACATTGTGGGATTTGGGAAAATATTCTATAATACATATAGGCATAGGCATAGGCATAGGCATAGGCATAGGCATAGGCATAGGCATAGGCATAGGCATAGGCAAATAAAAATCAGGAGGAAGCAGATGGAAAATTTAATGGAACTGTTGGAGGGAAGGCGTACCTACCGCCGTTTTGAACAGAAGGAAATTGCACAGGATATTATAGATGAGATATTGACTGCGGCCAGACTTGCCTCCAGCGCCGCAAACAGGCAGCCTTTGAGCTATATTGTCATAAAGGGGGCGGATAAGGCGGCGGAAGTATTTTCCCATACAAAATGGGCTGGGGCGCTGCCGCCGGAGCTGGGACAGCCCAAGGAGAAGGAACGTCCCGTCCTGTACATAGCCGTGGTAAAGAATTTGGACAGAAACCCCGACTGTGACACGGATGCCGGGCTTGCCATCGGAAATATGACGCTGGCGGCGTGGAACCGGGGCGTGGGCAGCTGCATTATCGGCGCCTGTAACAAACCGGCGCTGTCCGAATTGTTCGGACTGACCCCGCAGCAGGCGCTGCACACCGTGGTAGCCTTTGGGTATCCTGCCCATGTGAGCCATATTGTGGATCTGGAGGATCCGGAAGAGTTCAAATATTATCTGGATGAGAAGAAAGATTACTGTGTCCCCAAGAGAAAGCTTTCGGATGTGGTAAGGTATCTGTAAGAGGCTGGCAGATCATTTTTCTACGTAAAATGGCCGCTTTTCGTTTTTTGCGGGTTCCAAGTTCAAAAACCGTAACAGTTCAGACAAGGCGTTGAACCGTTACAGAATACACACAAAACGCGGAAAGAACGTGTTTTGGCGCCTGCAGGTCTCGCAAAATCGCATAGGGACGCGATTTTGACTTTGCGGGTGGAACTGTCTGAACTGTTATGATTTGTGCGGGGCTGTCGGGAAAAGCCGCCGCAGTGCAGGCGGAGGGTAACTCCGGGAGGCTGTTACATATTTTAGGAGGGAAGTATATGACAATACAATTGAAAGCAGATAAAATGGAAGATTCCGAAATCCGCCTGTGCTGGCAGGGGGAGGCGGCGGAGGGCTGTACATACCGCCTATACTGGTCGGACCGTTACAGTGACACCATGGAGTACAAGTGTATCTATGAAGGAACCGACACTTGCTATACCTTGAAAAAGTCCACACATATTCCCCATTACCTCAGGGTGGAAGCTTGGAAGGACGGGGAAAAACAAGGGGAGAGCGGACTGCTGAAAACCGCTGTGAAAAAGGTGTGGAAGGAACAGCTGGAGAAGCTGAACAGGGGGCTCATTGCCTTTGCCACGGATGAGGGCGTTTTTTTGGGCTGGAGAATGTTTTTGGAGGAGGTAACCGGCTGCACCGAGACGGGCATGAGCGGAACGGACTACATAGTGTATAAAAACGGGAAAAAGCTTGCCCTTGTAACGGACAGTACCAATTATCTGGACAGAGAGGGGACTTTGCAGGATACTTATTCCGTCGCTCCCGTAAAAACAGGAAAGAAACAGGAATCTCACACAGGCGCGGCAGCCCAAGGGGAACCGGCTCAGGGAAAATCGTTTCCGGGAGAAATCTCCCAAGGGGAACACTCTCAAGGAGAAATCTCTCAAGGAAAATACTTCCAAGGAGAAAACTCTCAAGGAGAAATCTCCCAAGGGGAACATTCCCAAGGAGAATTCCGGAATCAAGAAATCTGTCTTGAGGAATCCGAGCCTTGCGAGCCGGTGCATGTGAACCCCAAGCCGTATATGGAAATTCCCATGCAGATTCCCGAAGGCGGCGTCACTCCGGCGGGGGAAGCATACACCTACAGCGCAAACGATATGAGTGTGGGGGATGTGGACGGCGACGGGGAGTATGAATTTTTTGTGAAATGGGATCCTTCCAATGCCCATGACGTATCGGGGAAGGGGTATACGGGAAACTGCTATATCGACTGTTATAAGCTGTCCGGACAGCTTCTGTGGCGTCTCGACATGGGGGTAAACATCCGGGCGGGAGCTCACTATACGCAGTTTATGGTCTATGATTTTGACGGGGACGGAAGGGCGGAGATGTCGGTAAAGACGGCTCCGGGCACCTGTATGACCGTCTACAATGAGGACGGGACGGTAAAGAGTAAGAAATACATTACCTTACCGGAGGAAGACGTGGCAAAGGGCATCACTCATGAGGATAATTATGTGTGCGGAGCCGACGATTATTATCGACACATCGTGGAGCTTTTTCAGGGCTGGCAGGAGCTTGAGGAAGTAAAAAGCGGCCAGTGGCCGGCAACGCCGGAGGAGTGCTTTTTTGCTGCGGAAGGCATGACAGGAGAATCGGCAGAAAACGCTGCCGTGAAAAATAAGTATGACTATCCCCTGTCAAGGCAGGATGCGGAGGCTCTGGCGGATTACTTTATAGACGAATATGCGCCTGCGCGAAGCCCGAGAAACGAGCTTCGGAAGTTTGAGGGCTTTATTTATGAGGGGCCGGAGTACCTTACTATGTTCGGCGGAAACGGTGAGGAACTGGAGACGATTGCATTTCCTCATCCAAGGGAGGATGACGGACTGCGCTGGGGCGACTATGCCATGCGGCGGATCGAACCCTGTAACCGTGTGGACAGATTTTTATCGGGAGTGGCCTATTTGGACGGAGAGAGACCCTATCTGATTATCTGCCGCGGCTACTATACCAGAACCACTATCGTAGCCTATGACTTCTTTGAAGGGAAACACCGTGTATATTTTGACATTGACAGCGGCTATGTGCCCATGAAGAATCCCTTCTGTGGGGATCCCCATGAGGCGGAAGGGACGGATCCCGTCTACGGCTGTCTGGCCGGTCAGGGGAATCACAGCCTGTCCACTGCGGATGTGGACGGGGACGGCTGTCAGGAAATCATTTACGGGGCAGCGGTCATTGACCATGACGGCAGTGTGCTCTATTCCTCCAGAGGAAAGCTCCCCGACGGCAGAGCGGCAAAGTTTGGGCATGGGGACGCCATGCATGTGGCGGTCATTGACCCCGACAGACCGGGCTTCCAGATATTTAATGTGTTTGAGGGTGCAAAGGCGGCGCCTTACGGATGGGCCTTGCGTGACGCAGAGACTGGTGTTCCTTTCTTCGGAGAGTATGCGGAGGCGGATCTGGGCAGATGCATGATCGGCGACGTGAATCCGGATGTGCGGGGCTTGTGTGTCTGGGTGAAGGAGATGTACGACTGTAAGGGGAACAAGCTGCCTGACAAGGTGCTTGGAACCAATCAGAGCATCCGGTTTGCGGCGGATTTGAGCACACAGGTCACTGACGGCGTGGATTATCTTCATGAGAAGCATTCCGGCGTGGTAAATGACAATATTCACGGCATCCTCTTGAAGCCGGAGGGGACCTTGACTAACAACGGCACTAAGGGGAATCCCTGTCTTGTGGCGGATATTTTCGGTGATTTCAGGGAGGAGCTTTTGCTGCGGACCGAGGACAGCAGCGCTATCCGTATTTATACCAGTCTGGAGATAACCAAGCATAAGCTGTTTACCCTGATGCACGATACCATGTACCGGACGGGCATAGCATGGCAGAATAATTGCTACAACCAGCCTTGCTACACAAAGTTCTATTATGCAAGCGATATGGACTTTTCGCAGGTGCTGCCCTATTTGTCCTAAGGTTATTGTTCACTCCGTGACCGATAACGAATGCATTTCGTTTTATGCAAAAAGGTGTTGCACTTTGAGAGGGTTTCTATTATAATATTTATACAAGATATAGATACGAAAAACTTATAGTAATACAAAATATAGTTGAGATCGTATTCGTAATAACTTGCGGTACGATCTCGATTTTTGCATATAATAAGTTTGCGCCCCGTAACAAAGCCTGTGTGCAAGGCTGTTTGGGACGCTATCGGTATCTGTCCCATGGTGTTTTGGCACAGCCCAAGGGAGTCATAGACTCCGCCGCAAGCTGATGCCGCGTTGGCCGTGGGAATAAAAATGGGCAGACAGGAGTGCATGTATTAATGAGAATTCAGAAAAGGGACGGAAGAATTGTACCATATGAGGAAGATAAGATTGTTGAGGCCATCCGCAAGGCAAATCATGAAGTGGAAGAAAATGACAGGGCGGACGACGCTCTGGTGAAGGAGATTTTGCAGGCGGTGGAGACAGAGGATAAAGAACTGCAGACCGTGGAGCATGTTCAGGACGTCATAGAGCGGCATTTGGTGGAGCGTAATAAGTATATTCTTGCCAAAAAGTATATTGTCTACCGTTATCAGAGAAGTCTGCTGCGCAAGTCCAATACTACGGACGAGTCCATTTTAAAGCTGATCCGCAACGAGAATAAGGAGCTTGCCGAGGAGAATTCCAATAAAAATACGAGGCTTGCTTCCACCCAGCGGGATTATATTGCGGGAGAAGTATCCCGGGATGTGACAAGACGTATGCTTCTGCCGGAACATATCTCCTTGGCGCATGACAACGGTGTGATTCATTTCCATGATGCGGATTATTTTATCCAGCCCATTTTCAACTGCTGTCTGATTAATATTAAAGATATGCTTGATAACGGCACATCTATAAACGGTAAAATGATAGAATCACCCAAAAGCTTTCAGGTTGCCTGTACCGTCACCACACAGATTATCGCAGCCGTTGCCAGCAACCAATACGGCGGCCAGTCCGTGAATATCAAGCATTTGGGGAAATATTTGCGGAAGAGCAGAGAGAAATTCGAAAACCAGCTTCAAGAAGAATTCGGGGATTCCATGGATGAAGCTACCCGCCGTAAAACCGTGGACATCCGTCTGCGTGACGAACTGAAATCCGGCGTCCAGACCATCCAGTACCAGATTAATACCCTGATGACCACCAACGGCCAGTCTCCCTTTGTCACACTGTTTCTGCATATTGACGAGGAGGACGAATACGTGGAGGAGACAGTGCTGATTATAGAGGAGATCCTGAATCAGCGTCTTCAGGGCACCAAGAACGAAAAAGGTGTCTATGTGACTCCGGCATTTCCCAAGCTGATTTACGTGCTGGATGAAAATAATTGTCTGAAAGGCGGGAAATACGATTACATTACAAAACTGGCGGCGAGGTGCTCCGCAAAAAGGATGTATCCGGATTACATTTCAGCCAAGAAGATGAGGGAAAATTATGAGGGAAATGTGTTTTCCTGTATGGGATGCAGATCCTTTCTGGCTCCTTGGAAGGACGAGGCGGGAAATTATCGGTTTGAAGGGCGTTTTAATCAGGGAGTGGTAAGCCTGAATCTGCCCCAGATCGGTATCCTTGCCAAGGGCGATGAGGAGATCTTCTGGAAGCTGATGGACGAGAGGCTGGAGCTGTGCTATGAGGCGCTTATGTGCAGACATAAGGCATTGCTTGGGGTCTTGTCCGACGTCAGCCCCATCCATTGGCAGTACGGAGCCATCGCCAGACTGAAAAAGGGCGAAACCATAGACAAGCTCTTGTACGGGGGATATTCCAGTATTTCCCTTGGCTACATCGGGCTGTATGAGACCACATACTTGATGAAGGGCTGCAGCCATACCACGGAGACGGGCAGTGAATTTGCCATGCGTGTCATGGATCGTATGAACGAGGCGGTGCAGAAATGGAAGAAGGAGACCAATATCGGTTTTGCATTGTACGGGACTCCCGCGGAAACGCTGTGCTATCGTTTTGCCAGAATTGACAAAGAGAAATTCGGTGATATTCCTAATGTGACGGACAAGGGGTATTATACAAATTCCTACCATGTGGATGTGAGGGAGCCGATTGACGCTTTTTCCAAATTTACCTTTGAGAGCCGGTTCCAGAACAAGTCTCTGGGCGGAGCGATTTCCTATGTGGAGATTCCGAATCTGAGGAACAATCTGGAGGCGATTGAGGAAGTGATTCGATTTATCTACGATAATATCCAATACGGTGAGTTTAACACGAAGTCCGATTACTGCCATGTATGCGGTTTCGACGGGGAAATAGAGATTAATGAGGACACGGAATGGGAATGCCCCCAGTGCCACAATAAAGATCATGGGAAGATGAACGTTACAAGGCGGACCTGCGGATATCTGGGGGAAAATTTCTGGAACACGGGTAAGACCAAGGAGATCAAGGCAAGAGTGCTTCATTTGTAATAGCTGAAAAAGAGCGGCGTTCTTACGGCTTTGCGGCAAACCATTGATTGTTTCATTTCACAATCCTGATTTGAGTGCCCGCTAAAGCGGGTGGATGGGAGTTAGCATGAAAAAGGACATTTCACAATCCTGATTTGAGTGCCCGCCAAAGCGGGCAGATGGGAGTTAGCGTGAAAAAGGACATTTCACAATCCTGATTTGAGTGCCCGCCAAAGCGGGCAGATGGGAGTTAGCGTGAATTATGCAGTGATTAAGAAAACGGATACGGCTAACGGCCCCGGTATTAGAGTGTCTTTGTTTGTCAGCGGATGTACCCATGGCTGTAAAGGCTGTTTTAACAGGGAAGCGTGGGATTTTTCTTATGGACAGCCCTATACGGCGGAGACGGAAGGGGAGATTCTTCAGGCGTTGTCCCACTCTTATATCAAAGGTTTCAGTGTGCTGGGAGGGGAACCCATGGAACCTGCAAACCGCGGCACGGTGTTTGGACTATTGCGGAAAATCAAATCCGCATACCCTGAAAAAAGTATATGGTGCTATACAGGATATGACTATGAAAAGGATCTCCTGCGGTGGGCGGAGGAGGGAGACGGGACGGTGGCCGGACTGCTGGAGCTCATCGATGTGCTGGTGGACGGCGAGTTTGTGGAGGCCAAGAAGAATCTGCGCCTCCCTTTCCGGGGCTCCGAAAACCAAAGACTGATAGACATGAAGGCAACAAAAAGGGCAGGATATGTGGTATGCCTGCTTATCTGAACTAGTACAACGAATAATTAATTTCTGATACATTGGCGCAGAATGATTATTTCATATGCAAGGCGGAGGAATGAGGCGTAGCGGTGGCTACGTCGATTGACGACAACGAAGCAGATGAAAAATCAGACAAGCCAAGGTG
>CAJUTJ010000044.1 GCA_910589655.1 uncultured Acetatifactor sp. | reverse complement strand
CAGGCGGAAAGCAATACCGGCAACAACGTGCAGCATTTTGGGCAGGATTGTGCATTTGCAGACAGCACTGCGCAGTCAATGGGATAAATGTCAGAAAAATAATTCGCTGTTTGCTTCTCCCTCAATTCGCCGTCCGACAATCAGTTCTTTCAACGCATCTTCAATGCTCTTGTCATTTTCAAATTCCTTAACGTCCACAGCCTTCGCAAGCATATCCAACTCACCGCTGCTCAAGGTAATGACATGCTCCTGCTTTTTATTGGATTTGGGAATTACATAGGGATCCATCGTCTTCTCCAATGTGTTAAGCTGACGCATTATGCCGGTAAGCTGACTCTTACCTAAATCCAATACTTCAAGCAGTTCCTCATATTGCTCGGCAATGCGGCTGCATTCCGGAATATCCTCATATAATTCCATAGGATCTTCCATAATTCCCGACTCATTACCATTCTCATAAATATACCGGTTATCTTTAATATTGCGATCCAGAAAATTTAATGTCTGTGTGAATTTTCCTCCTTCAACGGTTATAATGAGTTTAGCCATGATTTGTCCTCCTATTTTCTCTGTTTCTTTATCTCATACCTCATCCGCCATTCCGCATCGAAATTATTTGGCAGCTTCTCTCATTATAATCCGTTCATTTCGGAAGTTCAACTGTATTCACTTTTATTCTTTTCTCCTTACTGCTCACAATTATCGGGTAGGAGGCTACCCATTCATTGAGTAGCCGACCTCCCACACCACTGTACGTACCGTTCGGTATACAGCGGTTCAATAGTTTTCACGTAACTTTCAGATAATAGTCAAGCATGGAGATATATCCCAGCTTGGCTATTATTTTATTGGTGAGGGCAACTCTCAGCATTTGCGCTGTCCTCCAGTAACCCTTCCGGCTGTTGGCTATCTGATGCACCTGCCATTCTTCAAGCTTTAATGCTCTTAGGTTTCGGTACCTCGTCTTTACCTTTTTCCATTGTTTCCAATAGATTGCCCGTATCCTGCGCCGGAGCCATTCGTCTGTCTCCGTCATCAGTCCTTTCATGTCTGCAAATTTGTAATAGTTTATCCACCCTCTGACATACTCCGCTAGTTTCTGTCTCCGGTAGTCATTGCCCCATCCTTTGTTCTTCTGGGTTATCTCCCTTATCCTGTCTTTCATCTTTTGCACACTCTTTGGGTGTACCCGGAATCTGCATTTCCCTTTGTTCCGGTAAAATGCATATCCCAGATATTTTATCTTGCTCACATGGGTTACTGTTGTCTTGGTTCGGTTTACTTTTAGGAATAACTTCCCCTCTATAAATGGAAGTATGTTTGCAAGCGTCCTTTCCGCACTCTTCCTGCTCTTGCAGAATATCAGTGCATCGTCCGCATACCTCACGAACCGGTGTCCTCTACGTTCCAGTTCTTTATCCAGTTCATTCAGCATCACGTTTCCGCACAATGGACTTAACGGCCCGCCCTGTGGCACGCCTTCTTCCGTTTTCTCGAAGAATCCGTTCTGCAATACTCCTGCATTCAGATATTTGTGTATCAGCGATACCACACGCCCATCCTTGATTGTCCGTGACAGTACCTCTATTAATTTGCTGTGGTTTACTGTATCGAAGAATTTCTTCAGATCCATGCTCACCACGTATACATATCCTTCGTCTACGTTTTCCTTGCAGGCTTTTAATGCATCGTGCTGCCTTCTTCCCGGTCTGAATCCATAACTGTTCTCTGAAAACTGTGGTTCAAACAGCGGTGTCATTTCCTGGGTTACCGCCTGCTGAATCAGGCGGTCTACGACTGTGGGTATTCCTAATTTCCTGACCTTGCCCTTTTCTTCCTTGGGTATCTCTGCCCTCCGGACTGGGTTGGGTTTGTATTTCCCCTCCCTTATCTCCCGGATGATTTCGCTCTGGTTTTCTTTCAGGTAGGGCAGAAGTCCATCCACCTGCATCCCGTCAATCCCGCCTCTGCCTTTGTTTGATTTCACTTTCTTATATGCCATGTTTAAGTTGTCTTTTCGTAAAATCAATTCCAGTAGATTGTCCGTCCAAAAGTCCGTGATGATGTCGTTGTTTTCAGTAATCCGCTGATAGACGGACACTTCCGCATACTCTTTCTGTTCCGCAGATACCATTTGCAGATAGTCTTCCATATGAAGTTGTCTGTCCTTAAACCCATCTTTGGTTACATTCATTTACTCACATCTCCT
>CAJUTJ010000043.1 GCA_910589655.1 uncultured Acetatifactor sp. | reverse complement strand
TCGGCGGCACAAACAATTTATGAACTGGTGCAAGTCCGTAAGAATCCGCTCGCGGATTCTTACGTGTGAAGAAGCTCTGCTCCGCAGAGCGTGAAATCACTTAGCGAGGTTCTTTCGAGCTTAGTGATTTCCTTCACACTTCGCACTTATAATATGGATTTTATAATCTGGTCGTCCGGGTGGGCAATCACAGTGGAATCCAGATACATGCCGCTGTCCGCCACCGCCGCTTTGGCTCTGGCAATTGCCGCATCCACCGCGGAAACCTCCCCGCACAGATATACGTAGGACTTACCGCACATCCCCTTTGCTACACGCAGCTCGATCAGTTCCACCTCGGAAGTCTTGGCCGCCACATCTGCCGCCACGATAATGGATGCCGCGTCAAAGGTCTCCAGTACTCCCAGCGAACTCACCTTTTCTATATGGGTAGTTCCGTAGATAGCGGGGAAAATGCCTTCGTCCGGATTGCCCAGCACAAAGCTGTCGATGAGCTGTTCCCCATATTGTACCTTAGCCGTTGCAACCGCCGCATCCACGGCGCTGAGATCGCCGGTGATAAGCGCTATATATTTACCGGGACAAACCACCTGTGCCTCAATCAACTCCACGGCCGCCGTCTTAACCATGGCATCCGCCGCAGTAACCCCTGAGGCAACCGTCTTAAATTCAATCATACCTAACGCTCTGCTCATGGCCCCTTACCTCTCTGTAATCACAATATATTTTTCCGTTACTTCCCTTACGGTTCCGTCCATGGAGGCATGAATCGCCACACTTAAACCGTTCCCCGGCTTTGCAATCATATCCCCGGCCTTCACTTTTGCTCCGCTCTCCGTCACCGGGACGGCAGGCGCTCCGATATGCTGGCTCAGCGGAATCTTTACTTTATGTATTATGTCCTTGCTCTTCCAATAGCCGTCCTCCTGAAGGGGAGCTTCCACATCATACTTGGAAAGTCCCAGCCTTGCCGCCAGCCTTTCCTCCGGTACCTTGCGGTACTGCCTGCTCTCCTGCACCGGCGCCGGAACCACCCCTACAGGCGGCTTCACCCCCGCCTTTCTCAGCCCCGCTTTATAATCGGCAATCAGGCTTCTGGGAGACAAACCCTGAGGACAGGAAAAATTCTCGCAAAGCCCGCAGGAACTGCAGAACATGGTATTCAGGAATACACTGGTGTCTTGAAAATCCTGATTTGCCGCGCTGCGCATAAATTTATGGGGCTCAATGGGATGACCCAAGGCATGTCTGGGACATAGGCTGGTACAAGTTTCACACTGGCAGCAGGAAGATGCCGCGCGTTTTAAATCAATGGCTGCATTCCGGTTCTTCCTCCGCACCAGAGAATGAGATTTGTCCAGCACAATCACTGCATTGGTGGTCTTCGTCACCACCGCCGTCTCATCCGCCAGATTTCCCATCATAGGACCGCCTATCAAATAAACGGGATTCTTTGTCGTCGTCTCTCCGGCATAAGCTATCACGTCCTTAATGGAAGCTCCCAAAGGGACTCTCACGGTAATGGGATGTTCTACCTCTCCTACAACCGTTACCAATTTATCAATTACGGGGGTGCTGTTTTCCATTCCACGGTATACATTATAGACCGTCTCCACATTAAAGACTGCCACACCTTCTTCAATGGGCAGCCCTCCGGGACGGATCACTCTTCCCGTAGCCTCATAAATCAACACTACCTCGTCCCCCATGGGATACGCCCCGTCCAATAGCTGGACGCGCATATTGGGGTATGCATCTATGTATCTATCTATAGCTTTTAAAGTTGCTTTGTATTCTCTTTTAATACCGATAATGGCTTCTTTCGCCCCAACCGTCTGTGCGATCCTATCAAAGGCTCTTAAAATGTCTTCTGCCCGCTGTTCCAGCAGCTGCCTGTGCAGCTTCAGCAACGGCTCGCACTCGGCGCAATTCATCAATATGATTTCCGCCCGTTCATCCAGCTTCGCATATGTGGGAAAACCGGCGCCTCCGGCACCCACCGTACCAATATTCTGTAAAGTCTGCTTTAATTCCTGAATCTCCATATTTATCATCCAATCCGATCTATCGCTGTTCTGGCTAATACTCCATCCGGTCAGATATCAAACTCGTAAACCGTCTTTTTTACACTATTGCGTCGCTAAAATATCTAGACGATGCCACCGCTGCGCCGTCGGAAATCTGCCTTGCAGGATGAATATTCATTCTACGTAAGTAGTCCGAGTGCTAAATGGTCAACACACCAGATTCATGATTACAAATAAGTTTGACGCACATTGTGTCTAAAACAGACGGCTCACTTCTCGTCAACGATTCCCACTATTGCCGCATCCACCGGTACGTTTTCCATACCGACTCTGGCCCCGCTGCCCGTCACTACTAAAACGGTCTCTCCGATTCCGGCGCCGATATTGTCAATCGCTACAAATCTGGCCGCACCCGATGCCATCTCTTCCAACGGTTCAATGACCATAAATTTATTACCGATTAAATTCTCACATTTGCGGGTGGACACAATGCTTCCAACCACCTTGCCTATCACCATGGTATGCATCTCCTATTGTGCAGGCGGACAGTTTGGGCGATGACTCGTCTGTCCGCCTGCCTGATATTTCTTTTATTTCTTTCTCGGAATCCGTCACAAAATAATTTTCCGATTTGACTTCACCATATCCGCACGGCCCTCGCCGTCAATGGGCTTATATCCGTTATACCTCATTTTTCCATCCTGCCTATGCGATTTTCTTCTACATCAATATCGAAAGTAAACTTATGACAGTTCTTTCAGGATCATTACCTTATCGCCCGTCTTAATCTTGCTGGCATTCGCCTCATCGGTATCAATGTGCATCTCCAATGTAAAGCTGTCATTGACACGGATCTTTACCTGATTAAAAACAGTCCCCCTCTCGTTATCCGCCTTCACGGACACGATATCGCCGTCATGGACTCCTGCCGCCGCTGCATCGGCAGGTGACATATGTATATGACGCATGGCAATGATACAGCCCTCTTTCATGTAGATTGCCCCCTTGGGTCCTACTACTGCGATAGGAGCGCTTGCAGCCACGTTTCCGGATTCGCGGACCGGTGCTGCAATGCCGAGCTTCATAGCATCCGTCGCCGATATCTCAACCTGAGACGCCTTCCTGACAGGCCCCAGAACTCTGACATTTTCAATGGCGCGGAGCTTTAAACCAACAATGGTGACAGTCTCGTTGCAGGCATACTGTCCTCCCATCAGATCCTTCTTTTTCGTCAAATGATACCCTGCACCGAACAAGGTTTCCACATCCTGCTGTGTGAGGTGGATGTGTCTCGCGGACACCCCCACCGGAACCTGATAGCCGTTGGTTTTTTGACCCATTTTATTAATGGTTTCCAGAACCACTTTTGTAATTGATTCCACTGTCTGCTGTTCCATGCTTATACCCCTAGTGCGCTTTATAAGAGGGTGCGTCAGCACACCTCTTTACGCATACCAATCAAATTTCTTGCCAATAAATCTTTTTAATTTAATTGCGTGAAAATCAGTCTTTTACCTTGGGAAGGATCATCTCAACATCCGTATGAGGACGAGGGATTACATGGGTAGCTACCAGTTCGCCAAGCTTGGATGCGCTTGCGGAACCGGCTTCTACGGAAGATTTTACTGCTCCAACATCACCGCGTACCATTACAGTTACCAGACCGGAACCGATCTTCTCCGTACCTACCAGAGTAACATTTGCCGCTTTACACATTGCATCCGCCGCTTCGATTGCCGCAACCAGACCTCTTGTTTCTACCATACCTAATGCTTCCTGTGCCATTTCGTTTTCCTCCTGAAATTAATTTTGGTTTTTGCTTAGAATTTACTGCGTTATACTTCCTGTATTGTCTGAGCATCCAATGTGCTCACTTCCTGCTTATCCCTAAACCGGCTGGCGCTCAACTTCACAAGCCGCCAGATCTCTTCGTGGGGATTTGCAATGATGCCGCTTGCCACGGGCTTCTTAATGGCCTTTACCGATGCGGTTTCCACCGCTTCCGTCACGGCCGACACGTCTCCCATGATCACTATGGTAACAAGGCGTCCGCCCAGTTTCCGCTCCCAAGTGACCAATTCCACACCGGAGGTCTTGCACATAATATCCAGTGCATCCACCGCGGCAACCACTCCTGAAATTTCAATAAAGCCTAATGATGTATTGCTCATTGACTGGCTCCTTCTTCTATCTTCCTCAAGCTTTCTGTCCTGCCGTGCCCAACAGCGCCTTCGGGAATATCACCCTTGGCATACGGATTTTAGATCTTCGGAAGAATCTTCTCAACATCTGTATGGGGACGGGGAATTACATGTGCTGCCACCAGCTCACCGAGTCTGCTTGCCGCTGCGGAGCCGCTCTCCACAGATGCCTTAACAGCGCCCACATCTCCGCGTACCATAACCGTTACCAGACCGGAACCGATTTTCTCGGTGCCCACCAGAGTAACCTCCGCAGACTTGGTCATCGCATCAGCCGCCTCGATAGCCGCTGTCAGACCTCTGGTCTCTACCATTCCTAATGCTTCCTGTGCCATAATGTTCTCCTTTCAAATGGACAATCGCTTTGCTCCTGTTTTCACAAAGCCTTATTTTTCACCTATTCCACTCATAGTTCCAAATCTTAATTTTTGTCGAAAGCGTTCAGCTTCAACATTTTTTCCGTGTCTTCCGTGGGTCTTGCAATAATATGCTTCTGCACCACGCCGGTCAGGGATTCAGCCATGGCTTCCCCCGCCGCCATAGCGGCTTCCACATCCGCCACGGAACCCCGGAATTTGACCGTTACCAGCAAAGGCACCGGCAACGAATCTGCATTTGCAGGTTTATTTTTATCAAAGGTTTCCAGTCTGACGCTGGCTGCTTTACAGCCCGCATCGGCTGCGATAAACGCACATGCCAGTCCGTATACCTCCAAGAGTCCTACCGCTTCTTCCATAGCCGCCTCATTTCTATATTAAAGCTATTTGTTGATAATTGCAATCTTTAGTCCTGTCATGGCCAGATTGGTCTTCAATGCCTCGTTGATCTCCTCCAGAGGATGTGTATGAGTGATCAGCTTGTCAATGGGAAGCCCCATCTTCTTTGCACTCTTCAGGAAATCAAACGTGGTGGCATAATCTCTCAAGGTGTATACCCATGAGCCCACCGTTGTAATCTCCTTGGAGCAGATATCAAAGTGAGGATTGATGGTTGCATCGCCGCCGTTGATAAAGAAGCCCAGCTCACAAAGTCCTCCGCCGTTACGGATAAACTTGTAGATATTGGAGTGGCCTGCGGGAGATCCGGTACACTGGAATGCAAAATCAGCCAAATGTCCGTCGAATTTCTCCGCAACTGCTGCGGAAAGGGCTTCGATTCCCTTGTGATCCTTAAAGTTTACATAATCGGAAGCTCCCAGCTCCTTGGCAAACTCAAGACGCTTGTTCTCTCCGTCCACTGCTATGATATTGTTAATACCCATTGTACGCAAAATTGCGATACAAATCAAGCCAATGGGTCCGCATCCCTGAACCACCACTCTGGAATTGAAACGGAGAATGCCGGTGCTCTTTGCCCGCTCTACGGCATGGATAAGCACTGCACAAGGCTCAATCAATACTCTGGAATACAGATCAAGGTCACTCACGTTAAATACCGTGGAGCCGCCCCGGATCAAAATGTAATCGGAAAACCAGCCGTTCAAATGAATATCGTCATCGGGAAGCAGTCCGTATACATCCGCGCCCCCCACGTTCTGCTTGTTCAAGTCGTACATGGTAATATCGGGATTGTCCTTAAAGATCATACAGGTCACTACCTTATCCCCGATTTTCAGGTCTTTGCCCGCGCTGTCCTTTTTAACGTTCTTACCCATCTTTACGATTTCGCCGGTTCCTTCATGCCCCAAGGCAACGGGAATCAAGCCGAAAGGATCTCTCTTGAACTCATGGGCATCGGTACCGCAGACGCCGCAGCCCTCTACCTTTACCAGAATGTCGTCATCGCCAACCTCAGGCATGGGAAATTCCTTAACATCGAAATGCTCTAAGCTTGTCAGCATTGCAACATGCGCCGTCTTAGGAATCACACCGTTCGATGCGCTGCCCCCGGAAACGGGCGCCGATGCGCCTGTCCCGGCCATATTGGCAAGCACCTGCTTCACTATTGCTTCAATCTGTGCTGTATCAGCCATTATATTACTCCTTTCTCTCTATCTAACCTACCGTATGCAAAGGCTGTCTGCCATTACACAGCGTCTGCTCTTGGTAAAGGATTTGGCGCTGGTCAGTCCCTCGCCGGTACGGCTTGCAATGGTAAAGGTACAATACCCTTCGCCGCCGAATCCCAATGCCGCATAAGAAGGCGCATTCTTAACCAAAATGGCGGTATCGATAGCTCTGGCATACTTTGTGATATTGTCAATGTTCTTGGAATGAATATGTGCGGAATGGCGGTTTCCGTGCTCCAGCCATACTGCCTTTTCGATTGCATCATCAATATCCTTCGCCCGAACCATACCCAAGATGGGCATCATCAGCTCCTCTGCAATCAACGGATGCTCTTTCTCACCCTCAAACACAATGCAGCGGATATTGTCGGGTACGGTGACTCCGATCATACCCAGCAGCGTCTTCGCATCGCGTCCCACGCACTTACGGTTCAATCCCTTCGGCGTCAGTACCACGGAAGTAAGCTTATCCTGCTCCTCCTTGGAAATCAAGTAGCAGCCCTGTTCGGAAATCATATAATGCATCAGCTCGTCCGCAACGGAATCTACCGCTACAATCTCCTTCTCCGCGATACAGGGAAGATTATTGTCAAAGGTACATCCGTTTACGATATCCTCCGCCGCCTTGCGCACATCCGCAGTCTCATCCACTACTGCGGGAGGATTTCCTGCCCCCGCTCCGATACCTCTCTTTCCGGAGGAAAGAACTGCGGTAACTACACCGGGTCCGCCGGTTGCCGCGAGCAGAGGGATATCCTTATGCTTCATCATAATATTGCTGGTATCCAGCGTAGGCTGCGTAACGGTACAAGCCACATTGTCGGGTCCGCCCGCTTCCAACGAAGCCTCGTTAATCAGGTTCAAAGCAAAAATAGAGGTCATGATCGCCGCAGGATGAGGATTAAATACCACCGTATTACCGGCCGCAATCATACCGATAGAATTACAGATAACCGTCTCGCTGGGATTGGTGCAAGGGGTGATTGCCCCGATTACCCCGAAAGGCCCCATTTCAATCAGGGTCAGTCCCCTGTCTCCCGACCATGCCGTAGTCTTTAAGTCCTCCGTGCCCGGAGTCTTGTCGGCTACCAAATGATGCTTCAAAATTTTATGCCCCACATTACCCATTCCGGTTTCGTTTACACCCATTCTGGCCAATGTCTCCGCATTTTCATGGGTTTTCCTGCGGATGTTGCTTATAATCTGTTCTCTCTGATCCAGAGACATTCTGCGAACCACAGCCTGAGCCTTTTTTGCCGCTGCAATGGCTTCATTCATGTCGGTGAACACACCGTGGTTCTTTGCCGCAGGCTCTGCAATCTGAAGCTTTGCCACAACTTCCTGTACAATATCTTGTACCATGCCTTCATTTATAAGCACGATATTACCTCCTTCAAAACGGAACGTCCGTAGGCCGCCAGATCCGTGTCCTGCTTTGCAGAACCGCCGCTGACTCCCAGCGCCCCGATAATTACATCATTATGCTTTAAAACCTCCCCGCCGCCGAAAATGGTAATCTTCCCGTCATTAGTAAACTGAATGCCGTAGAGAGACTCCCCCGGCTGGCTCAGACGGCCCAATTCTGCGGTTGACATTTGAAAAGCAATGGATGTGTAAGTCTTGTTTAATGCCACGTCAAAACTTCCTATGTAGGCGCCGTCCATACAATGGATGGCAACGGGTCTTCCCGCCCCATCGGAGACGGCTGTCACCACTCTCATATTCCACTCTGCCGCTTTTGCCTCGACTCTCTCGATAAGCTTCACTGCAAGCTTCAAGGGCATTGAGGGGATCACGGTTCCGCCGTTTGCGGCCACGGGGCTTCCGGGCAGATTTACCGGCTCTGGGGTTCCGCTCTGACCGGCAGATGACCGCTTTATCACCTCACGGACAATGGTTTCGATTTCCGTATTATTCATCATGGATTCCTTTTTTTCCAAAACGGATGCCTGTCCGATTATTTGCCAAGCTGCTCCAACACCTTCTTGGTGATCTCCGCTACCAAATCGGGAGATGCCGCCGCATTTTTATGCTCTCCGCAGCTTCCGCCGCAGTTATGACAGCTGGGTTTGCCTTCCTTTAAGTTAGGGCAGAGATTTGCAGGATGACGTCCCTTCATACCGAACTGTCTTCTGATCTCATACAGATCCTCTACCTGCTGAGGAGTGAACTCCTTGGGGCCGCCCAGCATTCTGGATTGATACAGCAGCTGAGCGTAGAACTCTACGGATTCCATCTTCAGATACGCGCTCAACAGGGAATCGGAGTAGGTCAATGCACCGTGGTTCTCCAACAACACTGCGTCAAAATACTGTACATACTCGGATACCGCATCGGGAATCTCCATGGTGGAAGGTCTGCCGTACTTTGCAATGGGCACACAGCCGAGAGCAATAACCGCCTCGGGCATAATAGGCTGGGTCAAAGGAATACCTGCAATGGCAAAAGTAGTTGCATACATGGGATGTGCATGTACAACGCTCTTCACGTCAGGTCTCTCCTGATACACTCTCATATGCATCTTAATCTCGGAAGAGGGCTTGAAATTCCCGTTTGCCTGAAGCACATTACCCTGTGCGTCCACCTTACAGATATACTCGGGAGTCATAAAGCCCTTGGATACGCCGGTGGGGGTGCAAAGAAATTCGTTATCGCTCAGTTTTACGGAGATGTTGCCGTCATTTGCCGCAACCATGTTTCTGTTGTAGATTCTCTTTCCGATGTCACAAATCTCTTTTTTGATTTCATACTCGTTTTGCATTTTGATTCCTCCTGTTTGTGTTGTTTCTTGTTTTATTATAAGTCTATATACCACACAAGTCAACATGTATAATGTTGGATTTGTGTCGTTTCCTTGAATCACTTCCGCAGCTGTAATAAACTGCCGGCATACCGGCGCTATGCTGCGGAAACGCAATAGCAGACACCTAAAATCGTTCATTTCAAGTAGTCCAAAATGTCTCTCACACCCTCGCCCGTCACGGAATCCACATGAAAAATCGTCTTACAGCCGGAATTTCTCAGCCACAGCTCGGCGAGAGATACGTTTGCCTTGGGATCATGTATCTTCGTGACGATCCCGATCACGTCACGGTTCACCATACAGGTGATATTAGGCGGAAATAAAGTGTAACTCTCCGTGGCCGCCACCAGCAGCCCCACCACATCCGCCTCATAGGCATAGAGTGCAAGGGCATAGCCCAAATGTTTTGTCTGGGCATATTCGCCGGGGGTATCGATGAGCACGTCATTGTAATGGACATACTGTGTTTTATCATAATGAACTTTTTCCCCGTTAAGCGCCTGCTTTAAAGTAGTCTTCCCGCTTTCGCTGCGTCCCATGAGTATCAGCTTTTTCATATTATTGCCCTTTTCACCCTATGGCATGTTTGATAGTTTCTTCTCTCAATCTGCCTTTGATTCCTTGCAGCTTCCATACAATCGCCTGAACTACCATGCATGAAAATCTGAGGGTTTCCTGTGAAGATGCACACAAAACGGCAAATGCCGCCCATTTTGGTGCATAGCAGTCTCGGGATTTCGTGCAAGGAAGCACGAAACACCTCGCGGTTTCCGCAAGCAGGATTCGGGACTTTCATAGTAACCCCCATGCGTCTGGCGGCGCACCCTAAGTTCTGGTAATGGTGCAGACAGTATATCCCAGCTTATTTTTTACATATTCCAAAATGGCCTGTTCGGAAGCCTCCACCTCCGACACCGTCCCCGATATGATCAGCGAGCCGCTGAATCTGTCCACGAAACCAAGGTCAATGGCAGCCGCCTTCATAGCTACATCAGCCATAATGATTGCCGTTTCCGCAGGAGATACGGTTAAAATGCCGATTGCCGCCCTTGCATAATCAATACTGGGGGCAAGCCCTAATTTCTCATACAGAACGGGGGCGGGGCTGGCTATGATATGAGCCAGCGTAATCTGTTTTCCGGGCACCAGCTCTTGTACAATCCTCTGTTTGCTTTTCTCGTCAAGCCAATCCATCATTCCTCCCATTCCGCCGCATATGCGGCACAGGTTCATTCCATGTGTGGCAGTACCGCTCCTTCCGTCCGGTCAATATCCCAGCCGTCCAGCATTTTCCAGCCAAACATTTCTTTAAAGTCCTCATAGCACTCTTCGCAAATACAACAGCTTATGTCCTCAGGCACGAACCATCGCTGATAAGGTATATTACGGACTTCCTCCCAACAGAATATACACATTTTCAAATAAGGTGCGTTTATTACAATTTCTTCTCCGTCAGTAGGATTCAAATATTTATCCTTTAAATACTCCACGTCTTTTGCCGCCAGACGCCAATCCTCTTTTTCTGCCATGCCCTACCTCTGCACAAACGACAATCACTCAAGCACTTAAAACTTCTTCCGCACTGGTGTACTGGCCAGATTACTTTCAGCTAAATAGCGCAGAATGAATTTTCAGTCTGCAAGGCAGATTTCCGACGGCGCAGCGGTGGCTACGTCTAGGAAATCTAACGCTGCAGCTGGAAATTCAGGCAAGCTATTTGGCGAAATGCTATTTTTATCATCAGCCGCCGATATGACATACCAGCTTAGAACAATTCTCCACTATCTTCTTCAGCATCTGCATCCGTTCCGGCTCCGGCGGAAGGATATCCGGCAGTTCGTATTTCCGGCCTAATCCCTCATATTTATCCTGTCCCAGCCTGTGGTACGGAAGCAGATAAATTTCGTCCACTCCGGGCAGCTTATCCGCAAACAGAGCAATATTCCGTATCTCCTCCGGACTGTCGTTAAAGGTGGGAATCACCGGTACACGGATACTGAGCTTTGTCATTCCCGAGAAGGCAATCTTCCCCGCGTTCTCCAGCATCAGCTCATTGCCTTTTCCCGTAAATTCTTTATGCTTTGCACTGTCAATATGCTTTATATCCATCAAATAATGATCTAAATATGGAAGGATCTGTTCTATAACTTCCCACTTGGCGCAGCCCATACTTTCCATAGCCGTGTTAATGCCCACCGCTTTAGCCGCCCGGAGCAAGTCTCTGGCAAATTCCGGCTGGCAGAGACTCTCCCCGCCGGATAAAGTAAGACCTCCGCCGGAGCGATTGTAGTAAGGCCTGTCCTTCTCCACGGTCTCCATAACCTCCGCCACGGTGACATCCTGCCCAATCGTCTTAGGCTTCCCGCGCACAAGCATCTCCTGTATCCCGTATTCCTGAGATTCCGGATTACAGCACCATTTGCACCGCAGCACACAGCCTTTTAAAAAGCAGATTGTGCGGATACCCGTACCGTCATGTATCGAATATCTCTGAATGTCAAAAATACGCCCTTTTGTCTGTAAATAATCCATAACAGCTCCTCGCAGCTTCTTTCTGTATTAAACCCTCTTCCGGCAGCCGCCCGCACAAGCCTCCATGCCAAGGCAAACGTCACCGGCTGAATTTCTGCAAGCCTCCTGCAATCAGAAGCCTTGCTCCGTGCGTCGGATAATATCATCCTGAAGGGACTTGGAAAGCGTTGTAAACAATGCACTGTAGCCTGCCACCCTGACTACCAGATGAGCATACTTCTCCGGATTCTTCTGGGCATCCAGCAAGGTATCCCTGTCCACCACATTGAACTGCATATGGCTGCCCTTCTGGTCAAAATAAGACCGGATCAGCGCCACAAAGTTCTCCAGCCCCTTCTCGCCGGAAAGCGCCGTGGGATGGAATTTCTGGTTAAACAGCGTACCGTTGGAGGCAATTCCGTGATCCAGCTTGGATACGGAGTTTGCCGCCGCGGTAGGCCCGTGCACATCCTTACCCGCAGAGGGCGAAACACCGTCCGCCACAGGAGTATGGGCTAACCTGCCGTCGGGTGTGGCACCTGTCTGGGCTCCCAGCGGCACATTGGCAGACACAGGGTACAATCCGGCTTGGAACTGTCCCCCTCTGGGATTCTTATAATTTAACAGAGGTCTTGTATAGGTATACGCCACATCTCTGGCAAACAGATCCACTTCTTCGATATCGTTTCCGAATTTGGGCACTTCGTCTATCATCGCCCTGAGAGCCTCATATCTCTGTTTCTCTTCGGCCGGAAGCTGAGTGTTCATAACAGTGGAAATCATAGCGGCAATCTGGCTCTCGTCCACCTTCATTCCCTTGGCTTCCATCTCCCTGACAATCTGTGTCACGATTTCAGCCGCCGATATTTCATCCAATCCCTGTCCGAAATTCACGGCAAGGGCACGCTTGTACTCCCCGAGAGTCACCTTTTTCTCCTCGAATACCAGCTTCTTAATGGCGTAAAGGGAATCTGCCATATTGGCGATACCAAAGCCCTGAGGGCCCGTAAAATTGTAAACCGCACCGCCTTCCTGAACGGTCTTCCCTCTCTTGATACAGTCGTCCACCATACAGGACAGGAAGGGCAGCGGACAGCGCGTAGCATGAGCTACGTCAATGGCATTATCCGCATTGACCAGCAGGGAAATATTATAGTCCATCTGCTTCTTATAAGCGTCATAGAACTCCTCAAAAGTAGTCATTTCCTCCACTCGGCCGGTCTCTATGCTGATCTTTTCCCCCTTGTCATACCCGTTGGAAAATACCAGCTCCAAAGGACGGCACATATTGTAGAAAGCAGCATCATGCCAGCCTTCCGTCTTGCCGGCCTTCTGAGGTTCCACACAACCGATAATATTATACTCTCTGGCATCCTCTATGGTCAGTCCTCTGCTGAGCAGGGAAGGAATAATAACCTCGTCATTATAGTAAGCGGGAAGTCCGATACCCGTTCTGGTCAAATCCGCGGCCTTCAGCATCAGCGCGTGAGGCGTCTTATTCCACACACGGATGGACAGTGAGGGCTGGGGAAGGAACACATGCTTTGCCGCCGTGATACACATAAAGGACAGGTCGTTTGTCACATCATTGCCGTCCTTGTCCTGACCGCCCACGATCAGATTCTGGAACAGGCTGTAACCTGCAAAGCCCTCCGCACTTGCGGCATCCCGGCATTTATTCAAGTCGTTCAGCTTCACCCAGATACAGTCTAACAATTCCTGTGCGAATTCTCTGGTCAGTTTTCCGCTTTCCAAATCCTTCTTATAATAAGGGTACATATACTGGTCAAAGCGTCCGGGAGAAATGGAATGCCCGCTGGATTCAATCTGAAGCAGCTGCTGGACAAACCAAAAGCTCTGGCACGCCTCATAGAAACCGGTGGCTCCCTTGGCAGGAACCTGTCTGCAATTGGCGGCAATCTGCTGAAGCTCCCGCTTTCTGTTCCCATCGGCACAGGCTGCCGCTTCCTTCTCAGCCAGTTCCGCGTAACGCCGGGCATAACGGATCACCGCATGGCAGCTGATCAGAACCGCCTGCAGGAATTGGCTTCTGGTACAATAATCCTGGTCCCCGGGATTGCATCGGGCAAGCTCTTCTTCCACCTGCGCAATGATCCCCTCATATCCCACCGCCAGCACCTTGTCGTACTGCACGGTAACATGTCCCACTCCGTTATAAAAATAATTTCCGGGAGTGAAAATATTGTGATCGATGGCTTTCTTTGTCTCTTCCGTCATCAGAGAAGTAGCAAGCTCGCTGGTAGTCTTCCCCTCCCAGTAGGCATCCGCCTCCAAAAGTTCCTTTTTGGTATGATCGGCTATGTAAAAAGGATCTGCCTTCCGTGTTGCTACGGTCTCAAATTCTGCCTCCAGCCATTTGTAGGAAAATTCAGGATAAGTCTGACATCCTCTGGGAGCAATGGTGGTGCTGCCCACGATCAGCTCGTTTTCCCGGATAATAATAGGAATATTATCCAAAATATGCTCAAAAGCCTTAGCACGCCGCATCACAATCGGAAAGCTCTCCGTCTCCCTGTAGGACTCTGTGATTAATCTGGCCCTTGCCGACTCGATCTCAGGCATCTTAGCATATAAATGTGCCACCAGCTTTGGAATTCTGTCAGTCTTTGGAATTTCTTGAGTATAATACTTCTCCATTACTGCTCCTTTCACACTCGTTTTCTTTTTATTTTTCTTTTGGGAAATCCCCCTTAATTGCCAAGTCTACAATTTCATCAACGGTAGGCTCCGGAGGCAGTCCAACCAATTCCGGATAGTAAATCAAATCACTTCCTCCCGGATGGTTTATGCTCTTTTTAAATTTCGCCACTAATGCACAGTGTTCTGTCTCTGTCAACCGTTCTCCCGTCTTTTTATCGCGTACATTAATAATGGTTTGAACCAAATCAACCAGTTCTTCTCCGGAAAGCTTGTCAGACATGTTCCCAATCCTCCTCACTTGACAGTTTCAAAACAAAAATTACCCGTTATTCACTTTATCAGCCTTAAACGGCCATCCATGTAAACTCATATGTCCAGTATATTCTTCCTAACTGCATATGTCAACAAAACCACGCGTAATTTTATTATTTTTTGTGGATTTATTTTGGGTTTTGTTGGTTTTGTGTTGGGGTTTGTTTTGGTTTTTATTTGTTTTGTTCTTCACTTCAGATATTGCTCCTATCAGCACCTTCTCCCCGCAAAACGCAAATCCATACTTTCGTATACAATCCTCCGGGACTCCCTTTGCAGCAAGCGCCGCCTGATAATTTCGAACAGCTTCTCCCTGTAGAGGACGTTCATGTCTCAGCTTAGTCTCCTTATCCCCTTGAACAATTTGTCCGCAAGGCTGCCAGAGCATGTTTGAAAATTTATTCCCGCCTTTCTTTCATCAAAAAGTTAATGCAAGACATAGATATCCCGCCTATCTCTCACAAGGGAGGCCACAGAGTTAGTGTTTCCTTTTAAATCAAAAGAGATGGCAGCATTTTAGGCTGTCATCTCTACTTTATCCGCAATAAATCCTCCGGTTCAAAATTTAGAATTTTTGTAATTGTACGGAATACTTGTCCCTACAATAACATCTTCAATTTTTTCTAAAATAAGCCAATCGTCCATATTCCCCTGATGTTCAAAAGCAAGAGGAGTTATTTCCTTGACATTTTCAAATTCCACTAAACATAGACACTTTTTATGCCACCGTACTTTTTGCTTGTCTGATAAGTTTAATTTACTCTGATTATCCGCAAGAGTTTTTGTGATTTCTTCATCGGAAAGTTTCACAAAATTCTGCACTTCTTTTACGATAGCGGTTGCCGTCACCTCCGCACTTCCTTTTTCTATGAAATAGAGACGCTCACCCTCAAAAACTCTGCTGTGGGGGATTTTTCTTCCTGCGGCTCCGCGCACAATCATTGTCTTAGTTCCCGCTAAAACTTTGTCTAATACCTTTTCACCTTTTTTGCCTGCGTTATCGCAATAAACTAAATGTACCATTTTTATTCCTCCTCTATAATCGGATAACTTCTCGGAATCTTCAGCCCTTATTTCATGGGGCTTTCAGAACCTATTTTTCAAAAATCACCCACTTTTTTCTCAAAAACACTTGACAAACCAGTCAAAAAATGCGGCGCTTCGCGCCCTTGATCAATAAGTACAT
>CAJUTJ010000042.1 GCA_910589655.1 uncultured Acetatifactor sp. | reverse complement strand
TCACAATGAAGCCAGCTCTGAATCACAGAGAAGTATTCTGTAGGGCATTTTAGGAAGTGTCACAGGGATGAGCGTTTCATGGATGTGGATGACAGGAGGAATTTATGATGTGCATGATAAAGTTTAAGATGATTTTCCAATCAGCCCTCATAACATCACTATGCCTGCTCCTCTGTGCCTGTCGAGCAGATGATCCTGAAACCGTCACACCAGAGTATGCCGCTCAGTCGGAAGAACCCGATATGCTGCCTGAGGAGACAGCAAAAAAACCGGAACAAGTGCTTTTGGAACAGCTCGTTGACGATACCCACAATGCTTTTCTGGTAGATACAGGGGGAGAACTGGGGACGCTGCTGGTGACGGCAGAATTGGATGAGGAAACCCCGACAGAGGATTGCCGCGCCACCATACAGTTTACTGTTTGGGACCCGTACTCCATGGACGAACCTCTTCAAACCCTGACAGCGGGTACGGATATTTTCCTGGATTGGAGCATCATAGACGCCAATTTTGACGGATATATGGATTTTGCCTGCACCTATCTACGGGGAAACCAGCCTTATTATGATCATCTTTGGATTTGGAACGAATATGACAAACGGTTTGACAGCATTCCGGAATATGACAAGATCTCCGTACCCACGTTGGACGAGGAAACAGAGACGGTTTACGGATTCAACCGCAGCAGCGCCGGCGGGACAGGAGAACATAGCTTTTATCAATGGGTAGAGGGAAAGCTGCTCTGTATGCGGCGGATTGATATTTATGGGATCGATCAGGGGGATACGATCCGCATGTCCATCCAGGATCGCGTTGCCGGTGGGCTGGCTGAGATATACCATGAAGATTTTCCTTCGGAATCCGGCGGATGGCTGGATGCGGAAATGATATGGTACAATCTGGACTATCACGGCGAGCCGGGTGGAATCTATGACATTTTTCAGCAGCAGCCTGTAGATGATACCCACGATGCATTTCTGGTGAGCACTGGCGGCAGACTGGGAACACTGCTGGTGACGGCAGAGCTGGCAAAGGAACGCAAAGATGAGTTTGGTGCTCGGGACATCACTTTTTCCGTCTGGAACCCGGTGGAAATGGAGCAGCCTATCCAGACATTTTCCGAGGAATTTATGATGGGCATTGCACCGGAGTTTCATAATGTAGTTGACGCTGATTTTGATGGTTTTCAGGATTTCGGTTATCTCTTTCATGCGGGGAACCAGCCAAATTACTGGCGTTACTGGCTTTGGGACGAAGAACAGGCACAGTTTATATATTATGCACCTTTAGGCAGCGTTTCGTCACCTGGATTCGACGCAGACCGCCAAATCGTGACTGGCTGGGCCCGCAGTTGGGCGGCAGGCGGAACCCATTCTTTTTATCGTTGGATGGATGGAGAACTGGTTCTTGTGCGGGAGATAGATATTGACTTTACCAAAATGATTGTGGTGAAAGATTTGATGGATGGGCACATGGCAGAGGTGTACCGCGAAGAATGGGAAGAAAAAGACGAGGGCGACGTGGTGGATATTCTGCGTAAATGGTATGATTTGGACTATTGCGGTGAGCAGGCGGAGGAAAATTAGTTAAAACAGTAGGAGTGCAGATTGTCATATTAAACAAGAATACAGCGCGGAGCAGCCACTGGCCTTTTACCGGCAGGGACTTGGCCTGCATTGGATATGGATCTGCCATTGGAAAACATCAAAGGCTTTCCGGTAAAGAACCTGCAGAGCTGGCTTGCGTAGTTGGGTGTGCGGAAATTATAAATGGCGAAAGCTATCAATGTAATATGGATTAAAAATATTGGATAAAGGAGATGTTGAAGAGTGGAAGACCAATATACCCGTTGGCAAACAAGAAGGAGAAGCCTTCCGGATCAAAAGAAAAGTGGGAATGGCTGGATACTTGGAAAGTCATGTTTAACACTGCACTTGACATATCAAATATATAATCTTGCTGAG
>CAJUTJ010000041.1 GCA_910589655.1 uncultured Acetatifactor sp. | reverse complement strand
TCGGCGGCACAAACAATTTATGAACTGGTGCAAGTCCGTAAGAATCCGCTCGCGGATTCTTACGTGTGAAGAAGCTCTGCTCCGCAGAGCGTGAAATCACTTAGCGAGGTTCTTTCGAGCTTAGTGATTTCCTTCACACTTTCCATTTGTCACACAGGGAGTTAATCTGGCTGGCAAATTTTGCCATATCCTTGTTTGCCAGTCCGTCGCTCTTCTGTACCAGCGCCAATAGTCTCTGTGCTGCCGCAAGAAGCCTTGCGTAAACACCCGATGCCACTGTCCTGACTGTTTTCTTAACGGGCATAGGCTCTGCTTCGTACTCAAACTTATCGGAAAGCAGGTTGAACACAGTGCCGCTGTAAGGCGCATATGCATGTTGTCCGTATTCTATCTTCAAGCACTCTGCAAATCCGGTACATACACTGTCTTCACCGTGCACTACGAACACTTTCCTCGGTTTTTCTTTAAAACCGCCCAGCCAGTCAAGCAAACCGTTCTTATCTGCATGGCCGCTCATTCCCACCAGCTGTTTGATCTGGGCTCTCACCTGAATCGGCTCCCCGAAAAGCCGCACCTCATCCGTCCCTTCAATAATCGCCCTGCCCAGTGTCCCCACTGCCTGATATCCCACAAATAAAATGGTGCTTTCTGGTCTCCAGAGGTTATGCTTTAGATGATGCCTGATTCGTCCCGCCTCACACATACCGGATGCGGAAATGATCACCTTAGGGGTTTCGATAAAGTTGATTTCCTTGGATTCCTCGCTGGTAATCGTAAGCTTTAATCCGGCAAACGCAATGGGATTAATTCCCTCTTCCACCAGTTCCAGCGCATCCTCGTCAAAACATTCAAAACGGTTTTCCTGAAAAATCTGGGTTGCCTCCACTGCCAGAGGGCTATCAACATATACGGGGAAGTTCTCATGTCCTTCCACCAGACGCTCCACCTTGACCTTCCGCAGAAAATACAGCATTTCCTGAGTACGGCCTACGGCAAAGGAAGGAATTACCACATTGCCTCCCCTGTCGAAAGTTTCCTTTAAAATCGCCGCCAATTCCCCTACAAAGTCGGAATGTTCCGCGGGATGAAGCCGGTTGCCGTATGTAGATTCCATAACTACATAATCCGCCTCCTCGGTGTACATCGGATCCTTTAAAAGGGGTTGATTCTTGTTTCCGATATCTCCCGAAAACACGATTTTCTTCGTTCTGCCGTCTTCCGTCAACCACACTTCAATACTGGAGGAACCGAGCAAATGCCCGATGTCCGTAAAACGGATTCTTACCCCTTCACATACCTCCACCGTCCTATCATAATGACAGGGAACTATCCGCTTGATTATGCCGTCCGCATCCTCCATGGTATACAAAGGTTCCGCAGCTGCCACCGATTCGCTTCTCTTCGCCTTCCGATTCTTCCATTCGGCCTCCATCATCTGGATATGGGCACAATCACGAAGCATAATACTGCATAAATCCGCCGTGGCCTCCGTCATAAATACCTGTCCTCTGAACCCTCTGGCGTACAGCAGAGGCAGCAGGCCCGAGTGATCCACATGGGCATGGGTGAGAAACACAAAATCTATCTTCGCCTCTTCAACCGGAAGCGGCACATTTTCAAAAATATTTGCCCCTTGCTCCATTCCGTAATCCACAAGGATATGTCTTCCCCCTGCCTCCAGATAATGGCAGCTGCCCGTCACCTCATGATCCGCACCTACAAATACAAGTTTCATACACGATACCTCCTATTCCAGTTTCGTCCCTGCTCTTCTGTGCCCACTTACTTAAGCGCGTTTGCCGTTTCATAGAAATGATAATACATGCCCTTCTTCTCTATCAATTGGTCATGATTGCCCTCCTCCACAATCCCGTCTTCCGTCAGCACCAGTATTCGGTCGGAATTTCGGATGCTGGAAAGTCTGTGTGCTATGGTAAGCGTAGTCCTTCCCTCGGACAGCTTCGCCAGTGACCGAGCCACGGCAAATTCACTTTCATTGTCCAAAGCGGACGTGGCTTCATCCAAAATAATAATGGGCGGATTCTTCAAGAATACTCTGGCAATGCTGATTCTCTGCTTCTGCCCGCCGGACAGCTTCACCCCCCTCTCTCCCACATATGTTTCATAGCCGTCCTTCAGCGTCATTATGAAATCATGAGCTCCCGCACGCTTTGCCGCCTCTATAATTTCCTCACGGCCGGCACCGGGTCTTCCGTACAAAATATTTTCATAAATGGTTCCTGAGAAAAGATATACATCCTGCTGTACAATACCGATACAGCCCCGCAGGCTCTTTAAAGTAAAATGTTTCACGTCTTCGCCGTCCAAAGTGATTCTTCCTTTTGACACATCATAAAATCTGGGAATCAAATTGCAAAGAGTTGTTTTCCCGCCCCCTGACGGACCTACAATTGCTACTTTTTCGCCGGAACGAATTGTCAGATTCAGATTACTGAATACCTGATTATGATCGTCGGGATATTCAAAGCTGACATCTTCAAACGCAATGTTCCCCTTCGGGTTCTTTAGTTCCGCCGCATCAGGCTCGTCAAAAATCTCTATATCCGCATCCAAAATCTGCAGAAAACGTTCAATACCCGTAACTCCTCGCTGGAACTGTTCGGCAAACTCAATGATGCGGCGGATGGTGGCTATTAGTGTAGAAACATACAATATATACGCTACCAGATCACCGGGATCAATCAGTCCTTTTATCATAAACACTCCGCCGGCAACCAGCACCAGCAGATACATAAGTCCGTCAAACATCTTTACCGCCGTCTGGAATGCCGCCATATAACGGTATGTCAATTTCTTAATATCCAGAAATACTCTGTTGTCTTTCTCAAATTTGTGCTCCTCCACGGCTTCGTTCGTAAATGCCTTCACCACCTTATGTCCCAAAAGGCTGTCCTCTATCCTCGCATTCAGTTCCCCAATCTGGTTCCTCTGTTTCCGGAAAGCAGCACGCTGCCTGAAATTCAATATCATACACACGATCAGCATAAGAGGCACACATAAAAAAATGATTATCGTCAGCAGCAGATTAATATTTGCAAGGATAGCAAATGCAATCACCGTCTTAATCCCCGCAATAAAAAATTCTTCCGGACAATGGTGCGCAAATTCCGTAACGTCAAACAAATCATTTGTAATGCGCCCCATTATCTGACCTACTTTCGTATTATTGTAATACGTATCGGAAAGCTTTTGAAGATGGCTGTAAGCGTCCCTCCGCATATCCGTCTCAATCTTCGCCCCCATAACATGCCCCATATCCGCCATATAGTAGCTGGCAAAACAGTCTATAATGCGCAATCCGAAGTAAAGAAGACCCAAACTTCCGATCGTCTTTACGGAAAGAGATGCTAAATCCCTGATTCCTTCATTTGTAATATACCGCATAATCATGGGAAGCACCAATTCGCAGACCGTTGTCAGCGCAGCACAGAATAAATCCACAATCAAGGTTCCTTTATATTTTCCGAAATAAGGAATGAAACGTTCCAGCAGTTCTTTTGTATTATATTGCTTTGACTCCATTTTCACTTCTCCTTGTCAGTATAATGTGTCATCCATAAATAATTTTCACATAAACGACTTTTCCATTAATATTCTTTTCTTTTATTGTAGTATGAATACCCTCACTTCGCAAGTGAAAAAGAACAACAGGCGCCACATTGTCCATTTCCCAATCTGTTCGTTGTTATTGCCCGGTTACTGATCAATCCTTTCACGGCAACCTATGCATAGAAATCGCAAAAGCAGCGATTCCGCGCATTTCTGTCTCGGGTTTATCACACAAAACAGACTGAAAACGCCTCGCTGAAATCAATGTTTTTGATAAAATGTCCAATCACAGCTAATAAGGGCTCACTTGTTCAGTTCTTATGCGGCTTTTCAAACTGCAAGCAAGAAAAAATAGAGAAACTCAAAGACAAACTTTTCTTGTAAATAATTTATTTTTCGTATATAATAATATCAGAATCAAAAGATAAAAATTTTTTGGTCTTGAGACATTTGGAGATTGGGGAGTATGAAATGCACAGCAATCCGTAGTATCATAGAGGGTAAAATAACTTTTGACCCAACATCAAATAATAATATTACTAAGCAAGAAATCTACGGATTATTTTCAACTGAAAAATAAACGGACAAAAGAGGGATTTATGAAAAAAGAGACGGAAATCGGCATTGCCGCCGCTGAAGCCATCGGAAGTAAATATGATGAGGCATGTAAGGCATTGTTTCAAAACAAAGAAATCATCGCCCCTGTATTAAAGGAAGTAGTGCCGGAGTATCGAAATTACACGGTGAAAGATGTAATCCGTTTTATAGATGCCGACAGTATTAAAGATCTTCCTGTGGATGATATTTCCACAAGAGCAGACCGGCTTTCCACAGAAATGGCATCCGTCAGTGACAAGCTAATCAGGTACGATACACATTTTAAGGCCGTCAATCCTCTGTTAAGTAATGAAAACCTCTGTATCCACCTTCACATTGATTTGGAAGTTCAAAATAATTACAGCCCCAGCAATCCGTCATATCCCATTATAAAAAGAGGACTTTATTATGTTGCAAGAGAAATCAGCTCCCAGCTGGGAATACTGACAGAACGTACAAACTATGATGAACTCCAAAAATCATACAGCATTTGGATATGCAATGAAAGAATTCCGAAAAAGCTGCAGAATACTGTGACAATGTATTCTATAAAAAAGTCCGATATTATAGGGGTGGCAGAGGAAAAAGCAGAGGATTATGACTTGATGAATGTAATAATAATCCGAAGAGGCGAAAAAAAAGATGTCCCCATATTTGATTATCTGTCAGGAGTATTTCAATGTGATAAAAACAAAATTTCGGAATATGTTGACATTGAAAATAATGAAACGGTATTGAAGGGAGTGAACCATATGAGCGGATTAGGTGCATCGATCATGAGAGACGCCATGCGACAAGGTATGCAGCAAGGCATCCAGCAAGGCATCCAGCAAGGTATGCAGCAAGGCATGCAGCAAGGCATCCAGCAAGGCATCCAGCAAGGTATGCAGCAAGGTATGCAGCAAGGTATGCAGCAAGGAGAAAATTTATTGGCTACTCTTGTCAGCTGTTTAGTTAAGGATGGCCGTTTAAATGATTTAGACCGCATTTCCGATGAAAAGGCAAGAAAGCTGCTTTATCAGGAATATCATTTGGACGAGTCTGACAGTCTGGCTGCAAGCAGAGATGTATAAAATCTAAATAGTCTCAAGAGACAAGACAGTAATAGGTCAAACAGTTCTCTGAAAATTACCGGGCTGCATACAAAATGAGTTAAGGTTTGATCACACAAAAAGCGCGTGACAAACCCGAGGTCAACCTGCGCGAAACCGCTGTTTTGCGGTTTCTGTGCATGAGTTACTGGTCGCGGAGTGAACAGTAACTGCCTTGTTACACGCAACAGCATAAATTTTAAAAAAGTATTGACATTATTACTCATAAGTAGTAATATACTATATGTCCACAGCAATCGGACATGTGCGCGAGTGGCTCAGCGGTGGAGCACCTCCTTGCCAAGGAGGGGGTCGCGGGTTCGATCCCCGTCTCGCGCTTTTATTTTATAGCGGAAGCTGATTTTGCGGCTTCCGTTTTTTGTCGTACTATGATACCATATGATTCTTGCTGCAGTCGCCGAATAAATTTGCAAACACATTTATCAGGCTTGTTGCCCACTCTTAATACTATAAAAGGAAATGCCATATGTTCTGTCATCAATGTGGAAAAAAATTACGTGCAAATGCCCGTTTCTGTTTTAACTGTGGTACTCCTGTCAGAATGTCCTCCGGACAGTCCGAATCTGCTGCCCCCCCAAAACAGGCAGATTTCCCACCGGATACCGTCGGTATAATACTGCAGGAGCTTGCTCCGCAAACCAAAAATGCAGATCCGGAAAACCCCAAGCAGAACGTTCGGCTCCAAACTGAGGATTCTTTCCAAACAAATCCTCTCCCATCCACTACAGATGCTTCCGAGACAGACTCTCAGCCGACTACTGCGGATGCTTCCGAGACAGACTCTCAGCCGACTACTGCGGATGCTTCCGAGACAGACTCTCAGCCGACTACTGCGGATGTTTTCGAGACAGACTCCCGGCCGCATATTGCGGATACGGTATCGGCTCCCGATTTGGTTCTGAAAAAAGGGAACGTAATTGTCTCCGGCAGACAAATGTTTTTAGAAGGCAGATATTATTCGAGAAAAGCCGGCAGGAAAAAGTTTAAAAAACGAAAAGACAACACTCTTATCCCTGTTGAAGCTATTCTCGGCGTCTCCGTAGAACATAGGAAATACGGCGGTAGAATTCTTTTATCACTGTTGCTTTTTGCCTGTTTTGCGGCAGGCGTTTATTTCTCCGCCGATTATGGATATCTTACATACGAACAATGGAATACTCCTTATCGGGAAAAGGAGTTGGCGGCATTGGAAAGCGTCATGGATCTGATTGACAACAGCGGTGCAGAGAAACTTCTGGAATGTCAAAGCATGCAGGAAGAAAACCGCTCGGAAGCCGATGATCTGAACGCAGAATTGTCCGAACTGGAAGTACAACAGTCCCATGAAATTCTGGCCGCCGTTTACAGAAATGACAAATTTGATCCGGATACCTTTTTTAATCAAAAAATTTTTGCCGCTGCTTATAAGGAATATCTTCAGGATCTGTTAACTGTTTTCAAAGGAGATGAATTGCTGCACAGCTGGCTTTATAACTACTATGAAACGGCGAAAATGTACGGCGGAAATTACTTTTTAGACACGGATTTATGGATTTATAGCGGCAGCGGAGAAGACCAATTTTCTTCCGATCTGGATTCCGTGGACAGTCTGACCCAAAATCAATACGATTTGGATTTCTATGAGCATATGTTGTATACGGGCCGCATTTATATTACTGCCGCAGATTTTATGAAAAAGGTGTTATCACTCCCCAGATATACCGTGGACAGTGCGGTTTTTGTGAATGCTTTCGGCGGTGTGCCGGAAGCAACGGAAATGTTCGTTCTCGGCTGGAGCCAGAGCCATTACGAGGAATTCTGGCTTTACGGAGCCGATTACTATAATGTGGATACCCCTATATGGCTTGATTACGGCCAGACCTCGAAGAATTTTGACCTCAATTGGAACGGTTTAGTAAATGAAACCGCCTATTACAATGCCTACAGGGAATTTATGGGAAAAATAGCCCCCGACCTGCCTTGTTATGATATGGCTGTTTACCATGCCGATGACAGGGCGTTCGGCGGCATGGGCTTTTGCTTAAGCGGAACGGAAGCTTCCGTCAGCGATATCATGGCCTCCTACGCCGAGAACCATCCTGAATTTATAGCGGAGATAAAGGAAAGCGGAATGTATAACGATTCTCTGGCCACATCGGTGGATGAGGATATCAATGAAATCACCCGGCAGCTGGAAGCTCTGGAACAGGAATATGAAGATTTGGAAAAACAGATAACTACGCTGGAGCACACTCTTGCAGACGCAGACATTTACAGAGGCCGGTACCAAGCTCTCTTAAGCGATATCGGAGAACATGCAACAAGACTTTTTTACCGCCTGCTGTTTTTATGCGGCGCTCTTCTCTTTTGTATCCTTGCGGCTTTTGTCTGTCTATGCAAATTTATCGGATTATTAAAGCGCCCTGGGCATCTATTCCTTATCAAAGGACAGGATATGGATTATGCTTTTAATACAAGGCATTGTCCCATAGAACAGATTGCGGCTCTGCAAGACCGACTTGCCAAGTAATAGGAGCCATGCCCTTTCTTAACTCCCATAATGCCGGCTGCTTCATCTTGCATAAAAACGCTTTCCAGCGCCCCAAGGTGAAGCGCCTTTAAGAAACATAGGTAAAACGCTCAGAAATCAGGAGGAATAGCTTATGGAAGCTTTTTGCTTTCGCGATATGTATGAAAAATGGAAGAGCAAGGATATCCTGAAATATCGGGATGAATGGATAGAAGATTGGAAAAAATATCCCCCGCAAGGTTACAAAAACTTCAGCACAGATGAGAAACTGGATTTCCACAACGGGGTGCAAAACAATTTCATCCCTACGGTAATTGAGCATGGTGAGGATCATCATTATGTCTTTTTCCCTACTGACAAGGATCATTTTGACATGTTACTGGATCTCCGAAAACATCCGGAACAGTTTACCTTAGAACATATGCCGAAGCTTTTGGCACTGATTGATGACGATTGCTATGAACTCTCATGGCAGAAGATGCTGGCGGAAATGGTTTATGAGGTCATTCTGCATTACAAAGAAAAAGGGCTTGCCTGCTATTTCCAATGCCTGCCCCAACTTCTGTCCAACGGCTGTTTTCACGGATGTGAGCTGGTTATGGAATGGCTTATGGGTTCGGAATCAGGGAAAAACCTTATCCGTTCCGTGTTACCCGGATATGACCCAAGCTGCAAAGCACAGCTGCAGGAACTTCTGAATTTGGAAGTGAAAGATAGCAGCTTAAAAAAAGCACTACAAGAAATTATGAACTAAAGCATGTTTCAAGAATGCTTTCTCCGGAGCGTGCGTCACACTTTGCAAGGTATCGCCCCTAAATTGAGAAACAGCAGGCCGCGAAGCACAGTGCACGCCGGCGGAAAGCGCAAGACATTTCGTGCTCCCTTGCATGAAATCCCGAGACTGCTGTGCGCCAAACCTGTTGCACTTGCGTGTTTGTGTGCATCTTCATAGGAAACCCCTCAGACTTTCATGCGTGATGGCGCAATCAGTTATATGAGGGGTTCCTATAGAAAAGTTTTTCAGTGCAGCACGACACAGGAAATATGCCGAATAAATGCACTCCCCTATCTATATTCTTCGGTAATCTCCACCTGATCCAGACTGCAGGCGCTCCCTTCTGTCAAAAGAGGCCATTTCTCAATAAATACCCGGTCCTCCTTTTTTAAGACATTGACTGCTACCTGCAGCTTCTCCGGAAATCCGAAATATCCAAGACTTACAGGCACTTTCTGCCCTGTATAAAAATGGTCGTTAATTTTCTCTTTCCCCAGATAAATCTCCATACTGTTTCCACTGTAACTCAGCCACAGCAAAGTATCCCTTCCGGTAAGCCGATCTTCTCTCTCAGGATAAGATACGGTAATCTCATAGAGAACTCTTTCTTCCCCCCTTGAAACCTCCTGAAATTCAGCTTTCGCCTCTCTTCGGGATAGTATTCTTTCATAGACGTTAAAACGCCCTTCTTCTCCGAACCGCTCAAACCCCGAAGGAATTTCCGTCAGCTCAGGGTATACCAGAATTCTCGTATCGGCTCCTCCGGTGACGATAAGTTTCCCATTTTCTTCCCAGACATAGTTGTCGCTGACCACCAGATATTCTTGATCCAGCATCACCTTCCATGCATTCAATGCCTGCTCTCTGGACAGGTGCAGTACATCCGCCGCCTTATTGTCCTTCCAGCTATAAGAGGGCTCCCAATCTCCGTAAAATACATAAGTGCCCTCTTCACCGTTTAAATTGCATAAAGGCGTTGCCGACGCAGAGACCAGCACAGCGCTTCCCAGCCGCATGTTATAAGGAAAGAAGCCGTAAGCGCCACTGGCGATATCCACTGCCGGGAAAGCCACTTCTCCCGCTTCCGTCAGCCCCTGAAGCACCACATCTTTGTGGTCATCCATCCTTCTCCGTCTCTGGTAATTGTTAAAAAACACATATCCATGAGCTCCGTCATGCCTGCAGGAAGTGCGCAGTGTATGCATATCTTCCGGTTTCACATTATCCGGGAATATTTCCGCCTCCAAGGGCGCCATATCCTCACCGAAATCCCGTAAAAACAGCGCCAGCAGCTTGATTTCCTTATAGGTATCGGAGATAGTGCCATACTGGCGGATCGGCGCGTTAAAATCATAATTGATTTCCGGCAGATCGTTGAGATAACCTGTCTCCTTGCTTTCCTGTAAGGTGGAAAATCTGCCCTTGGGATTGCTGCCGCCGTGGTACATATAATAACCCAGCAGCGCCACTCCGCTTGCCAGCTTAGTGACAGACATAGCGCCGATATCCGGCCCTGTGGCTACGGGGCGCCTGTGGGAAGTCACCTGCATACCTCCCCCCAATTCCGCCGTCAAATAAGGATATCGGGATTCGTCAAAGGTAATGGCATCCTCCACATGATGATCACAGGCTATCAACGCATCATTCCTCACATGGCTGATCACATAATTCGTGTTGGCGGAAAGTTCTTCCATGCTCTGTTCCCAGGGAGCTTCGCAATAGCCCCCCATAACGGGAATACAGTCTCCGATCACGGCGCCGCCCCAGCCGGTAGCCGTGTAAATGGGAACCTGCAGTCCCACTTCTTTTGCCAGCTCCATCAAGGCACGCATATGCGCCTCGCCCTTTTCTCCCCGGAAACCGCCCACATGGCCGTACTCGTTTTCAAGCTGCATGGCAATCACAGGTCCTCCGTCCTTCAGCATCATTCCCGCTACCTGTTCGGAAACCTTGCTCCAATAACGTCTGACCAATTCCATATAGGCCGTATCGTTACTGCGCAGTTCGATGCCCTCTTGCCCTCTTTTTACCACCCAGTCGGGGAAACCGCCGTTTCTCACCTCGCCGTGCACCCACGGTCCCAGCCGCAGGCAGACCTGCAGCCCCACCTCCTTGCAAAGCTCCAAGTATTTCCTGACATTACGGCAGCCCGAAAAATCAAAGACTCCCTCCTCTTCCTCATGGTGGATCCAGATCAAATAGGTGGATACAATGGTAACGCCCCCCGCCTTCATCTTTCTCAAAGACTCTTCCCACAGAGCCTCGCTATATCTGGTAAAGTGCATTTCCCCCATGACAGGGAACCAAGCTTTCTGATCCTTCATCAAATATTTGCTGTTATATGTATATTCTGTCATACCTAATTCCATCTGCGCGTTGCGGCGCGCACTGATGCAGCAGAAATTGTTCTGCCGCTATGCAGTTTCGGTTGGACACGCTTATTTATCCATCCTTATCTTTATAATACATTAATGTACTGTCCGCTGCAATATATACCTAGAGCGTGTTTGAAAATTGCTTTCTGGCAGATATGTGTCACAATTTGTGGGAGATTTGTGCCAAATGAAGGGCGCATAGCGGTCTATGTAACCTGAATTTGGCACAAACATCACGCAAAGCGGGGCGTGCAGATGCCATGAATGAATTTTCAAACACGCTCTAGTACAACGAATAATTAATTTCTGATACATTGGCGCAG
>CAJUTJ010000040.1 GCA_910589655.1 uncultured Acetatifactor sp. | reverse complement strand
TGTGATTGTTTTTCGCAACTCAATTATACCATAAGCAAGCGGTTTATGCCTTTTTTTATGGATTAAAGTATTGATTTTTCAAGGTTCAGCACACCAACTGGTATGGGAAGTTTGAGTTATTTATATTTTTATTTAATTGCGTTGGATTTTCCAACGTAGGCTTTTCCAACATAGGGAAATCCAAGATAGGCGGTTTATGCTCTCTCGGATAATTACCACAGGTTTGTTACGCAGTAGAAAGGCGTTTTTGAGGGAAAAGGTATAAAACCCTTGCCGCGCGGAAAACGCACCCGCAAAGCCGCTTATATCAATGCTTTTTCAGCCCCTATTGCGTAACAAGGAGCATGAAAAAAGCGGGCAAGAAACACTTTATTTCCTACTCGCCCTTTTCAGCACCCTGTATGGCAGCTACCCTATTTCAATTTGTTGGTTGATACCGTTTTATGAGTAGCTACCTTTGCGGTACTTTTTTAATGCATAGGAAATTCTTCGGATTCTGCTTAAAATATAGAGTATGTGAAGCCGATGGGATGAGAGCGGGAGTGCATTTTTTATAATTCCTTAAGGTTTTTGGGGGTGAAAAAACCGGAAAAGTATGTTATGCTCTTGAGTATGAAAAAACAGAAAAAAAAGAATAAAATATATAAAAATTTCATATTGATTTTAAGCTTTGCCGTTCTGGCTGCGGTATACCCGTCCCTGACGGTTAAAGCATCCACCGTTTCCGGTATCCAGAGCAATATTGATGACATTAACGAACAGCTGGGCCGGATTAACGATGAAATTGCCGCGGCGGAGGACGAGCAGGATCTGATACAGGAGGCCATTGACGACCTCAATTCGGAGATACACAACACCATGACAAGCATCGGCCTTTTGGAAGATGAAATCACCCAGAAGGAAGCGGAGATTGCGGACAAGCAGACGCAGATTGAGGCCACGGAAGCGGAGTATGAGGCTGCCAAGCAGAGAGAAGAGGATCAGAGAGCCAGCATGGAAGCCCAGACACGTATGCTCTATGAAAACGGTGACGATTCTTACCTGAATGCATTACTGAAAGGCAAGGGGCTGGGAGACATACTGAACAGCATGGACTATATTGAACGGGTATATGAGTACAATAAACGAATGCTGATTGAGTTTATGGAGACAAAGGAGCTTGTGCTGGAGCTGTGGAATCAGCTGGAGGCGGAGAAAGCTTCGCTGGAACAGGATAGGCAGAACTTGGAGGCCGACAAAAGGGTTTTAGAGGAGCAGAAGGCCAATCTGGATGTGCTGTTGGAGCAGAAGAGACGGGAATCCGCTAATTATGAGGCGGAAATCAGCCGTTTGCGTCAGGAAGCCGCAGTATCGAAGAAGCAGCTGCAGCAGGAGCAGAAGCGGTTAAAGGAGCTTCAGGCAGCTTTGGCGGCGCAGAACAGAAAGCCTTCCACGGTTACTCCTCCCGCTCCGGCAAATACCGATTACACGTCGGTCATTAATTCTGCCTCCGGCGGCGATTTAGGGAAGCAGATTGCCAATTATGCCTGTCAGTTTATCGGAAATCCCTATGTATCGGGAGGAACCAGCCTGACATCGGGGGCGGATTGTTCCGGATTTACTTACCGGGTATATGCGGACTTCGGCTATTCTCTGCCCCGGACCTCCACACAGCAGAGAAGTGCGGGAACGGGTGTTTCCTATGATGAGGCACAGCCCGGGGATCTGATCTGCTACGAAGGCCATGTGGCCATCTATATAGGTAATAATCTGATTGTACATGCCAGCAGTTCCAGAACGGGCATCAAGATCAGCAACGCACAGTACAAGACCATATTATCGGTAAGACGTATCGTATAGCCGCTGCACTTGCCGTAAAAACAGCGAAAACGAGACGCGCGAATTGCCGGAAATCGAAAAGTCCCAATACCTGCCGTGTGGAACGCAAGTATTCAGGAACACGAAATTTTAGAAAGGTGAATAACAATATGTTGAGAATAGGCTGCCATTTATCATCTTCAAAGGGCTTTTTGGAAATGGCGAAGACGGCACGATCCATCGGTGCTTCGACCTTTCAGTATTTTACCAGAAATCCAAGGGGAGGCGCTGCAAAGGAATGGCGGAAAGAGGATATAGAAGCTATGCTGGAATTCTTCGGACAGACGGGAATCGGGAAGCCGCTGGCTCATGCGCCTTACACTATAAATGCCTGTGCCAAGGAGGAGAGGACTAGGCAGTTTGCTCTGGAAACACTGGCGGATGATATCCGGCGTCTGGAAATGCTTCCCGATGCCCTTTACAATTTCCATCCCGGCAGTCATGTGGGACAAGGGGCGGAGGCGGGAATCGAGCTCATTGCGGATGCATTGAATCAGGTATTGAAGCCGGAACAACATACCACGGTGCTTTTAGAGACTATGGCAGGGAAGGGAACCGAAGTTGGCAGAACCTTTGAGGAACTTCGGGGCATTATTGACAAGGTAGAACTTTCTGATAAAATAGGAGTATGCATGGATACTTGTCATATCTGGGACGGCGGCTATGACATTGCAGAGCGTTTGGACGACGTGATAAAAGAATTTGACAATGTCATTGGTTTGAGCCGTCTCAAAGCGGTTCATATTAATGATTCTATGAACCCATGCGGCGCCCATAAGGACAGACATCAGAAGATCGGTCAGGGATATATCGGCAAGGAGGCATTCGGCAGGATCATCAATCATCCTGCTTTGAGGGAGCTTCCCTTTTATTTGGAGACTCCCAATGAGCTGGACGGTTATCAGGCGGAGATTGCCATGCTGAGCGAGATGGCGTATTGCGACTGCGGCGGGGCTGCTGACTGAGTAATTTGTTTTACGGATGGGAAGCGGATATGGCAGGACTGTGATACTTGATATTACGGGAAATTTGAGGGAGGAAGAACATGGACGGGAAGAGTTTGGAAGGGTATTTGAAAGGAATTCCCGGAAAGCTTGCTGTTTACTGCAAAAATCTTGTGACGGGAGAAATATTGGATTATAATGGCGATATCCCCATGATGGCGGCAAGCGTTATCAAGATTCCTGTGTTAATTGAAACATTTCGACAGATTCAGGCTGGTATGTTGAAAAAGGATCAGCTTTATGTGCTGGAGGAGGGGGATAAACTGCCCTCCTGCGGCTGTCTCAACAGAATGCACGCCGGATTGAATCTGACGGTTCAGGATTTATATAATCTGATGATTATCTTAAGCGACAATACTGCTGCCAATATTTTAATTCGGTTGTTGGGCGGTACGGAAGAAATTAACGGTTCTCTGGCGAAAATGGGTTATCAAACCTGCCGCGTGAACCGTCTTTTATTTGATTCGGAAGCATCCGACAAAGGGATTGAAAACTATGTATCCGGCAGAGAGATTGGGGACATGCTGGAGAAAATGTACCGAGGAAAGATGATTGACAGAAAGTCTTCGGAAGAGATGCTGGAAATTATGAAATCCCAGCGGCTGAAAAATAAGATTCCGTTCTATTTTCAGGGATGTGTTCCCATAGCCCATAAAACGGGCGAGGATGACGGTATCACACATGATGTAGGAATTATTTTCGGAAGCCAGCCTTTTATCCTCTGCTGTATGAGCAATGAGACAGATTGCACTCGTTTTAACCGGTTTATACAGAAGCTTGCATGGTCTTTATACCGGGAGGCATGAGCGGATAGGATCCAGAACAGGAAGCGCGAAACAGGAAGGGACGGATACGGCGCAGAACAGGAAGCGCGAAACAGGAAGGAACGGATACGGCGCAGAACAGGAAGGAACGGATACGGCGCAGAACAGGAAGCGCGAAACAGGAAGGGACGGATACGGCGCAGAACAGGAAGGAACGGATACGGCGCAGAACAGGAAGCGCGAAACAGGAGAGGACGGATACAGCGCAGAACAGGAAGTACGAAACAGAAGGGACGGATAGGATCCAGAATAGGAAGTACGAAACAAGAAGGGACGGATACATACAGTATGAAAATAGCAAAAATAGAACTGGGGGAGATACAAATTCCTCTTGTCACACCCTTTAAGACCGCTTTGCGGACGGTGGACTCTGTAAATGACATTATTGTCAGAATTACCTCCGACGATGGACAGGAAGGCTTTGGAGAAGCTCCTGCCACGGCAGTTATCACGGGGGATACCAAAGGATCTATCGTCACCGCTGTCAGGGATTTTATCGCGCCCGCTGTCACAGGCATGGATATTGAAGATATGGACGGCATTATGGGCAGACTGCATAAATGTATTGTGAAGAATACTTCTGCCAAGGCGGCGGTGGATATGGCTGTTTACGATTTGTATGCCAAAAGTCTGAACAAACCGTTATATAAGGTATTGGGCGGAAATCGGGATACCATTGAGACGGACATTACCATCAGTGTCAACGGAATAGAAGAGATGGTTCGGGACAGTTTAAAGGGTGTGGAGCAAGGCTTCCGCATTTTGAAGGTCAAGGTGGGCAAGGAGGGCCTTAAGGATGTGGAGCGAATTGCGGCCATCCGTCAGGCAGTGGGCAAAGACATTGTGATCCGGGTGGACGCCAATCAGGGCTGGCAGCCCAAGGATGCGGTGCGCATTATCCGGGCCATGGAGGATAAGGGACTGGACATTGATCTGGTGGAACAGCCTGTGGACGCCCATAATTTTGAGGGAATGAAGTATGTAACTTCCAATGTATTTACGCCTATTTTGGCGGATGAGAGCGTGTTTTCACCGCAGGACGCCATCCGGTTGATACAGGAAGGCGGGGCGGATCTGATTAATATAAAGCTGATGAAGACGGGCGGCATCTACGAAGCTTTGAAAATTTGTGGTATTGCGGAAAGCTTCGGCGTAGAATGTATGACAGGATGTATGCTGGAAAGTAAGCTGGCGGTCAGCGCAGCTGCCCACTTGGCGGCGGCGAAGGGTGTCATTACCAGACATGATCTGGACGGCCCCGCACTCTGCAAGACGGATCCCTATGAGGGAGGTCCTTTATATGCGGGTGCAGAAATCAGGATGACGGAGGCGCCGGGAATCGGCATCACTAAAGTGCCCGCTGTCTTTGCGTAGGGAACTTATATTTTCCTTTACAGAGGCAATGAGACAGAGGGACGGAACAGGAATAATATTATGAGAGCGATAGCAGCTAAAACGGTGGTTTCACTGAGAGAAAAGCCCACGGAGCAGGTTTGTTTGGATGATGAGTTATTATACGGAATGACAGCGGAAATTTTGGAGGAGGTTCCGGCTTTACAGGAAGGGGCTTTTTCGGAAGATATAGGTGATAGGAAGAGGAGGCCTGTTTCAGAGGCGGAGCCGGACATAGGATCCGAAGGAAGAACGGTTATACAGACAGAGCCTGTTCCCGGAAGCACAGAAACCAAATGGGTACGTATCCGGACGGAATACCGTTATGAGGCGTACTGCAAAAAGGAAGACCTGCTCACGGATGAAGGAAGAGTCAACCGTTGGGAGAAGGGAGATATCCGTACCGTGATGCGCCCCTATGTGGATGTGCTGTCGGAGCCGAAAGTGCAGGGGCTCTGTATGGAATCCGTTCCCATGGGAGGAAGGCTGCTTCTGATTGGCCAGATGCCGGAGCATGAGGGCTGGGTGGAGGTAGAGCTGGCGGACGGCCGCAAAGGCTATACAAGAAAGTCTTTTTTAGGGGTTTGCCATAGGCAGCCTTTTACGGAAGACGAAGAAGTCTTTCGAAGCAGATTGGTAGAGCTGGCGAAGAACTATATGGGCACACAGTACCGATGGGGCGGAAAGAGCCCGCTGGGTATTGATTGTTCGGGACTTACCAGCATGTGTTATATGCTTTGCGGAGTCTATATTTACCGCAATGCCCGCATGAAGGAAGGGTTCCCTATAAAAGAAATTCAGGAGAAGGATATGAAACCGGGCGATCTGCTCTTCTTCCCCGGGCATATTGCCATGTACATCGGGGAGGAAAGGTATATCCATTCCACCGGGAAGAGCGGCAGCGACGGGGTGGTGATCAACAGCCTGAATCCAAACCATGCGGATTTCCGGCAGGATTTGAGAGAAAGTCTTGAACAAGTGGGCAGCATGTTTGTATCAAAGTTATAAATGCCTTCCGGATTTCTTGGTTTTTTCGCGCCGGATAAACGTAAGCATGGCATTTTCCGGAGCTTTAGAGTGTGTTTGAAAAATTTTTCTCCGGGGTGTGTAAACCGGGGGAATGATTTTTCAAACACATTAGATCCGTTGGACTGGCTTGCGCCGTTGGAACGGCACATTTTGGAGTGAGAATCATATCATGAATGATCAATTTATTCGGTCAGTGTCGTTTGATTGGAATCAAATAGACGAGAAGAGCTATTTAAGGGACATTACCGCAATCAATGGGATAGACAGAATAGAATTTCACAGTGCAATTACATTTTTTGTCGGGGAGAACGGAAGCGGAAAGTCTACCTTGTTGGAAGCGATTGCCGTGGCATATGGGTTTAACCCGGAAGGGGGAACCAGAAATTATTCTTTTTCCACTTATGATTCCCATTCCGAATTATGGAATGCCATAAGGCTTACCAAAGGAATCCGCAAGGCCAAGTCAGGGTACTTTCTCCGGGCGGAAAGCTTTTATAATGTGGCGACAAAGGAAGAAGAGTATGCGGATTCCATGCACCCGTCCAAACGGTATCATGAGAAATCCCATGGGGAAAGCTTTCTGGCCATTGCCCAAAATTATTTGAATGCCGGCGGGATATATATTTTTGACGAGCCGGAGGCCGCATTGTCCCCCCAGCGGCAGCTGACGCTTTTGCTGGATATCTATAAGTGCGCAAAGGAGGGAGCCCAGTTTATCATTGCAACACATTCGCCTATCTTGCTGGGTATCCCGGATGCGGAGATATACAGCTTTGACCAAGGGGAGATCCATCTGTGCGAATATGAGGAAACGGAAAGCTTTCAGGTGACGGAGATGTTTGTCAACAATCGGAAAGCGCTTTTGCAGAGATTGCTGTCCGACGGGGAATAAGGTAACAATCCAGATTTTATTGCCAAACTCCCATACAATCAGCTATACCACCATATATAAAAGTCTGGGAGTTTAGCAAATACACATAAACCCGCAAGAGCAGCGGTTCGGCGCATGGCAGTCTTGCCGAATAAGCAAGGGAGCTTATTCGGACTGCACGGTTTCCGCAGGCAGGATTTGGGGCTTTTACAGTAAGAGGATTGATTTTCATGAATTGTTCATGCTGCCGCTGGCGGCATGGAGGGAAGGTCGGATGAAAATAAAACATTGTAAATTACTTTTGTTTGATTTGGACGGAACCTTGCTCCGCAGTGACAAAACCATTTCACAGGGGACGTTGGAAGCGCTGCAGGAGTGTAGGGAGAGAGGCATATTAATCGGCATATCCACATCCAGAGGGGAGCAAAATGCATTATCTTTTATAGAGAAGCTGCAGCCCGATATATTGATTGTAAGCGGCGGGGCTCTGGTTAAATATAATGGTGAGTACATATACAAAGCCGAGTTTTCCAAAGAGGAAACCCGGCGGATGATTGCGGCTGCCAGAGAAGTATGCGGCGCAGACTGTGAGATAACGATTGATACCATTGATTTTCACTATTGGAATTATAAGGAGGATCCTAAAAAGCAGGATGACAGCTGGGGGGACAGCATTTATACGGATTATAGAGATTTTGAAGAGAGCTCTTTTAAAATGTGTGTAGAGATTTTTGATGGCAATCAGGCAAAGCGGCTTCAGGAATTGCTGGATCAATGTGACTGCATACGGTTCTCGGACGGATACTGGTATAAATTCACTAAAAAGACCGCAACAAAAGAGAGAGCCATTATGGAAGTATGCTCTGCATGTGCAATTAAGGCGGAAGAAGTGATAGCTTTCGGGGATGATTATGCAGATATCGGAATGCTCCGCTTATGCGGGATGGGCATCGCTATGGGGAATGCCATAAGTGAAGTTAAGGAAAAGGCCGATTTGATAATCGGAAGTAATGACGAAGACGGTATTGCAGAATATCTGCGGAAAGCAAATGAGAAGGGATTTTACGGATGGACGAAAGACTAAGCTTGGAAAACAGAATTGGTGTAGAACTAAAAAGTTACGACGGGCTGATGGGAATTTATATAGATGATCTGATGGGAAACGTCGTAAAAATTAATGAAAAGGAAAAATTTGAGACGGCAAGCACAATTAAGCTTTTTATCCTTGCATCATTGTTTGAGCGCATTGAAAAAGGGGAACTTTCCCTGTCGGACATGCTGGAATATAAGCAGGAGCATGCGATTGACGGCAGCGGCGTTTTAAGCTCCATGGAGGTGGGTACAAAGCTTTCCGTAAGAAACGTTGCCACTCTCATGATTATAGTCAGTGATAATATAGCCACCAATATGTTAATCGACTTCCTCGGCGTGGGACAGATCAATGACTGTATACAGCGATTGGGCTGCGGAGACACTATTCTCCATAACCGCATAGATTTCGAAAAGTACAGTAAATTAGGGACTTCTACGCCGGAAGATTATGCCCGTATGTGGGTGCGTATGGCGCAAGGAAAACTGATCAGTGCAAAGGCATCGGAACAAATGCTGGAAATCTGCAGGCAGCAGCATTATAATACTATGTTGACCAAGAACCTTCCGCCTTATTATTTGGATGCGGACAATTACGATGAGGAGATTATTTATGTGGCTTCCAAGAGCGGCAGTATGAACGCCTGCCGCAATGACGGCGGGATTGTATCCACCCCCTATGGAAAATACGTAATTGTAATGTTTAACAAGGATTTCAGCGATTCCCAATACTACCCCGACCACCCCGCAACGGTATTCGGGTCAAAAGTAAGCAGACTGATTTTCGACCAATATCTGGCGCTTGAAGGCAGACTGAAATTATAGGAGACGGAACCGGAATAAAAGAGACGGAACCGGAATATAAAAACAGTCTCGAAACGGAAGTGCAATGTGTCTAAAGGCACATGGAAGAAAATTTCAGCTGCGCTCTTTGCAGATTAAATTTTCTTCCATATCAAAGGGGCACAGAAGTGAAGAGACGGAACTGGAATAGGAGGAGATTGACCTGTGAAGATAATTGTTGCCGGGGACGGTAAGCTTGGATCCATGCTGACCAGACAGCTGTCCGCCGAGGGGTATGACCTGACATTGATTGACGCGAACCTGAAACAGCTGGAATCCAGCGTAGAGCGTTTCGACATAATGGTAGTGCAGGGGAATTGTGCTTCCATGGACGTATTGGATCAGGCGGGCGTGAAAGAGGCGGATCTCTTGATTGCCGCAACAGGCGCAGATGAAATTAACCTGCTTTGCTGTATGACGGCTCACGGGTTAAATCCCAGACTTCATACGATTGCCAGAGTGCGGAATCCGGAATATACGGATCAAATCTATAGAATGCGTGACATGTTTGCCCTGTCCATGACGGTGAATCCGGAGAAGCAGGCGGCTGTGGAAATCGAAAGACTGCTGAAATATCCGGGATTTCTAAAGAGGGATACCTTTGCCAAGGGACGTGTGGAAATCGTGGAGCTTCGGATAGATGCTAATAACAGGTTATGTAATGTAGCGCTGAATGACATGAATAATATCGTGAAATGCAAGATACTGGTCTGTGCCGTTTTACGGAACGGAACCGCCATAGCACCGGACGGTAATTTTGTGCTCTGTGAGGGGGATCGTATTTTTGTCACGGCGGCAGCCAAAGAGCTGACCATACTGCTAAAAAATCTGGGAATCATTACCCACAAAGTAAAACGAGTGATTCTCTGCGGCGGCAGCCGTGTCAGCTTTTATCTGGCAAAGCAGCTCAGTAAGAGTGGTATCGAGGTACAGATTATCGAAAGAAATGCGGAAAAGTGCGTGCAGCTGTCGTCCGTGCTGCCGGATGCGGATATCATTCATGGGGATGCCAGCAGCCAGTTCATCTTAGAAAGGGAGGGAATTTCGAATTGCGATGCACTTGTCACGCTGACCGGTTTGGACGAGTTAAATATGATTATATCCCTTTACGGTACAGACTGCGGCGTCCCTCAAGTGATTACTAAGCTGGGGCGCATGGATAATACCAATATTTTAGGAAATTTATCTCTCGGCAGTATTGTCAGTCCCAAGGAGTTGTGCAGCAATATTATTGTACGTTATGTCAGGGCGATGCAAAATCAGACAGGAGCGGCACAGACCGTATATAAAATTGCCGACGGGCAGGCGGAGGCGGCGGAATTTCTGGTGGATGAGGGAACAAGATTCCGCGGAAAACCGCTGAAGGAACTTCATTTGAAGAAGAATGTGCTGGTGGCCTGTATTACAAAAGGCGCCGCACAGGAGATTCCCAACGGTGATTCTTTCTTTGAAAAGGGGGATACCGTAATCATTGTATCCAACGGCAAAAGAGGAATTTACCAGTTGAATGATATCTTTGAATAAGGGAATAAAATGTATTTTGCCTTGTGCAGATACAAATATCAGGCATAATGCTTGAGAATAAGCATATTGTTATTTTTGATTAAGTACAAAATGAATAAATATGTGGAGTGAAACTGTGTCTTGACAAAAGTGCTGCGGGCGGCGCTTTTGCAGACGATATCATGGAGGTTATCATGAATTACAAAATGATGGGACGATTTATCGGTAAAATGCTGATTGTGGAGGCGGTATTTATGCTGCCGGCCTTACTGATCAGTTTATTTGAAGGTGAGCGTTCCTCTGTTTTGGCTTTTTTGGTGAGTATAGCGGCAATAGCGGCAGTGGCGGCAGGACTTTTGTTAATCGGCAGAGGCTCCAAAAATAAATTTTATGCCAGAGAAGGATTAGTCTGTGTAGGGTTGAGCTGGGCAATATTGAGTTTGCTGGGGTGTCTGCCCTTTTATTTCTCCGGAGCCATTCCCGATTTTGTGGATGCTTTTTTTGAAATCGTATCCGGTTTTACCACCACGGGAGCTTCTATTTTGTCGGAAATAGAAGGACTTCCAAAAGGAATACTTTACTGGAGAAGTTTCAGCCATTGGCTGGGAGGCATGGGCGTGCTGGTATTTTTGCTTGCTATTACTTCCGCGGGGGGAGGAGATAACGGCTTTACCATGCATTTGCTGCGGGCGGAAAGTCCGGGTCCGAATGTGGGAAAGCTGGTTCCGAAAATGCGTAAGACCGCAAGGATACTTTATGAGTTGTATATCCTGCTGACAGTGATCAACGTGATTTTTCTGCTGGCCGGAGGGATGCCTGTGTTTGAGGCAGTCTGTACGGCATTCGGAACGGCGGGAACGGGCGGCTTTGGCATTAAGAACGACAGCATAGCGGGGTACAGCCCGTATATTCAAAATGTCTGTACCGTGTTTATGATGCTCTTCGGTGTCAATTTCACCTGTTATTATCTATTGCTGTTAAAGCAGTTTAAAAATGTTTTTAAAGATGAGGAATTGAGGCTGTATCTGGGTGTAGCGGGGGCAAGTGTCCTTTTGATCGTTTGGAACCTGAGAGGATTTTATCCTACCTTGCGGGAGACCTTGCGTCATGCGGCTTTTCAAGTGGCAAGCGTCATGACGACCACAGGGTATGCCACAACGGATTTTGATCTGTGGCCCACATTTTCCAAGGTGATATTGTTTTCTCTCATGATTGTGGGAGCGAGTGCAGGAAGTACCGGCGGCGGATTTAAGTGCGGGCGTGTGCTCTTAGTGGTGAAAAGTCTGCGCCGCAGTGTGCGTCAGGTTATTCATCCCGAGAAAGTGCAGGTGGTTCGTTCCAACGGGCATCCCGTGGATGAAAAGGTGCTGCAGAATACCAACGCATATCTGGCAGCTTATGCCATTATTACGCTTTTGAGTTTTATTTTGATTTCCGTGGACGGATTTTCCATGACAACTAATTTGTCTGCGGTGATGGCATGTTTTAACAATATCGGACCGGGTTTTGAATCAGTGGGGCCTACCTGTAATTTTTCGGGGTTCAGCAGTTTTTCTAAAATTGTTTTGATATTGGACATGCTGGCCGGGAGACTGGAGATTTTTCCTATTTTGATTCTGTTTTCGAGATCTACTTGGAAAAGGCGGTAGGATGTTACCTGTCTTGTTAAGGGAATCCTGTTTCTGCCCGCAGGCGGCATTTGCCGGGATGTTTTTTTCTGGCTCTTTTATAGATTGACCTGTTTAGAAACATGGCAATTCTAACGGAGTGAAAATATAAGCGGCTATGTGGAAGTTCCTGTGTACCGACCGGATTACATTTCGCTGAATATCTTGCCTAAATTTCCATCTGCCGCGTTAGATTTCCCAAGCGCAGCCACCGCTACGCCGTCGGAAATCTGCCAATTTTATTTGGTTTGCCATCCCTACACCAAATGATGTATTAAGGGCCAATTCAATTACAGAAACGATGGATACAATATCTTCTGTATGTCAAGTAGTGATGGTTGTTGTTTTATGTGTTTTTAGAAATAATGAGCCGGTAGGCGAAATTTGGTACTGTGGTAGAATCTTGCTCTAAGAAACTACGCTCTGTGGTATGTTCGCTTACTATCCAACTTTACGGGGCTACTTTGTTACGCTCCAGCGAAAACTTTTTGCGGTATTTTTTTGCCGTCCTCCACGGACAGGTTGTGATTTTGTCAACTCTCCGGCTGAATTTTTTGCGTAAACTTCCCCTTAATTCCTACAACACTGCACTTTGCGATTTTGCCAAAGATTTCATAAAATCTTAATAATTTTCCTTTTACTACCTACAACACCATGTAAGCCCGAATAGGATGGAATTTAGAGAAAAGAACGCAAAAAAGCAGCAAATCTTTTTCAGACTTACTGCTTGTATGTGCCGCTGTGATGGGACGGCAGTTATTTAATTTTCATGCAGCTACAATTCTTCAAATTGGAACTGGTCAATAAAAAATATGTTTTTTATGATATTGAATGAAATCCTCTTTATTAAAAGATGGCAGATACCCGTATTCGTCTAAAATCAACTTAAGCATTGCGGCAGCTCTTGCTTGGGTATTGATACTTTTCGTGGGATTAAATTCAATATCTGTAAAATAATTGTAACTTGAAATTGCATTGATTTCATCTGTTGTAAACGATTGTTTTATAGCGATAATATAGATAAAATCATAGAATACCGTTTGAGGAATTAAAGGAAAATCTTCATTTTGGTAACGAAATGCTTTTAGGCTTCCTGATTTATGCAATCTCTCATCACGCTTGGCTTCTTTCGGTGACACATCAAGCAAATCAAGATAAGGTCCTCCATTCTCAAAAACCTTAGCGCTCTGAAAAATATTCTCAAGAGTATAGCTATTTATCTTGAGATTGAACGCACTTAATTTAATTCCAATGGCTTCCATGCTCTTAGTGCTGATTTCCAATGGCTTAGCGTTTACATCTGCTTTTAAAATTGCATTGTGCAGACTTTTTATGGATTTTTGTTTTTGAGATACTGCAAAACCAGAATACCATTCAAACGAATACATTTCACTAATAACTTTTCCTTGATTAACAAAGAATGCAGGTCGTTTTGCCATTGTCCCTCCTACATAGAATATGGTTTATTCTTCTAATGAACTAATTATTTCTTGTATTTCAGATACGGCATCTTCCACCCGTAGTTCCACTTCTTCACTCCAAAATCGACTTCCGCCAGACAATTCATCAATTAAGTTGAAGATAGATACTGCATCAGCAACAGGTATAAAACCAGTCGATTTCCATTCGGACAAATGCTTATTAAGATAGTTTGTAATATCTGTGTAGATTTTCTCGTTGAAAGAATTATGACAACGCAATTCTACCAATAATCCACTTTTTCCTACGACCATATCAGAAAAACTCATTTCAACACACCTCCAACTTCCGATTTATCGATGGCTTTATTATAGTACTTCATTTCTCAAAATGAAATAGATTTCTTGGCACTTGATAAAACAAAATTGGATAGATATGTGAGTGGGATTCCGTAGCCTGTTATGCACATTTCCACAAATCCAAACTTAGGAGAAATCCAAACTTTCCTCTGTAAATCCTTTATTCAAGGCATTTTCTGATATAAAAGTTTGGATTTTGTTTTGTGCTTCTCTTGTCAGAAATGAGAATAAATTGATTGAAACAGAGCTAAATAGCAATGTTTTACGCATTTTGTCATAATTGGAGTATTGTACTTTGTGAAACGAAATCCAAACTTTTTCCAGCAAGAATCCCCAATTATCAAGCTATTTTCAGAAAAGTTTGGATTTTATATAAGTTTGGATTTGTGGAAAAATCAAAACTTTTGGATTTTTCCACAATGCTTGTCTTTTGGTCTTTGGTTCTTTTGTTCGGAATAGTGTGGTGCTGGCGGTCTATCTCTTGTTTTCGGTTGCTTGCTTCTTTACCGTACATGAGCATTTCCACCCGAATTACATCAGCTTTTTGAAATAAGGTACAAATACTATCCACGTTCAATTTACTTTCAGGTAAGTAAAAAATGTCATCCATTGTTTTCCTTCCAAACCCATTTTATATTTTTATACTGTTTTTCGATACGTCTTCCAAGAATTTCGAAGCTCGTTTATAGCAGCCCCAGCGCCCGCAAAATCAATATGGACAGGAAGATGGTAAAAATGGACATAATGGAAGTCCAGACCACCAACTGACCCGCAAGAGTCCCGTCATTGTCCATTTCCTGTGCCATTATGGCACTGGAGACTGCCACGGGGGATCCGAAGAGAGCCACTAAAGCGGGATAGACTGTGGCATCAAAGTTAATTAATCCGGTGTATTTGGAAAGGATTACGGCCAGACCAATGACGGCAAACGGAACAACGGCCACCCGCGCCGCGGTGCCGATGATGATTTCCTTCAGCATTCCCTTTACGGCGGAGAAATCGAATAATCCGCCCAGTACTACCAATGCCAGAGGAGAGCTGATTTTGGCCAGATTATTGATGGCGTCATATAGGAATTTCAGGCTGCCCGAGAGAGAAAACAGGAGTTCCCCGTCAGCGTTTACAGGGATGAGGGAACGGATTCCCAAGGTAATCAGGCCGCATACAACACCGATTATTAGGGGATTTTTTGCTATTTTTATAAGTACGTCTTTGATGTCCGCCTTGTGTCCGTCCTCTCCGCCAAGAAACATAGTCAGCGCAATGACGGCAAGGATGTTGAAGGTGGGAATGGAAAAAGCGCTGAGAACAGCAGCAATGCCTCTTCCCTCTACACCGCCCAGAGACTCCGCGAGAGTCAGCCCGATAATGGCAAAGTTTGAGCGGAAGACACATTGCAGAATGACACCCTTCTGCTTGTTGTCAGGTACAGTCAGCTTCACGGTCAAAAGCCCGATAAAAAATGCAGCCAGAATGGCAATTTCGGAGTAGACTACGACGGACCAGTTAATTGAGGTGAAGGATTGGATACTGTATACGTTGATAAACAGCATACAGGGCAGGCAGACACGGAAAACGAGCTTGTTGCCTTTTTTGAACCAGCCTTCATCCAGAAAATTTTTTGTTTTCAACAGATAACCCAGCAAAATTAATAATATGATGGGCAATATGGCATTTAATGCAAATAATAATGTATCCATTTTGGTTTCTCCTATTCCAGTACCGTCTCTACACTGCAGTGCCCCCCTGAAACGGGAGCAATTTTCATCTAAAAGTGCTTAGCTGAAAATTCTCCCGGGGCACTTTCGTTACGAGACTGGTAATTCCAGTACCGTCTCTACACTACAGTGCCCCCCTGAAATGGGAGCAATTTTCATCTAAAAGTGCTTAGCTGAAAATTCTCCCGGGGCACTTTCGTTACGAGACTGGTAATTCCAGTACCGTCTCTACACTGCAGTGCCCCCCTGAAACGGGAGCAATTTTCATCTAAAAGTGCTTAGCTGAAAATTCTCCCGGGGCACTTTCGTTACGAGACTGGAAGTCCCAGTACCGTCTCTGCACTACAGTGCCCAAAATCTCATTGGTGTTCTGTGAGGGTGGTTATGTTTTTTAGAATATATTTTTGGCTGGGGGGATTCTTAAATTGCACTTGTTCCAACTTCAATTCCGTTACGTTTTCGCATACAAAGCCCACATGCTTAAACTCTTCTTTCCAAGCGGTCATAGCCATTTCGCCGGGGGCTGCATCGGGCTTGTAGGAGACGGTTATATTTTGCAGTGTCACTTTTTCCAGCATGGATTCGGGCAGTCCCAGAAAGAATCCCACACCGTAGGACACGTTCTCGCAAATAATGTCTTGAAATTTGAATTCTTTGAACACAGGGGTAAGATCGTTGGGCTCCCGGTAGGTGCGCTCAAATCGGTTATCATATTCGTCGTTGCCTGCTTTGTAGAAGGCATTGATGACAAAAGGAGCCTTCACGTCATCCATCCGGATATTCCGGAAGGCGATGTTTTGGATGACGGCCAGATTGCCGCGGCCTCTCTGGCTTTTGATCCTCAGCCCCCTGTCTGTCTGCCGGAAAATGCAGTTTGTTACCGATACATCCTGAATACCGCCGCTGTTCTCGCTTCCCAGTGTGACGCCTCCGTGGCCGTACTCCATCAGGCAGTTGCGGATGGTGATATGGGAGGAGGGAGTGTGGTATTTGCGCGCAAAGTCAATTTTGCCGGACTTGACGGCGATGCAGTCGTCGCCCACGCTGATTCTTACGCCTGCTATCAGAACATTATCACAGGATTCCGGATCCAATCCGTCTGTGGTCGGGGAATCGGCGGGATTGAGCAGATTCATGTTTATGTATTTCAGATCCTTTGAGTAAAAGGGATGCTGGTTCCAAGAAGGGGTATTACAGACGGTAATGCCTTCCAGAGCAATCTTTTCACAGGTGTGGAGGAAAATGCCCTTTGGCCGCCGGGCAATGCGCTTGGTTCTATGGTCAACCCACCAGTCGCCGGACTGTGCATTGCAGTCGATTATTCCCTCTCCGTAAATGCAGACATTTTTCACACCGATACCGGTGATAAGGCTGGCGAAAGAATCGTCGGCCCGTCCCTCCCATGTCCCAAGCACAATGCCGTTTTTTTCTTCGTCGGCTCTTAACACAGGAAAGACGGTACGATCCGTTTCACCTATCAGCCGGGAACCTTTGGGAAGGTGAAGAATCAGATCGTCCCTTAAAAATAATGCGGTGGCTTTATAGACACCTGAAATGGTTAAGTATTCGTCCTTTGCAAGACTGTTGACGGCTTGCTGCAGTCCTGCCGTGTCGTCCTCTGTGCCGCCTTCCTTCGGAGAGCGGTAGACCTTTTCCCGGCGATTTAAGGTGCGGAAAGACAGCTCTTTTATTCCGCCCTTTGTAAGAGCCTGAAGTGTATAGCTGTGATCCGGCTCCAAATCGTAAAGGGAGAAGGAATTTTTCTCGCGCATTCCTAAGGACTTGCCGTTTAAAATCACTTCAAAGGAATCCGTGTAATAAGAATCGTTATTCTGTAATTCCACGGATACGGAGGTGGGAGTAATTAGTAAAATGTGCATTGTATATTGTTCCTTTCCGGAGTTCGGATGAAGATATTTCCACCTATGGGGTTTGCCCAACTGAATCTAACGGGAAAAAGCCGTGTCTCCGGATGCAGGAGTGCCACAGCAGGAAATATCCAATTGTATGGTCGAGTGGAAATTATGCCGTTCTTTTAGACGTTAATTTATTTTATATAGTCCGGCTGAGAAATGTCAACTACAAATTTATGGTACTTTACACTGGCAGCAGCCGTAGAATGTTTTTGTACGGTTTTTGTAAAAACGGAAGTGATGTATGGGGAATCATTGTGCTGTGATTAAATGAATCCTGTTGCTTAAACGGTAACGCATTCATGGCCGGATGGGAGAGTTTGGAAGCTTACTTCCAAATATCGTTTGGAGTGTGTGCCGAAGCACACAAGGGTTATAACTATGAATGCGTTATCATTGCAATGCGGATAAAAGTAGTTTGTATTTATCCCTTTACAGGACGGATTCCCTTTTCGATGATTCCGAAACCGAGAGGATGGGGACCGGTGTGGACACCGATGGTGGCGCCGATCTGATAGACGGGCATACTGTCGATGCCGTATCCTTTTTCCCGCAATAGAGCCAATGCCTGTTCCCGAAAGGCGAGCCCCTCCTCCTGATCGTATCCGTACCCCACCGCAAGGCTGTAACAATCAATGCCCAGAGTGCTTTCCTGAAGATATTTCAAAAGGAGATTCATGACCTTCTTGGTAGTGCGTTTCCGTCCGCGGTCGATTCCGGAAGGAAAAATTTCACCTTGCTTTAGAGTAATAATAGGGCGGATGTCCAAAGCGCCTCCGGCAAGAGCGGCCACTTTGCCGATTCTTCCGCCATGTCTTAAGTACTCCATGTTTTCCACCGTAAAAAAGATTCTTCCGGTATGCTTAATTTCTTCCAGCCGTGCAACGGTATCCTGATAGCTTGTCCCCTGATCACGTAATTCCGCTGCCTCCAGCACATACTGACCCTGTAAAACCGTATTAACAGCAGCATCGATGACCGTGATTTCCGCCCGGGGATATTTTTCCAGCAGAAGTGTCCGGGCATTTAAAGCGGATTGCATGGAGCCGCTGAATTTTGTAGTGATGCAAATGCAGACTACCGGAAGTTCCGCCTCCACAAAGGGAAGAAACGCCTCTTCATAATCTTGGATGGAAGGCATGGAAGATTTGGGATACACTCCCTTGTTCTCAACCATCTGCCGATAGAAATCCCGGATGTCGATTTCCACATTTTCTTTGAAATAATGTTCGTTGTCAAAGGATACATAAAAGGGTACTATGGTAATGTTTTTTTCCTGTGCAAGCTCCGGTGGCAGGTCGCAGGAGCCGTCGCTGACAATGTGAAATGATTCTTTCATGCTGTAAACCTTTCTTATATAATAATTGTGTCCTATAGGTTATTTGTTCACCGGCTTAAAAGCAAAAGGGATAAGACTGTTTTATTGATATATAGAATACTACGTTTAAATGGTAATTGCAATCATTTTGAACAACGGCGGCTGTGATTTGGTATGTGCGGAATGGCAGTTTTTGCGATTTCCGTGCATAGGCTGCGGTAACCGGATCGAACAGGAATTGCTGCCCGCTCCGTTCACGGCAGCCTGTGCCCGGAAATTACTAAAATATGTCTGTCTGATGGATGTCGAACAGCACCTGTGTGAAAATACCTTACGGCAGCATCGGGCAAACAGTGACCAAGCGGAGGTTACTGTTCACTCGCTGTCGCCGCGAGGTGTTTTCACGCTGTTTCTGCGTGATAAACCCGAGACAGACATGCGCGAAATCGCTGTTTTGCGATTTCTGTGCATAGGTTGCTGTGAACGGAGTGAACAGTAACAAGCGGAGGGCTTGCAGGATTGGCATGTTCCCCAAGCTCTTGACTTATTATGAGTAGGGAGAGTATACTGCTATCGGTATCTATTATATCAGGCACGATTCTCAAGATGCATATTTCCGGTGGATATGAAAAGAGTAAGTGTGTCGGCTGCATCACTCGGCAGACGCCGGGATGCAGGAGAATGAAGGAAGAGAGGAGGTAAAGAGCCATAGGCATTAAGAGAAGCAAAATAAGCACACCGGTAAAACAGAAGGCATAGGAGATTAAAAATGAGAAAGAAATTTGTTAAGGCATTTTCGGGATGCGCCGGAGTTCTTTTGACAGGTTTGCTGGCAGTTACTTCTTTGGACATGCAGCCGGTAAGAGCGGAAGAACCGGTGGCTGTGGGATTGAATGTAACCTATCACACCCAACAGGAAATTCTGGATCGAATGAACAGTGATGCGGCAGTGACAGGAGCCAGACTTGCTTTTTCCACAGATCCTGTTACCGCACAGCCGTATGCACCGGGCAGTTTGTCTCAGGACACTTTGGACGGAGCCGTGACCATGCTGAACCAGATTCGATTTATTGCAGGAGTGCAGGATAATGTAACGCTGGACGATACCTACAATCAGATGACTCAGGCGGCAAGTTTGGTGAACTATGTAAATAAGGAATTAACACATTATCCGCAAAAACCTGACGGTATGGAGGATGAATTGTTCCAACTGGCAGCAGACGGTGCGAAATCATCCAATATTGCACATGCTCCATGGGCATCCCAGACATTTAAAGACTCTCTTATTAATGGCTGGATGGCTGATTATGATGATTCCAATATAGACCGTTTAGGACATAGGCGTTGGTGCATTAATCCTGAAATGGGGAAGACTGGCTTTGGAGCCGTGACAGGAACAAACGGCACTTACAACGCAATGTATTCTTCTGATATGAGTAATACAGGAGCAGCGGAAACAGGAGTGGCGTGGCCTGCACAGAATATGCCCATAGAGTATTTCCACGATGTTTATCCTTGGTCTGTTTCCATGGGAAACGAGGTGGATAAAGACAGTGTTACCGTTACCCTTACAAAAGTGTCCGACGGCCAAACATGGACATTTTCTTCCGCAAGTGCGGACGGATATTTCAATGTAGATAACGGCGGATATGGACAACAGGGATGTATTATTTTCCGCCCCGATGGAGCAAAATACGTCGCAGGAGATTCCTACCGTGTAACCATAGAGGGGCTTGGCGCTCCGGTATCTTACACAGTTAATTTCTTTGATGAGTCCACATGCGGAAATACTCCCGGCGAGGGAGAAAACCCCGGTGAGGGAGAAAACCCCGGTGAGGGAGAAAACCCCGGTGATGGAGAAAACCCCGGTGATGGAGAAAATCCCGGCGATGGAGAAAACCCCGGCGATGGAGAAAACCCCGATGATGGAGAAAACCCCGGCGATGGAGAAAACCCCGATGATGGAGGAAACCCCGGTGATGGAGAAAATCCCGGCGATGGAGAAAACCCTGACGAAGGAGGAAACCCCGATGATGGAGGAAACCCTGACGACAGCGATGACTCGGATGACAACGAAAATTCCGGAAGCAGCAGTGGTTCCAATGACAGTGCGGCTTCCCTTCCGGATGTGGGGACGGAGATTGCCGATGCAAAGAGCGGAGATACTGTCAAAGTGACGGGGGTAACTTCTTTGTCCAACGGAGAAATGAAAGAGCTGTTAAAGAAGACCAACGTGACTCTGGTGATGGAATACACCTACGAGGGCGTGAACTATGTCGTAACCATTCCTTCAAACGCTGCTATGGATAACGATATTCCTTGGTATGGACCTCTTTATCTGTCGGCACATTATGGAAACGGCGCGCCTGCAAACGGCACCACCGGCTCTACTTACACCGTACAGGCAAAAGATACCCTGTCCAAGATTGCACGGTCAAACGGTATGACGCTTGCGCAGCTGGCGGCTAAAAACCCTCAGATCAAGAATTTAAACAATATCAATATAGGACAGCAGATTAATTTGAAATAATGAAGACCGGCGGACGGACAAAAGTGCCTGTCCCAATCATACCCTCGCATCAGACTGCGGGGGTATATTCATATGACAGCTTATATATCATGGCAGCGGGAACGAGGTTCTTCCGCCGTTCTCCATAGCCATATGTAGGTAAGGACGGAGAAAAATATTATGGAAAACAGTAAAGTGTTCGCGATGAAACTATCGAAAATCTACTCTCTGCTTGTCCAAAAGGCGGAGAGGAAGGGACGGACGAAGCAGGAGGTTGACGAAATTATTTTTTGGCTCACGGGATATGATGAAAACGGTCTGGAGCGGCAGCTGGGGAAAGATGTGGATTATCAAACCTTTTTTGAACAAGCTCCGTGTATGAATCCCAATTGCGGATTGATTACAGGATCCGTGTGCGGTGTGCGTGTGGAAAAGGTTGAAGATCCTATGATGCAAAAGATCAGATATTTGGATAAATTAGTGGACGAACTGGTAAAAGGGAAGTCTATGGAAAAGATATTAAGGAAATAAAACACAGGCAATGTGCTGTACTGGTTCCTGTTCGAAGTCTGTGAGGGCTTTAAGCTTGCCGTATTTCTGTTTTCCGGCGCCGTTTTTATGGGGATTGCCATAGAGCGTGTTTCAAAATTCATTCCTGCCATCTGTGCGCTCTGGCGGGCACACGAATCAGGATTGTAAAATATCCTTTTTCACACTTTCAAACATGCCGCCATTGGCGGCACAAATAATCAATGAATCGGTGCAAGGCGGAGGAGGGAGACAATCGGATAAAGGGTTTTTAATATCTGCTATAACGGAATGTACAGAAACAGGTTAAAAATTTCGTCTTGTATATTCAGCTCCATGCTGCCATGGTATCTTGCCACGATTTCTTCCATGCTCTTTAGACCGAAACCGTGATTTGCCTTATCTTCTTTGGTGGTGGGCAGAAGATGGCCGGACTTTAAAGAGCCGGATGGCCTTTGGAAATCGGTTCTCGTGTCCGGACGATTCGGAAGCTCGGAGGCATTTAAGCCGGAAGAGCTTGGAAACTGGGCGGCAGAGGAAACGGGATTGCCCACCTCCAGACAGAATAATCCCTTTTGTGCTTTGCTTTTTACTATGATGATACGTTTTTCTTCATTCAACTTTAAACAGGCCTCAATAGCGTTGTCCAATGCGTTGGCATACAGCGCACAGACATCCACTTTGTCAAAGGGAAGTTCTTCCGGAATATCCACGGACAGTTCCGTGCGGATGCCGCAGCGGTCCATGGCAGCCTTTTTTACGGACAGAACGGCATTGACGGTGGCATCGCCGCAATAAGCAAGGGACTCCATGACCGTAGGGATTTGAGCCAGCTTTTTGAGATAGGACTCTCTCTGTTCTATAGGAAGTGTGGACAATATCTGCATATGATTGGCCAGATCATGTTTCAGCCGCCGTATTTCAAAGTGCTGCTGTTCCATGGCTTCGTAATACTTTCGGTTGGTTTCCGACAGCAGATTTCGCTGTTCCAGCTTCTGCTGCCTGGCCAGCACGGTGATGCACCATAGCAGGCTGACAAAAGACAATAGGGTGATAATAAGCAAAACGGCATATTTTGCGGGTATACTTTGATAGATGTCGTTGACGGTATCCGGCATGTGGAATAAAGTAACTATGTTGAGCACCACACCGAAAGGGGTTGCCGTAAGCAGGAAGAGCAAACGCCACAATCTGTCGGAAAGGGTATAGTCTTTATCCGGTGCAAATTTACGGATGCCCACATATAAAAAGGCTGCAAACAATAAACTGAAAAGGGCAGAAAAGAATTGTATATACTGTATATGGGAAAACCGAATAAATAAGTGGGAATCGACATAGTAACTCTCAAAAAAGGAAGATGGATGCATATAGTATTTTTCGGGGGAGCGGCTCATAAGCAGGTAGATTGCATAGGGGCGAAAAAAGTTATCTCTCAAGGCGTTAAAGGAAAAAAAGGTGCTGGCATACATTGCTCCCACCGTAATCTTTTTCCAGAGAGTTCCTTCGCAGGCCAGAAGGACAGTCAAGAGAAAGCAAGGCAGTACTGCCAGAATATTAAAGGGATCGCCGATGTATATTATTACGGTGTCAAGAAGAAAACAGCCGCAGAACATCAGGAATTTTTTCCACAGCCGCCGGCCTGTTTGAACCAGATATCCCAAGGCATTCATAATCAGCCATGTACTTACTGTGGACATAAGTATCCAAAAAATCTGAATAAAAAATGCAGTCACTGTTTGTTCTCTCCTGTCATGAATTTCATTATTGGTACGGGGACTGACCGGTTCACAACCGGGACGACAGCCTGATTTAAATTAGCACATTGTCTTTTAACATTTCTCTGGCGATTTTGTTCATTGCCGCGTCACGGTATTTTCTGCTGCAGGGAAGCTGTGATGAACCTAAAGTGACGGATTCACCGGCCACATGATCGACGTTCTGCGGATTCACGAGATATCTCTGATGAATCCGGATAAAACGGGGAGCGAGCCGGGATTCGATGTCGTCCAGTTTTGCGTAGAAGGGATATTCGCCGTGCTTTGTGACAAGGATGCAGCGGCGTCTGTCGGAGTAGAAATACAATGTATCGCACAGCCGGAAGCGCCATGTGCCGTCCATATTCTTAAGGATAAATACCTGTTCCTTTTCCGAATCCAGTTTTGCCCGGACACGGACGAGAAGCTCTCTGAGTTTCTGCTCGGCGGCAGGCTTTATGATATAATCCCATGCACCCGTGTGATAACCGTCGAAAACATAATCCGTATATCCGGTGACGAACACGATGACTATGTTTTTGTCAAACTGTCGGATCCGTTCTGCCGTTTCCACACCGTTTAATCCTTTCATTTCCACATCCAAAAAGAGAAGGTCTATTTCACCGGGATGCTTTTCAAGCCATGAAACAGTGTTTTTGCCGGAAGAAAATTCATATACGATCTCTTCGACTTCCTCAACCAATAATTTTTCCAATTGTATGCGGAGGGCATCTCTGGCCTCCGGCTCGTCGTCGCACAGTGCAATACGAAGCATAGTGGTCACACCTTTCCTTAGAGCATGTCTGAAAAATCATTCCCCGGTCTGCACGCCTATGGGAAACACCTTTCATATACGTCGTCATATTGTTATCAGGAACCGTTCCGAAAGGTTCGGAACCCGTTCCGGAGAATTTCCTGCCAAGGAAGCATGGATGCGTCTTACGGATGGACAGGTGAACCGACAGGAAATTCATTTAGACAAAATCCGTAAACTATGTATAGTTTATCATATTTTTTGTTTCGAATCCTCTTTTTTTCAATCCAAACTTTACATGAAATATATCCAAACTTTACAAACCTGTCAGCCGGACCGCAAACTTGACATCTATGGCGCCGGATATTACATATCGTTAAACGCATTTTTTCATTTGTGTTATGCTGTGGATGTAACGAAAAGGATTTTTATAAAAGAAAGGCAGGCAGTTTTATGTTGTATGTAAAGGATTTGCACAAATCTTATGAAGTCGGAAAAGTCAAATACCAAGTGCTGAAGGGCATCGACTTCCATGTGGCACAGGGAGAATTTGTGGCGGTCATGGGGCCATCAGGCTCCGGCAAGACCACACTGTTAAACTGTATCTCCTGTTACATTCCTTTTGACGGCGGGAGTATTACGGTGGGCGGCACCAAGCTCGCGGGACAGAATGAAGAAATGCTGGCAAAGATCAGAAATACGAAGCTGGGGTTTGTATTTCAGGATTTCATGCTTCTGGACGGTCTTACCATACGGGAGAATATCCTTGTGCCGCGTATTGTGCAAGGCGAAGTCGGACGGGACGGGGAGGAGCTTGCGGATAAGCTCATAAGCTTATTCGGTATAGGACATATTGTAAATAAATATCCGGCGGAGATTTCCGGCGGTGAGAAACAAAGGGCGGCAGTGGCCCGCAGTCTGATTAATAATCCCATGGTCATTTTGGCGGATGAGCCTACGGGCAATCTGGACTCCAAGTCCAGCCGCGCCGTGATCGAGACTTTTATCGAAGCAAAGGATAAAATGAACGCAACCATTTTTATGGTGACTCACGACAGCTTTGCGGCATCCTTCTGTGACAGAGTAATTTTGTTGAAGGACGGAACTCTTTACAGGCAGCTGGAAAAAGACGGCAGCAGGAGTGAATTTCAGGATGAACTGCTGGGTGTGATTAAGGAAATGAGCGCATAACATGTGTCTGCGGCTTTGTCCCCATAAAGGGCTTGCTGCAAAATCGCTTAAGCGTAAATCATAGAAATGAGGGTTAGTATGACATTGACAATGAAAACAATGGAACTAAAATTACAAAGAGCCGGCAGGAAGCATTCAAGACTCTACCTGTTCTGTAACTTTATGGCGTTGATGATTATTTCGGCTTACTCGGCGCTTATGTGCTCGAGGACGGTACAGACGGTATTTCCTTCCGGCGGTGACAGCCGGAAACAGATGTATGCCATATTTGTGATGACTCTTACGGGCTGCATCGTATTTACCATATATGCGGCCGGACTTTTCTTCCGGCATAAATCGGCGCAACTGGGAATTTTGATGGCTCTGGGGGCTTCAAGGAAACGGCTGCTGCCCGGACTTTTCCGGGAGGTGCTCTTGCTCAGCGGCGTATCTGCCGCCGCAGGGGCTGCGGCAGGTTTACCGTTTGTGTGGATTCTGTGGAGTTTGTTTCGTCTGGTTCTGGTGGACAGCTCGGAAATGAAGCTTGTTCTTGACTTTCGCTGCCTGTTCATTTCGGCAGCCTTTTTCCTGCTGGTGGTTGGATTTGCCTGCATCACCGCTTGGCGGTATTTGAAGAGAACCAATATTATGGAAGTTATCCGTGAGGAGCACACCAATGAACCGGTGAAGGAATTGGGACGATGGTGCGGGCCTGTGGGGCTGCTGCTTATTTTCGCCGGCGGAGCCATGGGTTATTTTGCACCCTATGTATGGCAGATACTGTTCAGCGCCTATGCTCCTTCGTGGACGTCAATTTTATATGTGCCTATGTTAGCAGGCCTTTATATGACGATGCTTTACACGGTGGTATACGGTTGGGGAAGGAATAAGAAAAATCCGTATAAAAATATCATTTCCCGTGGAATGATGAAGTTTCAGGCAAAACAGACGGTCAACAACCTTTTGGTAATCACACTGCTGATCGCAGGAGGCTGTTTTGCGATGTTTTATCTGCCTGCTTCCGGAACTTCCACAATGCTTAGCTATCGGAGCTATCCCTATGACTATTTTTACCAGTACAGGGCGGATCAGAAGGTGCCGGAAGAAGATGAAATAAAGGAGCTGGCGGAGAAATACGGACTCACTACCAAGGATTGGGCGGGCTGTGATTATATTTCACTGGCAATCGGCGGATATGTGAATGTTGAAGAAGAGGGCAATCGATATCATGTTGAGTATCTTCCTGTCTGTGAGGAGGCTCAAATTCTTTCCGAAGATGCTTACAGTGCACTCACCGGAGAGAGTGTGGATGTAGAACCGGGAACCTATTTCTGCGTAACCAATCGGGATGAGTCAAATATTTATGCAAACAAAAGTGCACAGGATTTGACAAATATGGTTACGAAAAAAGGAATCTCCACGAGCTTCGCCGGGTATCTGCACTATGACCTGTTGGCAGAAATGATAGGATATTATGTCATTGACAAGGAAGATTATCGCATCTTGGAGGAAGGACTGACGGATCAATGGCGGGGAAGAATTATGCAGTTTAATGTGGAGGGAGAGGATTCTTATTCCTTTGCCAAAGAATTTTACGGCCGTTTTCTGGCATCCTTCGATGAAAGCTGTGAGTATGCCGATTTCTATAACCGGGTGGAAAAGATAACCGCGGAGGAAGCAGGCGAGATTTATTGGATGGATACGGAACTGGGAAAAGACTTCATGATTAGTTATGATGAGGCAGATTCCATGAATTTTCAGCTGAGATGGCGGTATCAACCCAAATTCCGGATTCTGCTGATCAATGACTACTTATGCAGGATGGGTGTCCTGTATATGATGTTCCTTTTTATATTTATTGTATGCCTCACCACATCTTTGGTGGTATGTTACACCCGCTGTCAGACCATTGCCTTGAATAATCGCTATGTTTTTGACGATTTGAAGAAGCTGGGGGCGTCCCCCGGATTTTTGGAGAAGGAGATACGCAGCCAATGCGGTAATGTGTTTCGAGTTCCTTCGCTGGTGGGGATGGGGATTATGTATGTTCTGTTTGCCATGATCCTTTATGCAAATGACGGCCGGATTACTTTTTATGAAATGATTGCACTAATCATATGCCTTGTGCTGGTGTTTATCATCTGCGGGGTGGTTGCCGGCGTATACCGGGTCACGGTGAAGAGCATAAAGAAGCAGCTGGATATCGGATGAAAACAGATTGGTTTACCGGCAGGATGGAGCGCTGGATCGTGTTTTCTATTAATATGATGATAGTATGCCGATACCGCGGACTGCTTCGCATTTCATGTTCCCTCAATCTTTCAATTCTTGAAGTTCGCTCATTCTAAAAAATTAAAATGGATTGCTTTTTGCGCGATCAAACCCAAGCGATTAGAATAATCGTTTGGATAGCAACGGAAAAGGTTACTGTTCACTCCGTGACCAGTAACACATGCACAGAAACCGCAAAACAGCGGTTTCGCGCAGGTTGCCCTCGGGTTTGTCACGCAAAAAACGCGTGAAAACGCCTCGCGGTGGCGTGGGTGTGAACAGTAACCGGAAAAGAACGAAGCGATCCAATTTAGAAAAAGTTCACTTGTATATAACGGAATTATCGAGTATACTCATATCAGAATCGCGTAGAAGAATTGAAAGAATGGGGGACATTATGCCGGACAATTATAATGAAAATGATAATACAACTTCTGAAAAGAAAATTATAACCGAAGAGGAAAATAAGAACAGTGATTATGAAGACGTGTGCTTTGTCTGCCGCAGACCGGAAAGCAAGGCGGGAAAAATGTTTAAGCTGCCCAATAATATCTGTGTCTGTAATGACTGTATGCATAAGACTATGGAGACGGTGAGCCAGTTTGACTATCAGGGGATGCTTCATGATCCCCGTTTTCAAAGCGAATTGGATCAACTCAGCAAACAGGGAGGTTTTCCGAATATCAGCTTCGTAAATCTGGCGGATTTACAGGGTGACGGCGGCATCCCTAACAAGCAGAAGCTGAAAAAGAAGAAAAAGAAGGAAGGCGTACAGCCGGTTCTCAATATTAAGGATATTCCTGCACCTCATAAGATTAAGGCCAGTTTGGACGAGTATGTAGTGGGGCAGGAACATGCCAAAAAGGTAATTTCCGTGGCTGTCTACAATCATTATAAGCGTGTTGCCACCAACACCATGGACGAAATCGAGATTGAAAAATCCAATATGCTGATGATAGGGCCTACGGGCTGCGGTAAGACTTATCTGGTAAAGACACTGGCAAGACTTTTGGATGTGCCCCTTGCCATTGCGGATGCCACATCTCTGACGGAGGCAGGATATATCGGCGACGATATTGAAAGCGTAGTGTCCAAGCTGCTGGCTGCGGCGGACAATGATGTGGAGAAGGCCGAGAGCGGAATTATTTTTATAGATGAGATTGATAAGATTGCCAAAAAGAAGAACACCAATTCCCGGGATGTCAGCGGTGAGAGCGTGCAGCAGGGAATGCTGAAGCTGCTGGAGGGCGCAGAGGTGGAGGTTCCCGTGGGAGCCAACAGTAAGAATGCCATGGTGCCCCTCGCCACAGTCAATACGCGCAATATTTTGTTTATCTGCGGAGGAGCATTTCCCGATTTAGAGGATATTGTCAAAGAACGCCTGACTAAGACGGCTTCTATCGGATTTAATTCCGAGTTAAGGGACAAGTATAATAAGGACAAGAATATTTTATCCAAGGTGACGGTGGAGGATATCAGGAAATTCGGTATGATTCCTGAGTTTATCGGACGTCTGCCCATTATTTATACTTTGGAGGGTCTTTCCAAGGAAATGATGATACAGGTGTTAAAGGAGCCGAAGAATGCTATTTTAAAGCAGTATCAGAAGCTTTTGGAATTGGATGAGGTAAAACTGGAATTTACGGAGGGTGCGCTGGAGGCCATTGCGGAAAAGGCCATGAAGCGGGAGACAGGTGCGAGGGCGCTTCGTTCCATCATTGAAGAATTTATGCTGGATATTATGTATGAAATTCCCAAGGATGATAATATCGGGCGTGTAACCATTACCAGAGAATATATTGAGGGCACCGGAGGTCCTGTCATCGACATCCGCTGTAACCAAATGATGGATGATATGGATAAACTGAAAATTACTCCTGTGGAAGAAGGATGAATAAGAGGCCTTTTTTGAAGTATGCTGTTTTGCCGGTAACGAGGCGGGAGCATTTATACCGCCTTTGCGGCAGTTTGAAAGGGTGGAAAATATGGCGAAAACAGAAAAACAGGATTCTATCTATCGTAGACGGTTGGAGCGTCATCATGACGAACTGCGCTGGCTGTATATGGAGTTGTATAATAACGGCTCTATGTTTGCCGAATTGTGTGATAATCTGTCCCGATTTTACGGGGAGAGGGATGGAGAGTTAAAAAAGCGGGATAGGCTGCGTGAAGAATATCCTCACTGGTATCGGCAGAATGACATGCTTGGCATGATGTTTTACATTGATAATTTTGCGGGCAATCTATCCGGTGTGAAGGCTAAACTCGATTATCTTGAGAAAAGTAATGTAAATTATATTCACCTGATGCCTTTTCTGGAGACCCCCAAAGGGAGATCCGACGGAGGATATGCGGTATCGGATTTCCGGAAGGTACAGGAAAAACTGGGCACAATGGAGGATCTGGAGCAGCTTGCCGCCGCATGCCACAGAAAGAACATAAATATCTGTATGGATTTTGTGATGAATCATACATCGGAGGAGCATGAGTGGGCTAAAAAGGCGCGGCAAGGGGACGGCGAGTATATGAGCCGTTATTTCTTCTTTGACAACCAAGCCATTCCGGAAATGTATGAAAAGACAGTACCCCAAGTATTTCCCACGACGGCTCCGGGGAATTTTACGTGGCTGCCGGATTCGGGGCATTATGTAATGACATCCTTTTATCCTTACCAATGGGATTTGAATTACAGGAATCCGCGGGTCTTTAATGAAATGATGTATAACTTTTTGTTTTTGGCAAACAAAGGAATTGACATTGTCCGGCTGGATGCGGTTCCGTATATTTGGAAGGAATTGAATACACAGTGTCGGAATCTGAAGCAGGTACATACAATTGTGCGTATGATGCGTATGATCTGTGAAATTGTCTGTCCGGGCGTGCTGCTTTTGGGGGAGGTGGTTATGGAGCCGGAGAAGGTGGCGCCTTATTTCGGTACGGTGGAAAAGCCGGAATGCCACATGCTTTACAATGTGACTACGATGGCCACAACTTGGCATACGGTGGCTGTCAGAGATGTGAGCCTATTGAAGAAGCAGCTGGATATTGTGAGCAGTCTGCCAAAGGATTACATATTCTTAAACTATCTGCGCTGCCATGATGATATCGGATGGGGATTGGATTATGATACTTTGCGCAGTGAGGGAATGGAAGAGCGTTCTCATAAACAATACTTGAACAATTATTTTCAGGGTCTTGAGGGTGCAAGCAACAGCCGGGGAGAGCTGTATAATGCGGATCCTGTGACGGGAGATGCCCGCTTCTGCGGAACGACAGCTTCCATGTGTGGTTTGGAAACAGCCGAGCTTACACAAAATGCAGAGGCTGTGGAAAAGGCTCTCCGTCTGGATGTCATGCTTCACGCTTATATGTTTATGCAGTCCGGAATCCCCGTATTGTATAGCGGCGATGAAGTCGGGCAGCTGAATGATTATACATATAAGAAGGATGCCGATAAGGCGGATGATTCCCGCTATATTCACCGGGGAGCTTTTCCTTGGAAGCTGGCAGAACAGATTCAGGATAAAACCAGTGTACCGGGCAGGATTTTTAACGGATTGAACCGATTGGAAAAAATCCGAAAGTCAGAAAAGGTGTTTGTCTGTCAGGCGGACACATGGACGATTGATACTTTTGATGCCGGCCTGCTATGTATCGCGAGGCACTACGAAGGCGAGAAAATCCTTGGGATATTTAATTTCAGCGAGTATGATAAAACGGCGCGGATTCAGGAAACAGACGGTATTTATAGAGATATGATATCCGGTGATAAAATGGAAGCAGTGAATGTGGAGCTTCCTGCATATGGTTTTCTATACCTAAAAAGAGATGCGGCAGTTTAGGCATAGCATTTTTTGGAGCCGGTGGCGTGTTGGGTTCCGTTCTGCTTCGTCTTATAATCCCAAACTGCTAAGGTTCCATGATTCCGTTCTTTGGAATTTCAAGTCCGGATAAAAACGCCCGCTTCCGGTGTTTTTCTGCGAAACAGCTAAGCCTGAGAATCAGGCTTTTGGCTGTTTCGCAGAAATCCAGAAAGAAATTATGACAATTTAATGAATGGCCGCTATTGATTCCGGATTGTTATAAGAGCTTCTTTTTCTGCCAGTATTTCTTGTCTCATAAGTTCCAACTCACGTTTTTGAGCATCTAGTTTTTGCCGTTCAATTTGAATTTCCTGCTGCTGAGTTTGAATTTCCTGCCGTTCAGTTTGAATTTCCTGCCGTTCAGTTTGAATTTCCTGCTGCTGAGTTTGAATTTCCTGCCGTTCAGTTTGAATTTCCTGCCGTTCAGTTTGAATTTCCTGCCTCTGAGTTTGAATTTCCTGTCTCTGAGTTTGAATTTCCTGCCGCTCGGTATCAATTTCTTTCTTCTGTATCCGGATTTTTGCTTGCTCTGCCTGAATGTCTATTGGTTCCATATCCGCAAATAGCTGTCCCATATTCTTCTCCTTTACTTTTCCCACTACTTTTTCCGCTTCGTTGGCGGAAACATTTGATTTTAACAGAAAAGCCAGCAGCATATCCGCTATAATGTCCACTATATGATCAGGGGTATCTTTCAGAATTGCATCCAATTGTTCTTTGGGTAATGAACGAAAGGAAGATATGTCATTCATTTCTTGCAGCTTATTGATCAGCATAATCAGCGAGATTTCATCTTCTCTGTCCAAAAGTTCTCTGTCACTATATTTTCGCAAGGGAACCAGATAATAGCGGAAGTCGGGAACATATTTTGCGAAAGTGTCGCCTTCGATTATGCGGCTTTTAAAATCCAAAGGAACGGTCCATTCCTGCCTTCCTTCATAATATACGATGGGCAGGATGGGGGGATACTGGAATCCCTTTTGTTTGGAAATGCCTTTTTTCTGTTTTTCTTCTTCTCGTTCGTAGGCTTCCCAAATATAAATCATGTAGCGGAATATCTGCATGGTTACATTATACTCCACTTTTGTTTTGTATTCAATAAGAGAAACAAGAAAAAACGGTGTACCATTTTTTATGTGTACCTTTTTCACCCGGTCGGAGTTGCGTTCTTCGGAAAAGAGATGTACATATTGTTCGGACACATCCACAATGTCTTCCGGCCGGACATTTTTCAATAGAGGAATATCTTCAATATAGTCCCGAAGGAACTGGGCGCAAAGAATGGGTTCGTCAAAAATGATTTTGCTGTTGCTGTCCCGCAGCTTGGTATTTAAAATGGTGGTACTATCATTTGTGGTCATTGAATCTCCTTTCAAGAGGACGGATCCTGTCCCGTTATTCTATTGAATGTGGTAAAATTTGGTGAATTACCATTAGAATGCTTCACTGGCGAAGCATTTAAATCGATTTGTAAGGGTAAGTATATTATAATAAAAACAAAAAAGCAATTAAATTTGTATAAAATATATGATAATCGAACGGATTTTCTGCTATAATAATTGATATCCAATATTGTGTTGAAAATGACAATGGTGATATATTGCTGATTTTTTGCAGACGGACAAAACTGACTGGGCTGCAAATACATCGGGGACGGGATCAAAAGGAAGAAAAGCAGGAAGAACTGTATGGACGGAAAGCAGAGAGTTTATATAGCAATTGATTTAAAATCATTTTATGCCTCCGTAGAGTGTGTGGAACGGCAGTTGGATCCTCTTGCCACAAATCTTGTGGTAGCGGATGCCGCAAGGACGGAAAAGACCATCTGTCTTGCCGTGTCCCCCTCTTTAAAGGCATATGGGATTTCCGGCAGAGCCAGATTGTTTGAAGTGGTACAGCGGGTGAAAGAGGTGAATGGGGAGCGCAGGAAAAGGGCGCCCGGCGGGCAATTTACAGGTTCCTCCTGCTATACTGCCGAGCTTCAGGGACATCCGGAGCTGGAAGTATCCTATATTATTGCTCCGCCCCGTATGGCCTTCTATATAGAATACAGTACAATTATTTATAATATTTACCTGAAGTATATTGCCCCGGAAGATATCCATGTCTACTCCATTGACGAAGTTTTTATGGATGTGACACAATACCTGTCTGTTTACCGGATGACGGCGGGACAATTGGCTTCCAAAATGATAAAAGAAGTCTACGATGCTACGGGCATCACGGCCGCTGCAGGAATCGGGACAAATCTGTACCTATGCAAGGTGGCAATGGACATTGTGGCAAAGCATGTCACTCCGGATGAAAACGGTGTCCGGATCGCATGGCTGGATGAAATGAGTTATCGCAGACAACTGTGGAACCACAGACCGCTGACGGATTTCTGGCGGGTGGGGCAAGGCTACCGGAGGAAGCTGGAAGAAGCCGGCCTGTTTACCATGGGGGATATTGCACGCTGCTCTTTGGGGGGAGCAGGGGATTACTATAATGAAGACCTTCTCTACAAACTATTCGGCATTAACGCAGAGCTTCTGATAGATCACGCATGGGGATGGGAACCTGTCACCATGGATCTGATCAAAGCATATAAACCGGAAACCAATAGCGTCAGTTCGGGTCAAGTGCTGCAGCACCCTTATGATTTCGATAAAGGAAGGCTGATTGTCCGGGAAATGACGGAGCAGCTTGTATTAGACCTTGTGGAGAAGAAGTTCACCACAGACCAAATGATACTCACCGTCGGTTATGATATTGACAATCTTGCGGATCCCAAAAAGAAAAGCAGCTATCAGGGAGAGATTACAACGGACCGTTATGGGAGAAAGATTCCCAAACATGCCCACGGAACCGTCAATTTGCCCCGCAGAACTTCTTCCACCCGGATTATCACGGATGCGGTTATAGAGTTGTATGACCGCATTGTAAACCGGAATCTGCTGGTTAGGCGGGTGACGGTGGCGGCCGGCCATGTGACGGATGAAGAGGAAGGCAGGGGAACGGAACACTTTGAGCAGCTGGAGTTATTTACGGACTATGGGGCATTGGAAAAGGAGAAGGAAGCGGAGGACGCAAAGCTGGCCAAAGAGCGCAGGCTTCAGGAAGCAATGCTGTCCGTAAAAAAGAAGTACGGTAAAAATGCCATCTTAAAGGGAACGGATCTTCAAGAGGGAGCTACGGCCATGGAACGCAACCGTCAGATAGGAGGCCATAAGGCATGAAGTCTGCCTTGCATCGGATTCTCTGGCATTTGAACCCTGATATTATATTACATGACGAATAAGATTGTGCCGGGAGAAAAACATAATGAATAAAAAGGCAATTTTTCACACTATCATAAAGGATTCGGTGCTGGTGTTTTTGGGGGCAGTACTGGGGCTTATAGCGCTATTATTGGTACATTTGCTGCCCACAGACCCCATGCGGAAGCATGTATATTGGTCCCTTGACATGATAGAAAAAGAGTTTGAGGATGAGATTTTAATAGAGGGCTATCTACCCACATTAACGGGAAATTTTACGGACTGCCTGATGCTGGAACATGCTATTTATGTATCGGACAACCACGGTATACTGGATCAAGTACTGAATATGTACCGCAGTGAATCCTGTGAAACGGAGGATGGCTGGTGGCCGGGGTATTCGCTGAAGGATTATTTGGAGAACATACCCCAGCCGCGGGAAACAGAGTATTCCAGATACTGGCACGGATATCTGCTGGTATTGAAGCCGCTTTTATTATTGACGTCTTTTAATACAATCAGGCTTTTGAACTCTGCCGTACAGTTGATGCTGGCGGGCAGCGTTGTAATACAATTATGCAGGAAAAAAGCATATATGCTTGCAAGGGCGTTCCTGATATCCCTTCCCTTTTTGTTTTTTGTAAGTACATATGCGTCCCTTTCCTTGAGCATCTGCTTCTATATTATGGTTATGGCGCTTTTGGCGCAGCTAAAGTATGACGGAGCCTTTGACAGGAAGGGCATATATGGGGAATTTTTCCTGATGATCGGTATGGCGACGGCTTATTTTGACTTTTTGACGTATCCGTTGATTACGTTGGTTTATCCCTTATGTGTATTTCTATATTTTCACGGGAAGGATATGGGCGGCAATCTACGCAAAATGATAAGCTGCAGTGCGCGGTGGTTTTATGGATATATTGGATTATGGGCATCAAAATGGCTGCTTACGGATCTGCTCACAGGCAGTTCGGCCATAAAGGACGCCCTAAATACTTTGACGGCCAGAACGGATTCTGCGGAAGGATATACGCGGATAGGCGGATTTTTCAATGTGATTCTGGAAAATATAAGAGCTTACGGCAACGGGTGTTATGGCATACTTGCAGTGGTGATACTGATTATGCTGTTACGGGACATCCTAAAATCGGACAGAGGAGGCCGGAAGAGGTTGCCGGCAGGTGTGCCATACATTCTGCTGGCGCTGTATCCGCTTGCATGGTATTTTGCGGCACAGAACCATTCTCAGGAACACTGGCAGTTTACCTGCAGAATTCTGGCAGGCAGTGTGTTTGCGGTATTGGCCGGATGGGCCAAAGTGATTGGAAAAGAAGAATGCGGAGAAGGGGAGTAAACGTTTCCTGTGGCCGGGCGGAAAAGCAATGACACAAAAATAGTGTGAAAAAGAGCATTTCACAATCCTGATTTGAGTGCCCGCCAAAGCGGGCATATGGGAGTTAGCGTGAAAAGTGCTTCTAATTGCCTTCGGCAATTTTCACTCGCAGCAAGGGCTGCTTCGCGAAGAAGTATTAAGTTTCCCAAACTGCTGAAGCAGTTAGAAAAATGCCCAAAACATGGCATTTTACATTATGATTTGAGATTCCGCAGAGCGGAATCATGGAGGTTAGTGTGAGAAGAGTTCGGAAAAGAGCTTTCAACTATTGATTTGAGTGCGTGCCGCAGCACACAGATGGGTATAAGTTTGGAAGTAAACTCCCAAATATTGATTGGTACGCGTGCAGAGGCACGGGTAGTGTCAAATAATCTATGAAAAAACTGAGTCAAAAAAATAGGCTCGAATGAACCTCGAAAATTGCAGATATTAGT